>JAFURE010000103.1 GCA_017471985.1 Akkermansia sp. | reverse complement strand
TCAGCGTTTCGCTCAGCTCTTTCGGGCTGCACCGTGTCGGTGTGCCGAGGAGTATACACGAATCATCGCCGCACGTCAAGCTCATTTTTCAAAAATTTTGTATTTTTTTGCAACAATTTTTCAAAAATATTGAAAAATCAACGTTTTCAAAAATCACATTTTTGGCACTTTTTCAACAAAAGGCAAATTTTGCCTAAGAAAAGTGAAAGAAAAGCGCCTTTGCTGCGAAAAAACACAGCAAAGGCGCGAAAATGATGTTACCGCAGCTCTTTTTTACTTCGTCGGAGCTATATTGAAAAGCTTAATCCCCTGCACAGCAATCTGCTTAGCGACCGGAGCGGCAACGGAATTACCTGCGGGTGCTACATGGTTCGGTTTTACATTCTGCATGAGCACGAGAACGAGCAATTGCGGTTTGTCAGCCGGGAGCATGAGAACAGCGCCGACATCTGTCGACTTTTTATCAGATTGACTATGAATGGTTGCTGTTTTGCAAGCCACACGATAACCGGGTATAGCAGCGGCAAGGGCCGTACCACGGCCGGCAGCGCCTCGGTATTCGGTGCAGCTTTCCAACGCCTGAAGTACGGCTGTAGCAGTGGCGGGCTTCATGGCGTTCTCAGCGGATGGAGAGGGCTTACCATTGGCAGCGATTGATGCAAACTTACCTTCCCTGCCTATGGCTGTGTATGCAGCGACCAGTTCCATGGGAGTGGCCATGGAATCCGTAACAATAGAAAAGAGCTCGGGAAGACTATCACTGGCGGGCCAAGGCAAGCCAAGAGCCGTGAACTGATTAGCCAACGTTTCAGCGCCGGCGATAGTAATCATGCGCCCCGTACCGGGCACGGAAGACTTCTTAATGACCTGCCCGCAGGTGAGAACTCCGTAATTAAACGGGTGGTCTGTAAGCTGCATGTTCTCAGTTATCTGTAACGGAGCACAGGATATCAGGTTGTTCACGGTTACCTTGCCGGACTCGAGCGCCCCCGAGAGAATAATTGGCTGAACAAGCATGCCTACACGAGTCCGGCCATGCAGACGCAGCGGGGCAATGGCTCCCTCTGTCGCACACTCGGTCGTGGCCAACACTTTTCCATCGGTCACGGATACAACAACGGCACAAGCGCTCTCGGCATTGTATTCATTCATGGCTGCCGGCAACGTCTTATCGCAGAGCTGCTGCATATTATCGGGTTCTGCTGCAGCGGCACACGCTGCGGTTACTGTGGCAAATAAGCTCGTGAGTATATTCCTGATTTTCATTTTCTGTCTCTCTTATGTTATCTGATGAAGCAAAGCGACTTCCAACAGTATATCAGGCGCCCCATCTCCGTCAATATCAAACCTCCCGGCATGTCAGAGAAAACAAGCACTCCGGCCAATTGCACTTGCGATGCGTCAAATAAGCCTCATAGAGTTGAGCGGCCTGCAGACGAAATACCTTTATACGCATGCCGCTGAAAAGCCCCATCTCAATATCGGCATAATACTCCACTTCCGCCGTACGAGAGCCATCAACGGGCAAGGGCATAAGGAAAGCGTTGCATACGGTATAAGGCAACCACTCCGGAGGTGTGCTGAGAGCCTCCTTCTTCTGCACAGCGATAGCATAAAGGAATTGTTTGGTGACATCATTCACACCGGGCAAGCGGCTTACCCGCCCATTGACAATTTCCGGCAGGTAGTATTTAGCATCAAACACATAGGCTACCCCTTCCTTCTCAAACAGCATGTCGAGCTTAAGAGGTTGGACGTCTGAGGCAGCACCATCACAAATCGACCATCTCGGGGGCTGAATGCCATAGCGACTTTTCACATCCACTCCCAAAGAGCAACGGCAAACGTCCTCCCACACGGTGTGAAAATGAGTACAGCCGAAGGAAAAGGAATACTCGGGCAGTTCATCCTGTTCAAAACGCTGATGCAAGTATGTCTGCATGAGCTGCAAAATATGCCTGCGGCGAGAGTCGAACTGTTGGTTGAGTTCCGCCCCCACACAGTGCAACAGAAAATCCGTTTCACCCAGCTCCTCAATATTTTCCTCAATAGTTTCGACATGAGGGAGTTCCAGCAGTTCCGGCAGACTGAACAGCTCCAATTGTCGGTAGCATTCCTTTACAATGACCCTATGCAAACGGGTAATAAAATGGTCTTGGGCATCGATGGTACGACAGGTATCCACATCTACGTACACGGGTGTGCCGTCCTGCATAAAAGGAGTCGTTGTGTTGATGGTTCGATTCCACAGAATTCGCCCGCTGCCATTCCGAGAAATCAAATCCACATCTTCCCGATACTCCCCGTGCTCTGCATAATCACAAAGCAATGAGACCAATAGGGCCAGATAACAGGTAGATTCACGCTCATGCAGAGCATCAGAAAACACGTTTTCATACTTTGATTTATAACGCGCTATGACCTTAATCACCTGCGCGAAAACATTCATGCGGGTAGTAGGAAGAGCCCCACCGACTACGGCGAGCTCGGGCTCCATCAGTGCATCCTCCGTATAATACTTGGGCATTACATAAACAAGATGCCCCCTGTGGCAGTACATGCCCACATACGAAAATGCGTAATCTCCTGAGCCGATGAAGGATTCGAGTGCGCTCTCATCGGCCTGTTCCGTTCGGTCAAATTTTCTGCGCTGGCTCAGAATTCCCTCATTCATGAGGGTCAGTATCAAATTGCCCGACTCGTTCGGACTCATGCCGAAAATATCGGCTATCTGCTTGCGCGAGTAAGCCACTCGCTCCCTTGCCCAAGCCAGGGAGCGCAGGCGATTCTCTGTGTGAGCACGACTCATTGTTCCGCCGGACGACAGAATACCTTATCGAGAGCAGTCTGCATACCGCCGGCATGGTACGCGTTGGCAAACGCCTGTACCAATTCGGAATAACTCCGGCTATCTGCAAACACAGCACTGCGTTTATGCTTAGCGGCATCCTCAAACAAATACATAAGCACTTTGCTCTTTACTGCCGCTATAAAATACTCTTTCTCTGCCAGCTCTTTGCTGTTCAGGAAGAAGGCACCCATGAGTTTATCCTCATTTATACCGGCGTCCCTCAGCAAACCGTTCACTCTCGCGCGCAGAAGTTTCCAGTCTTCGCGCCATTCTCCCTGCACATAAGCGGCCCCCTCATCAATGCCCACATACTCAAAACTCCAGCGCCGCTTGAACGCGGTATCCATGGGGTATACACCCTGGTCTGCGCTGTTCATGGTAGCCCAGATGTAGAGGTTAGACGGTATATACACACGCGCCTCGGCAGATGCCTGATCACCGAAAAGATATTCCCTCAGCTCCTCGGAAGGAGCGATATCATACATACTGGCCCCCGAATCATTACGATCCAGCAATTGGAATATATCACCGAACACGCTTGCAACACGGGCTCGATTGATTTCCTCTATCAGCAGCAGATAGTTCTCGCTCCTGTTGTTCAGCGCACGTTTCAACATGCGTGCAAAGGGGCCGGGAACGAAGGCATAACAAATTTTCCCATCTCTCATCACCGGCTTATAGGAGCCGACAAAATCATAGTAGCTGTACTCAGGGTGAAAGGTGACGCGCTCCCTGTTCACCTCTGCCACCGAGGCGGCATCTGCATTCAACAGATAACTCTTACCCGTTCCGGGAGCACCGAAAATGATGCGATTGTGAGCTTTCGTCAATGCCTGAGCCTTTTCGGCATGAGCCATACGCTCTATCAACAGATACTGACGCTCTGCCAATTCATGAAGACTACCGTGCAGATTGCCGAATAGCTTAGTCAATGACGGCTGAGCCATGAGCAGCTCTCGCTTAAGCGGCTCAAGCAGATTCTCCGTCTTGCGGAACGTAATTTTCTGACCGTCAGAGCCCTCTGTTATCTCACCAAGAGCTACCACTTGCATGGTGGGATAGGCCTCGTAACACACAATTTTTTCACCCGGTGCCACTAACCCAAAGTTCGCCGGAACCTGGCGAGGGTTCCCCTTCTCTGTGTACACCGAGTAGCTTTCTTCCTCACCTTCGGCCATGTGGAAGAAACTCCAATACTGAGGATTAGCCACCAATAACCAATAGCGTGTTTTGGGCTCTTTCTCCGCAAACGCGGGTGGCGTTCGATACACCTCTGTAGGCTTCCACTGCTCACCCCATTCCAACGAATCGGGCAACTCAGGAATGACACTT
This sequence comes from Akkermansia sp., assembly GCA_017471985.1. GTDB lineage: Bacteria > Verrucomicrobiota > Verrucomicrobiia > Verrucomicrobiales > Akkermansiaceae > Akkermansia. The sequence goes on along the minus strand of JAFURE010000103.1, from coordinate 61,064 downwards.
TGGTCAAACCAAAGAGCAGCGTAAAGCTCACCATCTCGCTTTTCCGGGTGAGTAATACCGGCCACACCACGCTGCAGGTACTCCTGCATTTTCGCCTCAGGGATTCCGACTTCCTCGACCAGCTGAGCAAGCTGCTCACCCGAGAATCCCGATGACGTCTCCTTCACCGGATAACGTGTGCAAGGGCGCCCGGCCCACTCCTTGTAACTTTTTACAAGCCACTGGCATGTTTCCGATAATGCGTCCAATTCATCGGGAACCACGAAACGCCGTTCTATCTTGATGGCTTTGGACCTCTGTTCCAATAACTGACTGATATGCGTATAATGGCATTTTGCATCGCTGAATCTATGGTGTACTTCATTTGAACTCAGCGCGTTCAAAAATGAAAAGAAGCAAGCATACTGGTCTTCGGAATCGCAGTAAATCTCAACCGTCACCGTATTGTGTTGATTCCGGCTTGTCGGTTTAGACAAGCGAGCTGTTATCAGCACACCATCCCGGTAAAGTCCGAAATAATTCTGATGACCACGGTCAGGCTGAAAACCGCCATGCTCAGAAAGATAGTCAGTAACTGCTTTGTATGCAGGTATGTAATGTGATTGCAATGCCATAAAATAAACAGGTTATATCAATTGTTGAATATACTCGGCGCCGCTATGGGTAGGGATGATAATCAGCCTGAGCCGAGCTCGGGTACATGCGACATAAAATTCGTTGGGCGTAAAACCGGAGGTGCGTCCCTCCCTCGGGGCTGCGATATCGGTCAGGATGACAGCCGGGCTCTCAAGTCCCTTGTAGGCCTTAATGGTTTCGCCCAGCACGCGGACCGAACCGGGAGCCAGACAGCGGCTCAGGCGCTCGTCGGCATTCTCTCTCGTTTCGCCATCGGCAGGAAAATCCACAAGCTCGGCGAGCAGCGGGTCCTTCAGGGAAGTATTGCGGCGCCAGGGAGTCAGCACCACGATGTCATTGATAGCATAGTGCTCTGATAGCAAGCGTTCGATGGCTGACTTCACAGCAATGGCACGTTCTGTTGGCGTTTCGGCAGCGGGCAGCACTTCAACCTCCGGCCCCTGCAGGGGGAGCACACTATCAGCCCCGCCACTTATCGGAGCACAGAACGAGGCAATCTGTGCGGAATTGCGCAGATTGTGGCGCAGTCTCAACCGCACGGGTAAGTCCGGCAGTGAGTGGTCGTAGCCATAGAGCTGTTGCCCGGCATCCGTAAACAGATAAAGCTTGCCGCCGGGTCGCAGCATAGCACGCACCACGGCCCACCATTCCTCGGGAAAATCCTGAGCTTCATCCACAAAAATGTGGTCAAAGGTATACCGAGAGTTACAGCGCAGCCAATCGCACAGCTCGTTCAACGCACCGGGCGTAAACAGACTTTCAGCCACGGGTACCTTCACCTGCTCGCAGATATGTTCCACCACCGTCTGGAAATTATCAAGCACAAGCGGGGACACCTCATCGAATCGCTTAACCCGGGCATATCGCATAGCCCCCTGAACTCGCAAAAACTCAGCCAGATTATAATTGAAACAGAGCACCAACACTCGGCGGGGGATTCCCAGCTGAGCGGCCTCCAGAGTCAGGCGCGCGGCCTCGACGCACAGCATGGTACTCTTGCCGGAGCCGGCACAGCCCTCCACATGCACACCGATGGGAGATTCCTCGAGCATGGGCAGCACACGAGTCAACGGAGCGGCAGCAGAATTGATAATGGAGGTAGCTGTAGCGACATCGGTACGGAATACCAAATTCTGCAGCAGGTAGCGCCTCACGTCATCCAGTTCAGCAACTGAGGTTGAATTATTGAAGCAGAAAAGCCGCTCAATCCGACGTTGCAAGCCCGAAAACAGCGAATTGCTGCCGCAAAGGTACAACCAATCGTATATCTCATTGCGCGGCACAGCTTCACAACCGGTCGTCTGCTGCAGAAAATCCACGGCGGCGGCATCATGCTCCGTCTCTGTCAGGTTCACGTAATTGCTGATTTCACCGAGCAGAACAGCCATGCAGCGGCACTCCAACCTCGAGCGCCCATCATACCCCCAGCGGAACTGCTTTTCAAGCTCTGTTCGCAGGTGTTTCATGGCCAGAAAGGCCTGATTGAGCGGGCTGTCATGATTTACCGCCTCATAGCTGCCGTCAGGGTTCCCCCTGAACCAACGCCCATTTTCCACCTTGGCACGCTGCCAGTTCTTCACCTCGAGCACCAATATCCCTTTCCCCGGAATCAGCACCACGAAATCAGCCTCGTAGGTGATGTGCTGCCTGGTCTTTTTGAGCTTTTTCGGGCCTTTCACCAGCAAATGCCGCCAGCAATTGTGTATAACTGTCCAGTCCTCCGGCATCTGCCGCAGGGCCTCATACACCAACCGCTCACCGATTTCCCCCATATTAGACGGTGCGGTTACGATAAACTCTGCCGGGAACATGCGCGCCATTGTGACTACATGTTACATTCCCCAATGCCGTAAATCAAGCTTATTTACACCCAAATCCGCAGCTGAGCCTGTTTTCCGCCTTTACAATCAGGTGCAGGTGCTCTATAGTATAGGGCATGAGCGATATGAAAGTTTCTGACAATATGGATGCGCTCATCAAGCTGGCGCTCGATGAGGATTTCGGTGATGGTGATGTAACCTCCACGTATTTTGTACCCGAGGGGCTGCAGGCTCGCGCCCTCATGCGCCCGCGCACGCAGGGTGTGCTTTCCGGCGTGAAAGTGGCCGAGGCCGTGTTCCGCGCAGTTGACCCGAGCCTGAAGGTCGAGGTGTACCTGCACGATGGTGAATCCGTTTCCCCCGGTGCAATTGTGATGATGATTGAGGGTTCCGCCCGCTCCATTCTGGGTGCAGAGCGCACCGCACTGAACTTCATTCAGCGCCTGTCGGGCGTGGCCACCATGACCAACAAGTACATGAAGGCCATTGCTCACACCAACTGCAAGCTGCTCGATACCCGCAAGACCACCCCCGGTTACCGCCTGCTCGAGAAAGCCGCCGTGGTACACGGTGGCGGCAACAACCACCGTCTGGGGCTCTATGACCGTGCCATGGTGAAGGACAACCACCTCATGACCGATGGCGATACCGCTCACCTGCAGGCCTGCATCGACAAGCTCAATGCCGATAAACCCGGTGTGGAGGTTGAGCTCGAGGCCGATAACCTTACTCAGGTGGAGGCATTCCTTAAACTGCGCGGGGTGGACTACATCTTGCTGGACAACATGAGCCCCGAGGACATGGCCAAGGCCGTGGAAATGCGAGGTAAGAACAAGAAACCCTATTTCGAAGCCAGTGGCGGACTGACGCTCGAGACCGCCCCTGCCGCAGCCGAGAGCGGCGTGGACTACATGAGCTTCGGCTGTCTGACCCACTCCGTACCGTCCATGGACCTGGGGCTGGACTTCACCGTGGAGCGCTGACGCGACCTTCATGGAACTCAGCCCGCGAGAGTCACTCATTACCCTCAACCTCATACCGGGGTTGGGTTCGGTGCGCATACAGTCATTGCTGAGCTTCTTCGGCTCTGCGGAGCTGGTGCTTGCCGCCCCGCACGGAGTCCTGGAAAATGTGCCCCGCATAGGCCCCAAACTGGCCAGAGCCATCGCGAGCTGGCGGGATTGTACCAACGTGCACGCCGAACTGGCTCTGGCAGAGTCGCACGGCGTGCGCGTGGTCACCATTGTAGATGATGATTACCCCGCAGCACTGCGGCGCATGAGCGACCCGCCCATCGTCCTCTACGTGCGAGGGGAATGGCTGCCGGCAGATGGTGAGCGAGGGGTTGCCATCGTCGGCTCACGCGCGGCCACTCCCTACGGCATGAGCCATGCACGCAGGTTCGGCCGCGAACTGGCAGATGCCGGCTGCACCATCATTTCCGGTCTGGCTCGGGGCATTGATACCGCCGGGCACTGGGGCGCGCTGGATGCCGGCGGGCGCACCATCGCCGTGCTGGGCAGCGGTCTGGCCCATCTCTTCCCGCAGGAAAACAGCGAACTTGCCCACCGAATCTGCAACGGTCACGGTGCTGTCGTGAGTGAATTCCCCATGACCCTGCCGCCCGGTCGCACCACCTTCCCCCAGCGCAACCGCATTGTTGCCGCCTGGGCAAAAGCGGTACTGGTCGCAGAAGCGCCGCACCGCAGCGGAGCCCTGCACACCGCAGCCATTGCCGCCGACTACTACGGCAACACCGTCTTTGCCCTGCCCGGCTCTATCGACAACCCCTCCTCGGTCGGCTGCCACGGGCTCATACGGGATGGCGCCATCCTCTGCACCACACCGCAGGAACTCCTGCGCGACATGAACTGGAGCGGCCCCGCGCAACAAATGGAACTCTTCCCCGCTGAAGAGCCAACGGAGGAAGCCCCCCGCCCCGAACCGACGGATTGCGTCGACCGGGCCGACATACTTGCCGCCATAGCAGCCGGGCACGACACGCTCGATGCCCTCTGCTCCGCCCTGGGGCTGCGAACCATGCAACTCACCCCACAGCTCATGCGCCTGCAGATTGAGCGCGCTATCATCCCCCTGCCCGGCGGGCGCTACAGTTGCTGCTGATTTCTGCCGAACTTTGTTATCAACCCGAGCGGTGCACCCGAGCGGTGCAGAATCAAATATCATTGACAATCAGCTCATGCAGGGCTAGAATAGGATTGCATGAAATGTAGGTGCGCCATTTCCCTGCTTCTGAGTACCGGGCTGCTGACAAGCTGCACCGGCACGCTGGATATGATGCTGCACAAGCGCATATCACCTGAAGTTCAGCAGACTGCGCAGAATGAAGATTGCTGGTACACCTACCTGGCTCACCGCTCGCCGGGGTTCTGCCTGCGAACACGCCACGCCATTGTGTGGAAAGATGAGAGCCTGTATCTGGGGTACTGGCGGGGACTACACCCGCGCCCTCCCCACCGCGTGCTGGTGGAGGCGCGCGGTCACACCCTCATACTGCACCGCCGCTATGTGTGGGACGGCAACAGTGTGGGGAGCACTCAGCCGGAGGACCTCATGCCCAGCCTGCGGCACGATATTCTGTACCACGCGCTCAAAGAGGGGGCACCCATCAGCCGTCGCGCCATCGACCGGGCATACCGGGCAGATTGTGAGCGATACGGAGCCGACTTCAGCAAACTTCGCTACACGGGCTTACGGATTTTCGGCGGTATATTCAATGATATGGGCCAGCATGGTACCCTCATTATTCAGCCCACCACCCCGCAAACCCCACCGGCACCGCTGGAGCCTGACCGTTTTGATGACCCTTATGATGAACTCGGCTACCATGACTGACCTCCCCAAAAACGATATGATGGGTGGAAGTTTCGGACCGGAACTGACGATCTATAACAACTTTCCGCATACCGAAAGTTCCTGCTGTGCTCTGCTGAGCAGCGGGCGAGCGGCACTCGATTGCCTGCTGAGTAACATGCCACGCCCCCGCCGTGTGCTCATACCGCGCTTTATTTGCGACACCGTGACAGAACCCCTGCAGCGCATGGAACTGCCGATAGTTCGCTATCAGGTTACAGAACAACTGGAGCCCTGCCCGCCGCCGGATGCCGACAGTCGGGATTTACTGCTGCTGGTCAATTACTTTGGCCTGACGGGCGAGGCCGTACATGCTGCTGCTCTGCGTCACCCCGGCCCTGTGATAGTGGATGCCACTACCGCACTCTACACCCCACCCCTGCCCGGCATACCCACCTTCTACAGCCCCCGCAAGTTCGGTGGTTTATGTGACGGCGGAGTGGCCTGCGCCCCCTTTCCCCTGGAATTACCCACAGAGCAGGACTACTCTGCTGAGCGCATGCTCGGTATGTGGCAGAGAGCGGAAAACGGACTTACTGCAGCGGCCAAGGCCATTCAGCAGGCAGAAGACAGCCTATCTGCCCCGCCCCGACGCATGTCAGCTCTCACCCGAATCCTTTTGCAGAACATTGACTGGCAAACAGCAGCCCGCAAACGACTGCAAAACTACGCCACCCTGCATGCCGCGCTGGCACCCATTAACCGACTGCAACTACCGCCGCACCCCGCTTTTGCCCCCATGTGCTACCCCCTGGTCTGCGGCATACCGGGCTTGCGAGACGAGCTGATAGATGCCGGAGTGGCCCTCCCCCTTTATTGGCCCGAAGTCATAGCTGCCACCTCGGCAGATGAAACCGAAAACCGATTGGCCCGAACCCTGCTCCCCCTGCCCCTCGACCAGCGCTACACCCCCACCGACATGCAGTGGCTCATCAAGCGAATTCTGGGCTGATTTCGCAAAAGTCCCTACTACTTTTGCAGCATTTTTCGCAAAAGTCCCTACCACTTTTGCAGCGTTTTTCACAAAAGTCCCTACTACTTTTGCAATATTTTTCATAAAAGTCGTTACAATTTTGCAGTTTTTACTTGCTTAACTATTGCATATCAGTATAATAAAAACAACCCCGCAGAACACCATGAAAAGAACGGCTCTGACAGCGCTTGAACAATGGAAAAAAAGCCCCCGTAGAAAACCCATGTTACTCATGGGAGCACGTCAGGTTGGAAAAACCTGGCTGATGCAGGAATTCGGCCGCAAACACTATAAACAAACTGCCTACATTCGACTGGATAGAGATGAAGAAATGCGGCGTATCTTTGAATCCAATACCGGCACCCCTGAAATACTGCTGCGCAATCTACAGGCAAGAGTGGGATTCCGCATCACACCGGAAGATACTCTTATAATACTGGATGAAATACAAGAATGCCCGGCCGGCTTAACAGCCCTGAAGTATTTCTGTGAAGATGCCCGGGAATATCACATTATCGCTGCGGGTTCTCTGTTGGGTATACACCAGCACAACGGCACCGGTTTTCCGGTGGGAAAAGTAAATATGATGACCCTCTACCCCATGAGTTTCACAGAATTTCTGGCAGCCATGGGTAAAGAAATACTGAGCGAGGAACTCAAAAACCGCAACCTTGCCCTCATTCACAATTTTTCACAAACTCTCACAGAATTGCTGAGGCTCTATTATTATATCGGCGGCATGCCGGAAGTAGTGGGAACCTATCGCAACACTCAGGATTTCAATCAAGTGCGAGAAGTTCAGCATGAAATACTAGGCAGCTACACAAACGATTTCAGCAAACATATTCCCCCATCCTTATCAGCCAAAGTCAACCTGCTTTGGGAGTCCATTCCCCGACAACTGGCAAAGGAAAATAAGCGGTTTATATACAGTGAAGTTCAGAAAAATATGAGAGCAAAAGATCTGGAAGATGCCTTGGACTGGCTCAAGCGAGCAGGTCTGATATACCAGATTCAGCGCGTCAGCAAACCGGCCATACCGCTCAATCCATACGAAGACGGAGCGTTCAAGCTATTCTTTCTCGATGTCGGACTTCTGGGAGCCAAAACAGACCTCAACGTATCCACCCTGTTAAAAGGAAACCAAATTTTTCAGGAGTTCAAGGGAGCTCTGACAGAACAATATGTGCAGCAGCAACTGAGAGCTGAATGCAACATATCCCCTTACTACTGGGTATCAGAAAGTCTGCGGGCTGAACTGGACTTCCTGTTCCATTACAATATGGAAATTGTGCCTGTAGAAGTAAAAGCAGAGCTTAATCTGCAGGCTAAAAGTCTGAAAAGCTATTGCCGCAAGTTTACTCCGTCTCTGGCCGTACGAACCTCCATGCATGAATATTTCAGGCAGGAAATCACAGTAGGAGAGGGTAAGACAACTACCCTCATCGATTTACCGCTCTACTCATTATGCACTCTGAAAACAGAGTGTGATGATGCGTTGGCCTGCAGGAATTACAGCTCGTAGTAAGTATAGCCATTAAGACCGGTGCGGTAGGCCTCCAGAGCATCCCTGCGCTGGCGGGGGGTGATAAGCCCTTCTTCCACAGCGCGCTCGGCGAGGTTACGGAACTGAGCTACGAGGTCGCGGCTGTCGTACTTCACATAGGAGAGCACGTCGGCCACGCTGTCGCCCTCTTCCTCCTGAGTGTAGACAGGGCGACCGTTCTCCAGGTGCACGCTCACCACGTTGGTGTCGCCCAGCAGATTGTGAATGTCGCCCAGCGTTTCCTGATAAGCACCAACCAGGAACACGGCCACGTAATAGTTCTCCTGCCCTTCAAACTCATGCAGGGGGAGGGAGTGAGCCACGTCCTCGCGGTCAATGAAATTGTCGACCTTGCCATCGCAATCGCAGGTGATGTCCACCAGCACCGTCTTCTGGGTGGGGCGCTCGCAAAGGCGCTGAATGGGCATGACCGGGAAAAGCTGGTCGATGGCCCAGGAGTCGGGCATGCTCTGGAAGAGCGAGAAATTGCCGTAATAGAAGTCCACCATGTTGTCAGAAACCTCCTTCAAATCCTCGGGGATTTCACTCATTTCGGCAATACGGCGTGAAATCAGGCCCATGATGTGCCAATAGATAGCCTCGCCCACACCGCGCTCGCGCAGGCTGGCATTGCCATAGAAGAATTGCATGCGCAGCTGGTCGCGGTAATAGTTGGCGTCGTTGTAGCACTCCTGAATATTCTTGCGGGTGAGCATGCGGCGCGTTTCATCCAGCGCTTTGAGGATTTCGCTCGGGTTCTCGGGCAACTCGGGCGGCAGGGCATCCTGACCGGGAGCACTGGCTACATCCAGAATATTGAACACCAGCACAGAGTGGAAGGCTGAGATAGCGCGGCCACTCTCAGTCACCAGCGTGGGGTGCGGCACCTCGCACTTGCTGCACAGCTCGCCGACAACCTCCACGATATCGCGGGCGTACTCCTCCATGGTGTAGTTACAGGAGGAGTGGAAATTGGTCTGCGAACCATCATAGTCCACAGCCAGACCGCCGCCCATATCGAGCGTACCCATGGGAGCTCCCTCGCGCACAAGGTCAATGTACATGCGGCAGGCCTCCGTCAGCCCCTCACGCACAACGGAAATGTTCGGGATTTGTGAGCCCTGGTGGTAGTGCAGAACTTTCAGGCAGTGAAGTTTATCGGCGGCTTTCAGCGTGTCGACCACCTCGATAACCTGAGCCGTGTTCAGGCCGAATACCGAGCGATCACCGGCAGACTCACTCCAATGGCCGGCCCCCTTGGCGGCCAGACGTACGCGCACACCCAGATTGGGGTCAATACCCAGTTTGCGGGCACGCTCCAGAATGGCAGGCAGCTCGTTGGGCATTTCCAGAATCAGGCAGATATTGATACCCATGCGCTGGGCCATGAGTGCCAGGTCAATGAACTCGTCATCCTTGTAGCCGTTGCACATCAGGAATGCCTGCGGGTCTTTCATCTGAGCCATGGCAGCAATAAGCTCAGGCTTACTACCGGCCTCGAGCCCGTAGTGGTAACGGGAGCCGTACGATACAATCTCCTCAACAATCTCGCGCTGCTGATTGACCTTCACCGGGTACACACCGCGGTACACACCTTTGTAGTCGGCCTCCTTAATAGCCTTGATAAAACTCTGATTGAGCTCGTCGATACGGGCTCGCAGCAGGTCACGGAATCGCAGCAGCACGGGGGCGTCCGTTCCACGCTCGGCAAGACCTTTCATGATAGTATGCAGGCTCACGGGGCGTTTCTCGCCATCGGTATCCACCAGATTGACAGTGACCTCACCGTTGCGGGACACGCCGAAGTAGCCATTACTCCAGGCATCAACACAGTAAAGCTCGGCAGAGTCTGCCGCGGTCCAGTTCTTAACTTTGCGTTTGATTGTGGTGTGTTTGCGAGATACCATAATGAAGCTCAAGGTTAGAGTGTGCGCGCGTTATATACCACAACTGAGCGATTGTCAATGCAAAAGTGCAAGATGATTTCAAAATCTGCCATCAGCAGATTTTCCGTCCGCAGCCCCGGAGCTCACGAAAAAATCCTCAATGGGTCTCATGGGTTCCGAAAACGGGCCTCACATGCAATTCCATCGGCTATTTCAGGCGGCCGCAGCGCTTCAGGTGCTCCGCGAGAACTCGAATCATGTCCGACGCCGTTTCCGAAACATCCTGCACGGAATGCCCGGTCGGTACAATTGTCTCCGTCCCCCTTGCCAGGTGGCTGGACCAGTAGGGCACCACACCGTCGGAGCTGTTGGGCGTATTCCCCTTCCCTCGGTCGCCAATGATGGAGTGAGTGGGAACATCGCGCACCTCGAGCCCCTGCAGACCGCGAATGGAATAGCTGTCGGGCGAAAGCTGGTTCACGCTGGTGAAGGCCTCCGTCAGTTTACCGGGATTGAGCAGCACGTTATCCTGCTGCAGGGTAGCGATATTCACCACCTCGCTGACGAGGTTCTGCGGGAGTTCCACTAATTTCATCAGTGCAGTGACTATACGATAACGAGCCAGCGGCGCACCACGATGCGGGGTGGCCAAATAGACAACCATTCCGGATTTGACAGGTCTGAAGTAGAAAGCCTGACGCAACTCATCCCCATCGCTGAATGGTAATTTTTCATCTACATACTTGCTATCCAGATATTTTTCCATTCTTGGTCTGTCTCGCAGCATGAGCCAGGGTTCTGTGCACTGGCTGTAGTGTGTAATCAAACCACCCATCGAGTGACCTACCACCACCATGTTGTCCCAGTTTTTGTTAGTACCCTTGGGGTCCAGTCGACGGCGCACCTCCTCAAGGGATTCACGATACTTCACCGCCGTGAGGGTCCAGGTCACCCCGGTGGGGTAATTGTAGTACCAGAACTGGTAATTCCTGCGAATAACCGGGTCACACATCAAGCGGTTCACCAGATTGTCAAAGGTGCCGGCACTCGACAGCAGGCCATGAGTCAGAATGACGGGGATTTTGTTCGGGTCGTACTCCTCAATACAGGACAGACCATTAACATCACGCAACTGCTGGGGTTTGAGCATACCCAGCATACGGTCCTCCTTCACTCGGGTCAGGTTCCAGTAAATCTCAATCGCAGCAGAGAAATCGGCAGCAAGCGCATGGTCGTAACCGCGCAGGCGCAGGGTGTCCTGCTTATTACGGAGCAGGAAACGCAGTCGGGGCTCCTCATTCTTATTGGTCGGGAACTCCATGACGGCGGTGATATTCGTCACGGTACCGCGGGTACGAATGCTGAACTTCTGCTCAGATTTATCAACATTCTCAGCAGGAATGATACCGACCATGGGCACACCCAGACCGGGCATGGTGAAGTGCTCCTGCAGCGAGTGCGTGGTGATGTCCCACGCCGGCACCATGTCTTCATACACCTCACGCAAAGGGCGTTCTATTCCGGTATCGGCGGTGATGAACTTCACGCCGGAAACCCGGTAATCTTTATCCCCCCGCTCAAATGCCTGCAGCATATCTGCGCGGTAGCGGCGCATCATCAACAGAAGGGCACGATTATAGCGATTGACGAGCATGCTGTATTCCTCCGCATCCAGACCGGGCTCCTGCAGCGCAAACCAATCCCTGCGCATCTGCTCCATCAGCACGGCATCCGGCTCGGCGAGTCGCTCACTACGGCTCACCCGAGCGGCCGGCACCAAGGGGGCGGAGCATGCACTCAACAACACCAGAGCAGCTGAAATACAAGCCCATATTCTCATCATACGACTCATAGCGTCAGAAGTGTACACTACCATTCCCCTGTAGTCAATGCTTATTTCCTATCATTTTAAATAACATTACAATTCCCGATAATGGCAATCGGCCCGCATCTGCTACAGACGCGGGCCGATAAGTAACTCAGAGAAATAGAGACTCTCTTACTTCATGGGCGCGATGGTTACGGGCACCTTAATCTCGGGCAGGCCGTTGGCGCGCACGGTGACGGTTGCAGTGCCGCTTTCACCACGCTTACCACGTACGACAGCCAGCAGGCGGCCGTTGAAGAAGCGCTGGTTGAGGTCCTGCATGCAGGTCCAGTCGGTCGGGTCGCCATTGCAGAAGCCCACCAGCTCGGCCGGCCCCTCGATGGAGAAGCTCACGCGACGGCTGTCGGTGGGTACCACATTACCCTGAGCATCGGTCAGTGCCAGTTCCACGAAAGCCAGGTCGCGGGAATCGCCCACGATGGTGGAGCGATCCACATCGGCCCTCACCGCGGCGGAATCGCCGGTGGTCACGCGCTTGGCAGTGGCCCAGGGCTTGCCATCCTTCTTCACCACCACCTCAACGGTGCCGGGTTCGTAGACGACATCCTCCCAGGTGAAACGGAACTGATTCTTGCTCACGGCCAGAGATTTATCCTTCTGCACGAAGGTCTGGCCCTCGCCGCGCTTGCGCACGCCCTGGCTCTTGCCGTTCACAAAGAGCTCGGCCTCGTCGCCGCTGGTGAATACCATCACGGGTGTGGTACGCCCCTCGTGGCCCTTCCAGTTCCAATGCGGCAGGATATGAGCCTGAGCCTTGTCGGGGTTCCACTGGCTCTGGTAGAGGTAGTAGATATCCTTGGGGAAACCGGCGAGGTCAATGATACCGAAGTAAGAGCTACGGCTCGCGGCACGATTGCCCATGGCCTCGTACTCACGCATGATGGCCTCGCGCTGCTCCTTGGGCAGGTGCTTGATGTTGTTCTCGATGGAGGCGTCCTGGTTATAGGGAGTAGGCTCACCGATGTAGTCGAAACCGGTCCACACGTACTCACCGGCCAGGTCGGGGTTCATGGTGTGGGCATTCATCTCAATATCCGGGCTGGAGCCCCAGTGAGTACTGGCCAGTCCATAGGCACTCACCTGGTGCGGTACAGCACCGGGCTTAAAGTAGCCATCCCCCACCTTCCAACCGAGCGGGAAGTTGTAGGTATCTCGCGTGCCGACGCAGGAGCAGGTCTCGGAGCCGTAGTAGGGCGTATTCGGGTGCTTCTTGCGGAAGTCATCGTAAAGATGCGGCTTGTAGTTGAAGCCATAGATATCCATGGTATCGATAAAGCCGTTCTTCCAGGCATTCATATCATTACAACCCACGGTATAGGGACGCGTGGTATCGTACTTGCGGATTTCATCCCGCAGACTGTAGGCGACACGGAAGTTAAGGGCATTCCACTTCTTATCAGTCTTACTCATGGTTTGTTCCATGACCTCATTGCCACCGCTCCAGGCAATGATGGAGGGGTGATTACGGTCGCGCAGCATGAAGTTACGCACGTCCTTCTGCATCCATTTATCCCAGTAAAGGTGATAGCCGTTCACCTTCTCGTACTTCTGGCGTTTCCAGATATCGAAGAGCTCGTCGATGACCAGTATGCCGTGCTTGTCGCAGAGGTCGAGCACCTCGGGAGCGGGCGGGTTGTGGGTCATGCGGATGGAATTGCAACCCATTTCCTTCAGCTTTTCAATCTTGCGCTCGTAAGCACGGGCGTAGAAGGCGGCGCCGAGTGCCCCCAGGTCGTGGTGTTCACACACGCCCTTAATCTTAACGCGCTGGCCATTGAGGAAGAAGCCCTCCTTACGCCACTCGATATTGCGAACGCCGAATGTGGTATCGTGATTATCAATCTCACGCCCATTCATCACGACGCGCGTATTGAGCTTGTAGAGGTTGGGGGACTCGCAGCTCCACAGGCGCGGGGAAGCCACGCGCAGTTCCTGCTCCACCACGCCCTCGGTACCGGGAGCCAGAGTAATGGTAGCAGGGGCGGCGGCGGCACCCTCGACCTGCTGGTACACCGTAACCTCTGCCGGGGTATCGCTAGTGTTTGCAACGGTTGTCTGCACCTTCACGAGGGCAGACTGCTCACTGATTTCAGGAGTGGTTACATAAGTGGGCCACTTAGCCAGGTGCACGGGGCCGGTCTTCTCGAGCCACACGTGGCGGTAAATTCCGGCGCCCGGGTACCAACGGGTGGAGAGCGGCAGGTTACTGGCCATCACGGCCACGAGGTTCTGCTGACCGGGCTTAAGGAAGGGGGTGATATCCACGCGGAAGGAGTTGTAGCCATAGGCCCACTCGCCGGCTTTCTGCCCGTTCACATAAATCTGCGGGCGGGACATCACGCCATCGAAATCCAGATACCAGCGCTCTTTAGCGGCGTCGAAGGTGGCGGGCACATCGAAGTTCTTACGGTACCAGCCCCAGCCGTTCCAGGGGAGTTTACCCGTTTCGTTGGGTTCTGCCTCAAGGAATGGGCTCTCGATAGCCCAGTCGTGCGGGAGCTGCACTTGCTTATAACCGATTTCACTGGCATCCACCGCAGCGTGAGACTCTGCCCCCGGGCCACGCCGCACCTTGAGCGGGGTATTGTCTGCACCGGTAAAAAGCACCTCACACACACTCATCCACTGCGAAATGGTAGTGCCGCTCGGAACCGTCACCACCACGTAGCGAATGGCCGTCGGCTCCGGCATCTCCACAAAGCTGGCAGCCTGTCCGCCCTGGTTGAATGAAAGCTCGAAGTTCTTACTTTCGTCCCGGCAGATGACTTTGATATTCACGTCGAAAGTACTGGGCTTTTCCCAATAGATAAGGAAAAGTTTCACCGGGTCATCGAACCCGGGAGCCACCACCAACTTATACCCTTCCTCCGAACTGGGGGCGCACCATCGGGTGTCCATATTACCATCCACCGCATGGGATGCAGGGTGACCACCCTGGTAACCGGAGCACCAGGTAGGAGAACCGGCATCGGCCGGGTCATAACCGCCAAAGTATTTGAATTTCCAGCCGAAATCAAATGTCTCACGTTCACCGGCATGTGCCGCAGCAATGCCCAGCGCTATCAGTGGGAGTATATATTTTGCATTCATGGCTATGTATATCAGTTCACCTGTACGGCAAACGGTTCCGTATCATTTAGCATATTTTAAACGACATGGCAAGCAAAAAACACCGGGCACTGAGGTTAAAAACAACAGAGCCCGGTGCAATCAGTTTTTGCCAGCAAAAGCTAAGGAACTTATTTCACAGGAATAAGCGAAACACCCCAGGAATGATGTTCACCTGCATAGGGCTGTTCGATAATGAAAGTATTATCGCCCTTCTGAAGCGTTATCTCGACAGGCTCCTGCACCCACCAGATTTCCTCAACATCGAGCGGGTGCTCGAAGTTCCAGGCATTGCCGGGGTGGCGCCGCTGCCCGGCCAGGCGATAGGAGCGGGGATTTTTCAACTCCTGCCCGTTGAGCCAGATTCGGGTACCGGCCTGTGACCACTCACCATTGCGGGGCACGCCGGTCCAGCGGCGATTGGAGCGAGCCGGGGCATCGAAGCCCACCATGAACTTCTGCGGGCCGGCCTGCTCAGCATGAATGGTTGTAACAGCCCATACCGTCTGCCCTGCCCGGGCTTTCGGGAACATGCCCAGATAGCCGGTATCGGGTCTGGTACGGAAATAAAGGTTAGCACAGTGAGCTCTGCGCGTGTGCAGGTTATCGAGCTTACCGCTCAGCACCTGCTCCCGCACAGCGGCGGCCTGCCTTGCAGGCACCGGTTCCACAACCGTCCAGCTCACAGCAGACTCCGGCCAGACGGGGAAGGATTCGCCGGCGAACTGGGTGTCACGCAGGGCCTGCATGCGCTGCTCAAAGAGAGCGTATGCCCGACCGGGAGTGGTATCTGCAGCGGGCATTTCCAGCGGCAGGTGATCACCATCTGCCCCACCGCCCTTCCACGAGCGCTCAGCCATGGCCATCATACCTGGCCACATGGTGCACATGGCAGGAATAAGGCTCTTGTCATCCACCTTGCCATCGGGCCATATACACATGATGGTACCGAGCTTCAACTCATCTCCCTGAGCTGAGCCACAGGGACGCATGAAGAAGTAGCGGCGCACCAGCAGCGCAGGGTCGAGCAGATTCGTGTAACCCATGGTCGAGTCGAATGCCGGGCGTTTAATTCGCTCTGAGCGTATGGATTTTGCCACCATATCAGCTCCCTCGCCCCAACGCTGTTCGATGGAGTGCTCACCAACGGGCAGGTCGCGGTTACTGGCCCACTGCATGGGGGTTCGGCCATGGCTCTGCAGTTTTTTTGTCACGAAGTCCACAAACTGAGCAGCGTTGGGTATGCGCACCTCATCGGCACCGAAATGCACGATGGGGCAAATCTCTGCGGGGATTTCCCGGCAGAATTCATCCAGCAACTCACCCACAATCTTCATACCCTGCGGGGTGTGCATCTTAAACCCGAAGGCTCGCTCAAAATACGCGCTGTGACCGGGCATATCCAGCTCGGGAATGATGGTGATATTACGCTCAGCGGCATAGGCAAACACATCGCGAATCTGCTCGTAGGTGTAGGTATCATTCTTGTCGCGGGTGCGGTGGCGCGGGGCATTCAACTGCGGGTATGACTTGCACTCAATGTGCCAGGCCGGGTAATCCGTCATGTGCCAGTGGAAGAGATTCACCTTCAGCTGAGCGGCAAGAGAAAGCTCCGCCTTCAATCGCTCCACGCTGCGGAAGTTGCGACCACAATCCTGCATGTAACCACGATAGCGGAAGGCAGGCCAGTCGGTGATATCACAATACGGCAGCTTGCCCTTACCGGTGGCCAGCATCTGCCGCAGGGTCTGGAAACCGTAGAGCAAACCGGCCTCAGTCACGGCTGTTATCTTCACGCCATCTGCACCCACAGTCAGTTTGTACCCCTCTGCGGCGTGCTCTTTCGGCAAAGCATCGGGGTGCAAGGTGCAGGTTACCGGCAGAATACCATTCCCCTGCATGCGGGAGCTCTGATAATCCTCGAGTGCCGTTTGCAGCATAGTACCGACATCACCCATCAGGCGAGGCTCACGCCCCTGCTCATCCAGCTCACCGCTATGCCAGATTACCTGCTGAGGAAAGGGCAGCAGGGCAACCTTCGCCGTCTGCTCAACCTTCAGGTCGTGGGGAGAAGTCCACTCCTGAGCCATGCGCACGTATTCAGGATTTGTTTCAGCCCCGCAGGGGAATGAGCCCCCCAGCACGGCTGCCATCATGATTGCTATAAAAACATGTTTTCTACGCATATACTAAACAACCCGAGTCCTCCGGTACTATACCAACATTCACCTGCTATGGCAAGATAATTCAGCCTATGCCAAGCATGAAAAAAGCTCACGGGAGCCGGCCGGTAAAAAACAAAAGGCTGCAGCCGGATGCCACAGCCTTTTGTGTGTCAAATTCTGCGTTCAGTCCTATCAGGGAACCGCAGTCCAGATGAGAGAATCTTTGTTGTAGGGGATATCCAGGCGAAGTCCCTTGCCGTTGAACACGTGCACACTGCCGGTCTCGCGCAACATGTTATTGATTTCCTCGGAAGACGGCTCCGAGAAGTTCGTGCGGAACAGGTCATACTGCTTTGCCTTGGAGTTCTTACCATCGGTCACATCCTCAATGAAAAGCACGAACCCGAATGCACCACCTTCTTCTGCCACCAGAATTTCGATAGGATACACCTCGCCCTCCTTCACCGAGAAGGTATTGCCGGCCATCAGGCCACCGAGCTCCTGTTTCCAGATGCCGATACCTTCAACCGTAGGAATAAGCTCGTACTCCTTGTGGTCTCGATCACGGCCACTCTTAACATCCTTAAAGAAAGCATCCCGACCGCCCGGGGTAGAAAGCCGCAGCTTGGGACCGCCGCCTTTCTTGGCATCGAAAGAGGAAATCAGTCGGTAGCCACCCTCCATCACTACCTTGCGGTCAAAACGCACGGCAATGCAGTCGTCACCCGTACCAATGAAACGGAACTTGCCGGTCTTGGGTGCGCGAACCTTACCACGGTACACCACGCACCAACCGGCGGGCTGGCACACCCACTGAGTTTCGGGCTTCTTGGCGTCACCCACCTGATAGGCGATGGGAGCATAACGAGCCTTGGCCACAGGCAGGTAGAAGTTAGAGGCGTACAGTTTGTTGGGGGACTCGTAATACCTGCCGAGCTTGGCAGGGCTCCAGCCAGTGTTCATGAAATCGGACAGTACTTCATAGTACTGGTTACGGTTAATGCGCAGCACACCTCCCTCCCCCTTCTGGGCGAGCTTGGATGCCTTCCGATTACGGCCCTTGCCGGTCTGCTTGAGGTCATAGAAAGTACCTTCAAGAGCAGAACCACCGCCCTGACCGGAACCCAGACCACTACCGCCATCGCCCAGACCTTCACCCAGGTCGGAGTCGCCCAGGCCGATATCAAGCGTGCTGTCCAGTGACAGACCATCGGACATATCAATCTCGACGGAGGCCAGAGAGACAGCAGCCGTGCTGGTAGCCACAATCACCGAGGGCGCAACCGATGATGCTGCGGGGGCAGAGCGGGAAGTCAGCTCCTTGGGAGTGGGGTTATTGGTGGGGGGGCCATCCTCTGCGGGCGGGGTGTAGGCCAGGAAGGATACGGGGGTATCGCCCACAATGAACACTGCGGTAAAGTACAATATACCGAAGCCCAGCAACATGAAAAGCACGCAGGCCAGCACGGAGGAGAGCTTATTCTTAAGCGCTTCCTTACGCAGCAAAGCCTCGGCTTCTTCACTCATCTGAATGTGTAATGCCATAGGTAATAATAACGGTTGAAATTTTTCCTAACGAGGGCATTCTACCACGTAGAATACGCTAAAGCGAGCAGAAAATCCCCGAAAAGTGTTAAAAAACTGTTACAGCTTCAAAAAACGGACTGCTGACTCTCGATAAGAGCGAGAACAGTAAGTATATGACCCACTTTTTTCACGGAACAACTGCCCAGATATAGGAATCCTCATTGTAAGGTATGGCTTGCGCCTTTGCCGGATCACCGTCAAAGCTATCGGCCTCCTGCAACATACGGCTTACTTCCCGCGCGTCGGGAGCAGAAAAATTGGTACGAAAGAGGTCGTACTGCCGAGCCCCGGAGTTCTTGCCGTCGGTAATATCCTCGATGAAGAGCACACAACCGAAATACCCACCTTCCTCGGCAAGCAGAATCTCAATATCGTAGACCGCCCCCTCCCTGACAGAGAATTCACGACCGGCCGTCAGACCGCCCAATTCTCTATTCCAGCGCTCACAGCCGGGAACAGTGCTGATAAGCTCGTACCCCTTGTGGGCAGAGTCGAGCCCGGCCCTGACATCCTTCAGGAACTTTTCACGTACCGCTGGCTCGGAGAATGCGAACTTGGGGCCACCCTTTACCCTGACATCATAGTGAGTGAAGAGTCGATAACCGGCCGAAAGAACAAGTTTGCGGTCAAAGCGCACAGCGATGTAGTCATCCCCTGTGCCAATGAAGCGGAACTTGCCTGTTTTGGGAGCACGCACCTTACCACGGTACACCACACACCAGCCACCGGGCTGACAGACCCACTGGCTCTCCGGCTTGCGGGAATCCCCCATCTGATAGGCGATGGGAGCGTAGCGAGCCCGAGCCGACGGCAGATAGAAGCATGAGGCATATAACTTTTGCGGGGATTCGAAATACCTACTCAGCTGACCGGTACTCCATCCTTTGTTCACGAAATGAGCAATGGTCTCATAATACTTATCCCGCTGGATGCTCAGTGTTCCATCCCCCTTTTTGAGAGCAACTGCCGATGGCTTGCGACTACGCCCACGCCCTGCCTGCTTGAGGTCATAAAAAGTACCTACAAGTGCCGAGCCCCCGGCCTGATTGCTCCCCAGCGGGGTAGTATCGCCGCCCAGTTCTTCACCCAAACTGCATTCAAACCCGAAATCAAAGACCGAGCTTATCGGTGGCAGACCTTCTGACATATCAATCTCCACCGGAGCCAATGAGAGTGAGATGGCCCCCATCACAAGCAGCTGCGATGGAGTCATCGAGGAATGATTTGGCGCATGACGGGACCGAAATTCCCATACAGGCTCGTTATGCACAGACGGGGAATCCTCTGCAGGGGGAGTATAAGCCAGGAACGAGACCGGGGTATCTCCCACAATGAACTCGACGGTAAAATACAACACGCCGGAACTTATTAACATAAAAAGCGCGCAGGCCAGAACCGAAGAGAGTTTATTTTTAAGCGACTCCCTATGCAGCATACGCTCGACTTTTTCACTCATCTGAATGTGTAATGCCATGTGATATTATCGCAAGGGGTTGTTTATCCTTACAACGTCATTATTAACACATTCAGATGAGCGATACGAGTTTAAAAGTGTTACAGAATATTACAATATCATCACAGAAAAGGGAGCAGTTGTTACGCAATTGTAACACTGCTCCCTTTAGCGTTAAATGACAGCTTATTTTGAGCTTTGCAATAAGTCAAGCGCATGCGAATTTCCCTCCGTACGGGCATACTCTACCGCAGTCTGTCCATTACGCTTGCGGTTGATATCGGCCCCGGCACGCAGCAATTCAGGCAGCACAGCATCATTGCTCCACGGGAACGAGTCCACCCACTCATGCAGGGGGTAGAAGTTCGGGCGGTTGACATCTGCCCCCAACTGCACCAGACGGGTAACAAGCCCAGAGTGATTGCGGCGCACAGCCAGACTGAGGGCGAGGTCGGCATCCGGCTGACGCAGGGCCATCAGCGCCGGGTGCGGGTTCTCACTCATAAGAGCCCACTCCACTGCCAAACCGGGCCGCACGCCGCGCTCCAGCAGGAAGTCCACCACAGCATGCTGCCCGGCATAGGCCGCCATGTGCAATGCAGGCTCCACCTGTCGGGAGCCGGCAGTCAGCAACAGGCGTACACAGTCCGCATGACCATTTACCGCAGCGTACACAATGGCGGTGCGACCGGAAAAATCGTGAGCTTCGATATCAGCACCTCGCGCCAGCAGCACGCGCAGCAAATCCACCTGTCCATTGGCAGCGGCCACCATGAGCGGGGTTCCCCTATAATAGCGGCCGAGAGCGCGCCCGGAATCATGAAAGCGCTCGGCACCACTCAGGGGCATGACAGCATATTCAAGCAGCGGGCGCGGAAGGGTCAGGAAGTACTCAGCATCCCCCTGCTCCAGCGCCTGCCGAATAGGCGCAAAATATTCCGCAACCTGCAATTCGCCCTCGGGATTGGGGGCAGCTTGGCGCATGGGAGCCTGTTTGCAGCCGGCAGCCTGCAACATGCTGATGACCTGCGGGTCGTTCATACCATCAATCGCGTGGGTGAGGGCATTGTTACCGGCAGCATCGAGAGCATGAGGGTCCGCCCCCGCCGCCAGCAACAGGCGCACAAGCTCTACCTGCCCTGCACGGGCAGCTGCAATCAAGGGGGTGTAACCACCGAGCACTCGTTGGTCGACGGCATAAAAACCGGGAGCGGAAAGTATGCGCTGCATTTCTTCTACACCATCATCTTTTAACTGCTGGTCCATCCATGAGAAATTTCTTTTTTCTGAGGCCAACAGTAGCTCTGCACTCACATGATCCCCCGATTGGCGAGCAATCGCCACAGAGTGGGGTTTGTACTTACCGGTTACCGCGCGGTCATCAGGGCGGGCACCGGCAGCCAACAACGCTGCAACCATGCGGGGGCCAACCTTGTTGCGCAGAGCAACAATAAGCGCGCTGTCAGTATGCCCCGCTACGGGCTCGACATAGGGGATGTAGTCCAGAATATCGGGGTTACCGCTCAAAGCTGCACTATTCAGCAGGGCAAGATACTCACCATGGTCTGTCGGCAGGCTTGCACCACCGCGCAACAGAAGTTCACGCACAGCGGCGGCATCCCCTCGCTGCACGGCATCTGCCAGTCGGGCTGCAGGTGAGAGTTGCTGATGCGAAGCCGGCCGAACAGACGGCTGCTCAGCAAGAGTTTGAGGCATGAGCAACAAGGGGCTCAAAAGCATGATTTTCAGGGTATTGTTCATAGTTAGTATGATATTTCGAATGATTGAAAGAATAAAAATACACCCTGCCACATATTCTGCAACAGGGTGCACACAAATCACGTTCCGTCGAGAGCTATCAGGCCTTGCTCTCGTCAGAGGTGGAGGTAGCGGCGGGAGCCTCGGGAGCAGACTTGCCCAGATAGGAGGGCAGCTCCACACCCAGACTGCCGGCAAGCTCATGCAGCGGCAGAGTACCGGTCACCAGGTTCTGCACAAAGCCACCCACGCTGCCGGCCTTGTCGTTGCCACCACCCATGACCACCACCTTGTCGAAGGTAAGACCGCGTACAGCGCTGGCCTGAGTTTCGACAATCTGGGGCAGCTGCTCGGTTACCAGCAGACCGGAGGCACTGCGGGCATCGCCGGCGGCGGCAATAATCTGGCGGAAACCGCTGGCCTTAGCCTCGAGTGCCGCCTGAATGGCAGCGGCCTGGCCACGACCAACGAGCTCAAGACCTTCACCCTCGGCCTTTTTCTTAAGAAGAAGAGCCTCGGCCTCGCCCTTAGCAAGTTCGAGAGCGGCGTCACCCTCAGCCTTGTTGGCAATCACGAGGGCTTGTGCCTTACCTTCCTGCTCCTTCACGAGCACGGCGGCAACAGCCTCGGCAGCAATCTCCTTTTTGCGCTTCTGGATTTCAGCGGCCACAAGTTCATTGGCGGTCTGCGTAGCACGCTCGAGTTCGGCACGCTTCATTTCGGCCTCTCGGTTGGCGATGTAGCCGGCCTCTTCAGCCTTGGCTGCCTGCTCCTTCTCAGCCACAACGGCAATTCGATGAGCCTCTGCCTGACGAACTTTCAGGCGGGCGTTGGAGTCTGCCACTTTCATCTGGGCTTCGTTATTACCCTCCACAGCGGCAGCATTGGCCATAGCCACCTGCACAGTCTGGTCGCGCAGAGCCTCGGCCTTACCGATTTCACCACGGCGGGTTTCCTCGGCCACCTTAATCATGGCATCGTTGATGGCGCGGGCAGCGGCCTCCTGACCGAGGGCGGCAATGTAGCCCGAAGCGTCGCGAATATCGGTGATGTTGGCATTGATGAGGTACAGACCTACCTTGTGCAGCTCAACGTCCACACCACCGGTAATGCCCTTAATGAGCTTCTCGCGGTCGGCGTTGATTTCCTCAATGGTGAGGGAGGCAATCACCACGCGCATCTGGCCCATGATGATTTCGGAGGCCAGGTCTCGGATATCCTGACGGGTACGCCCCAGCAGGCGGCTGGCGGCGTTCTGCATGATTTCCGGCTGAGTGCTGATGCCGACGATGAATGAGGAGGGCACGTCCACACGGATGTTCTGGCTGGAGAGGGCACCCTTCAGCGGGACATCGATGTTGAGCGGGTTGAGGTCCATGAAGGAGTAGCTCTGAATGAGGGGCAGCACGAAGGTGGCGCCACCATGTATACACTTGGCAGAACGGCCTGCACCCACGTTACCGTAGACGATGAGGATTTTGTCGGAGGGGCACTTCTTGTAGCGCGTGAGCAGAAGCCCGATTACGCCCATGATGAAGACTACCAGAATAATAACGACCATAATCTGGCCGAAAGATCCGGAACCGGATGCAGCGCGTGCGAGCACGGAGTAGATATTGGATATCATAGTTTTGTGATGTTGTTATTTTTGAGAAGAAGGCTGGGCACCCACGGGGCGCACGGTAAGCTGGTATGTGGTGGCGGCCACCACTTCAATGCGGGTCTGGGCCGGCAGGGGCTCCGGGCCATCCTGCACGGCGGCCATCGTGATAAGCTGGCTGGGGTGGCTCACCTGCACCTGACCGCCGGGTTCGCCGTTCGGGGGGATGGTTACATACACGGTACCGGTCATGCCCACCAGAGTTTCATACTTCAGGGAGCCATCGGACTTCAGGCTGTAGATAGCTTTCATGATACCGGCAATCACAAAGAACATGACGATACCCACAAGCATACCCACAACAATTCCCAGCCCCACTCCGGCCCCACCAAGCACGGCCAGATAACCGCCCCAGCCGAAACCGAGCACAAAGCCCATGACGGCCTGAACCGAGAATGAGCCGGTGTCGCCATCCGCTGAACCGGCATCCATATCGCCACCGCCCAAATCAGCGATAAAGGCTATCGCAAAGGTAAGGCCGGATATCAGCGTGGCAATCCACGCAATCGCGCAGAATATGCCCAACGGGCTGTCGAAATCAGGCAGGAGGGATGCGGCATCGAGAATGCGGGTAATCCATTCGAATGTGCTGACCAGAGTTTCCATATCGCAGAGTATTTACTGTCCCTATACTACCACTTCAGGCCCCGCACGGTCAAACATAAAGTGCGACACAGGGGTATTTTTGCATAATTTTCTTGTGTACAGTCAATTTAGGCTTGCAATGTGTGGTGAACGTGGTATCATACGGCCACCTCTGAAGGTCGATTTGCCGCAGCCACGAAAAATCAACCAACAATTAAGAGACTATTACGACAATGAGCGAAATCAACGTCAACGACTTCAAGATCAACGAGAAGGACACCGGTTCCACCGGTTTCCAGGTAGCCGTGCTCACCAAGCGCATTGCTCACCTCACTCAGCACCTGGCCTCCAACAAGCACGACCACGCTTCCCGCCGCGGTCTGCTCATGATGGTTGCCAAGCGCCGTAAGCTGCTGGATTATGCCAAGCGTACGGACAACGCTCTTTATAAGAGCCTGCTGACTCGTCTGGGTCTCCGCCACTAATCAATACCGTGGCGGGTTGCGAAGTCAACCCCTACACAATTCACAGAAAAGCCGCAGAGAGGTCGAACTCTGCGGCTTTTCTGTTGTCCTGTAAAAAAGGGGAAATTAAGCGGGTAAGGCTGAGTCCTCCTCCGATTTCCGATGAGCTCCCTCAACTTCCTGCAACATCATGGGTACATACTTCTGTTTACTGAACATGGGCGACATTATGCCCTCCTTGACAGCCAGAACATACGTCAATTTCATTATGGAAAGTTTATGGAATAATGCAAAGAATGTCGTATACGTACCAGCTGAATAATGGAATAATATTATTATATCGGGAATAATTGGAATCAGAATGAAGTAGAAATACTCATAGTTTGCGACACCTCTAATATTCATGCATAAACGCACTACATACACACAAACTATCAACTGAAAAATTACGGTAATAGTCAATCCTACATACCCCAGACGATGGATAGCTGTCACCCAGCCACTGTGCCATACACCTCTCTTGGCAAAGAGGACGTTACTACCGGAATCGATTTTACGGCGATTAATGTTAATACGTTCTAGACGATATTCACGAGAATCCAGAGCAAACCCATCCCCCCAAACGTAATTTTTAATGTAACCCTTGGAAGAATCCATAGCCCAATCCCACATTTGATATCGCCAATCGAGAGAGTGCTGAGCTGCACTAGCCAACTTTTTATCCTTTACATCCACCCCGGGTACAGATGAAAAAACTCGCTTTATACCTAGTGGTACGCGCTCCATTGGAATTGCATGGGAAAGCCCCAACACGCCGGCATACGCACAGAGAGCACAGAATATCAAAGTAACGAATTGTCGCCGATAAAATTGTATCAAGGCGCACAATATTACGACGTTCAAAATCATGCTTCTAAAACCGGAGAGTGCTATACCGACGCCTCCGGCCAAACACAGAGCAAGCTTCCATGGTGAGCAAATAATCCCCAGAATAGAGTATTTGCAAAACATCAATAGACATATTGCATTACCCAAATCAGCAAAACCGCTAAATCGACTTCCATGAATTGCCTCCCCCAAAGCAACACGCTCACCCGCATCATTCACCTGCGGTGAAATCAATGTTTTAACTGACGCCAAGAAAGCTGCAATTATAGAAAAAACGACAACCCATTTAAGTACAACACCCAAACGCTCAAAAGTAAGAGGTAAAATACTGATGAATATGAACGTCATCAATGCAGTAAGACACCAGATATATTCAGCACCACCGACCTGAGCATAACCTTCATCTGTGATAGGGTTCACAAACGCATTAATTTTCACGGGGTTTGCAAACCACGTAGAAAGGAAATAGACTACAAATATAAATACGGCAAAATCAATAACAGGTAACTTATTCCACGTAATCTTCGTGTATCCCATCACACCCATCAACAACCAATACCCCAACAAGACTACGCTTACTAAATGCGCCATGGGAATCTTATAACCACCAAACTCCAACAAAGAAAGGAAAGGCGGAATAATAAATGCCAAAATCCAGCAATTGTGTCCCAAACACAACAACACCAAGACGCCTAAAGCAAGCAAGGAAGGCACCATTGCTTGCTTTACACCGTCTGCAGCCATGGAACCGGCGACAAAAGCCAATGCCACCAGCAGAATGAGAACAACGATAGTCTTCAGTACACCGGATCCCATGACCTATGATATGTTCGTCAGAGAGCAGAGGGTATTTCTTTACCCAAATCGGAAGCTTTCCTTCCCTTGCCATCTCCGGCAATTCGCTCAAGTACCACATCCTTATAGCACATACCGCCGGGAATCATCGGCAGAACGTGAACATCGTGCGGCACCATCACATCGAGTACATATGCATCCTTCGATGCAAGCATGCGAGCAATGGCCGGAGCAAGCTCGGCAGGCTCCACAACGCGCTCACATTTTATTCCAAAACCTTCACAAAGGACAGGGTAATTGGGATAGAGCACCTCAGGTGTGTGATGAGTGGGATCATACTTCTCTGTCGGGTCAGCCAGGAACGTATTGGCACGGTGAGAGTCGTACTTCAGATCCTCCCACTGAACCACCATCCCCAAATGCTGATTATCAATAATAATGCACTTAATAGGCATATGTTCAGTACGAATAGTGCCCAGCTCCTGCACATTCATAAGGAAGGAGCCATCACCATCGATATTGATAACCGGCAAATCCGGGTAAGCTACATGAGCCCCCATTGCTGCAGGCAAGCCATACCCCATAGACCCCAAACCACCGGATGTGGAAAGGCGGCGGGGTTTGTTGAAGCGGTAGAACTGGGCTGCAAACATCTGGTGCTGCCCTACACCGGTGCAGATGATGGCATCCTGCCCATTCATCTGGCGGTAAAGCTCCTCAATCACAGACTGAGGTGCAATTTCATGCTCACGAGTCTCGTAGGAAAGAGGGTAATCCTTCTTCCACTGTTCGATGAGGCTGAACCACTCCGGCCTGTTCTCCACGGCATATTCCTTAACTGCACACCCCTGCGCTTCCAGCTTGGTATTCAGATAACGCAGAGCAGAGCCGGCGTCAGCCCGTATGGCCATCTCAACTTTCTTATTCTTGTTGAGCTCAGCTGCATCGTAATCAATGTGGATGATACGGGCATGCTCGCAGAAAGTTTTCACAGCGCCGGTCACACGGTCGTCAAACCGAGCGCCTATTGCCAGTACGACATCGGCCTCATTTACCGTATAGTTGGCATACACAGCACCATGCATACCCAACCACCGCACCGAAAGCGGGTGATCCTCGGGCATCGCCCCGATACCCATGAGCGTTGTTGCAACAGGTATCTGCAGTCGCTCGGCCAACTCACGCAGCTGATCAGCAGCCTCGGCAATTACAACACCACCACCGGCATAGATTGCCGGGCGCTTAGCTGCCTGTAACAGGGGAAGCACGGCATCAAGCTTATCGACGGGTAGCGGCAGCTCCGGCTTGTAACCGGGCAAATCCATGGGAGCATCAAAATCAGGCTCGAACACACCTTCCTGGAAATTCTTGGGAATATCAATCACCACCGGACCCGGGCGCCCCGTGCGGGCAATATAGAAGGCCTCCTTTATAATTCTGGGAATATCCTCAAGCTTGGTAACCAGATAACTGTGCTTTACAATCGGTGATGTCATACCGAAAACATCAGTCTCCTGGAATGCAGAACTGCCGATAAGCCCACTACCGACCTGCGCTGTAATTGCCACCATGGGAACAGAGTCAAGGAATGCATCCGCAATAGGTGTAATCATGTTAGTAGCGCCGGGACCGGAGGTCGACATACAGACACCAACCTTGCCAGTCACGCGGCCGTAACCTTCAGCGGCAAAAGCGCCACCCTGCTCATGGCGGGGCAGAATAGTACGAATGGAGGGCTCGTGGCTGAGGGCCTGGTGCATAGGCATACTGGCACCACCGGGATAAGCAAATACGACATCGACCCCCTCGCGTACTAGGCTCTGCACGAGGGCCTCAGCCCCGTTCATTGTTTTGCGGACGGACTGTGTATCGTTATGGGAATCGCTCATAGTATTCTGTGAATGGTTAGATTGCATTTACATGAACCGGTGCCTTTGACCCCGGCGTGTGCGTATTCTAGCAAAAAAAAATCTCCATGAAAAGTCTTTTTTCATGGAGATATGACAACTTGTGGCTTTTCTCAGCTATTTGTCTGTCATTGAGGGGATGAAGCAGGCGAAAAGTTCTCCTCATCGCACACAATATCAACCCTACCGCCAATATTCATCAGCAGAGTCAATTCATTCAGGTCACGGCTATCCATTCGCAACACGGTTCCACCCTGCTGCTCTCCCGACACCAATTGCCAACCATTTTCAAGAACCAGCCCTCGGTCGCCGGCAAGATGCTGAATGGAATGACGGGGCAGTATGACACCATTGATGTAGCCATCCCTACTTTTAATCGCGGTGGTCGAGTTCTGTTTTTCTGACACACGCTCAATTGATTGAAGATTATATGCCGCAACAAGCACGCGATTATCCCACACAGTGAGCTCCCTCTGCAACGGCCTGATTTCCATGCGCAGATTCATAGGCACGGTAACCAAAACCTGACCGGCCTTCAAAGCCGATGGTTCCACCAACCCATTGAGCAGCATGATAACATCTGCCGGGCAAGATGTCTTGTGGGCTATGCGAGCCAGGTTATCCCCCCGCTGAACCTTGTATTTGGAAATTCCGGGATGTTCGGTACTGAGATAACGGCGTACATTTACTGCCCCGGTTATCTGGCGAGCCTCTCTCCCCGCAATCCCCTTCTCTGCAACAAATGGCTGCAGTAACTCAGTAGCCTGCTGCAACTTCTGCTCCCTAAGCAGACCGCGAGCCTGCTCCAACTCAGCAGGGCGCCGCGGCCAGAGAGAATAATTGGCAGTATCCTCAGCTGCCATCAGAGCGAGACTACAGAAGCCCGCGACGCTTAAAATCGAAAAAATTGATGTCATGAGATTGTTGTATCATTTCCAACATAAAACAGAGCAGGGATACCTCCCAGGCATCATCCACCCCCTTTATTACTGCTCTGAAACTATCCCCCGAGTGCAGTGCCTCGTTGACCACCCGTTCAGAAACCTCCGGCACACTTTCGTGCACATACTCAGTCCTCACATCGGAACGACTGAAACGAAAACCATACTTCATCAGAGCTCTTATCGAAGCCCCGTGTTCTGCAATCCAATCGAAAAAACTGCGGGCAGCAGGCCCGAACCCCTCCATTTCTATCCCAACAAGATCAGCCGGGCGCAATATACGGGGGCGATTTGCCTCGACCCAACCACTCCGAATCCGACAATGGCCGACAGAATCCAACGGCTCGGACAAGAGAATATAATTGAAGCGAGTATCACCAAATGAATCTATACGCCTATCCGGCACATACAGAACCTGAGTGTTCTGCATAGCATATGCAGCCGTCGCGTCAGTATTCATTGTGTGTTGAATAAAAAAATCAGAGAAAAAGATAAAGGACGGCTCCCGCCTACCAAGGAGGAACCGTCCGAAATTGAAAAGGTTACCTGGCTGCTATCAGGCCTGATTGGCCTTGATGTAAGCAACAACATCAGCCACGGACTTAAGCTTCTCGGCGTCCTCATCAGGAACCTCCACGGAGAACTTCTCCTCGAACGTCATGACGAGCTCAACCGTATCGAGAGAATCTGCACCGAGATCCTCGATGAACTTAGCGTCGCTGGTTACCTTCTCGGGGTCAACGCCGAGCTGATCGACGATGATTTCCTTTACCTGTGTTTCAATGCTGTCGGACATAAGTGTGACTAGTTTTTTAGGTGCCATTATAATAGCGCATCAGATTCAAAGTTGCAACAAAAATTTACGTTTTAAGAAAAAAAGTATCAACGGGCATAACTTGCAACCACATTCAACCCCTTGAAAGTCAAAAGGGGATCAACCTCGTCAATTTCATGCAAATATTTGGCTATCAATTCTGCGTCACCACCGGTAGCAACGATTCTCGGTCGCTGGCCAAGCTCGGCTACAATTGCGCGCAGAATTTCTCTCACCATACCACAAAACCCCAAAAGGCAACCAGCTTGAATAGCCTCAACAGTATCCCGACCAATGGCTCTGATTTCGCAGCCAAAATCAACCGCAGGCAATTGAGCGGTATTAACTGAGAGATATCGAGCCATACCGGCAAGCCCGGGTGCTATAGAACCACCTATAAAGAGAGGCACCTTAGGGCCGGGAATAACCACATCAAAGGTGACCGCTGTGCCCAAATCGACTGCTATGCAGGGCACGTATCCCTTCTGAACAACAGCTGCTACATTAGCTATACGATCAGCTCCCAGTGTCGAACAACCACGATATTCATAATCGAAATTTAATTGATTATCAACACTGAGCGACGTAACCTTACCGGCAAATGCTCTACTGATTTCAACAGCCACCGCCGGAACAACAGAACTAACAACCACCCGGTCAAAATGATTCTGCTCCGCAAAGCGCAAAAGTGATTGCCGATTCACGTCCGCAGTCGGCATCACCAACAACTGCTCTTGCAACACGCCATCTACTGAAAACATCATTTTCGTACGCGTGTTAGAGTTATCTATAAGAAGTACAATATCAGCCTTTTTGTTCATATAGAATAATCTCTTCAAGCATATCAGCGATTCTACGTGCTCCACCCACTCTACCGGCTGACTTCATCGCCAGTTTCAAACGTTTCCACCCGGTGGCACCATCCTTTAACAGTCGATTAAGTTTCGTAATCAGCTCTGAGGCAGATTCTGCAGTAATCCCGGCACCATCCAACAAGAGCAAGGCAAGATTCCCCTCTTCCTGACCGGGAAGCGAATAATTCACGATGACCGGCAATTCAGCGGCGTAAGCCTCGAACAATGTAGCAGCCCCCGCTTTACCGATATAAAAATGGCTTTGAGCAAACAACTCAGCCATGTTATCTGTATGCGACAAAACTTCAACCCCGTCGCGGTTAAATTCCATCAAGGCTTTGCGACGTTCGCCGGCAATAACAGTAATGCGCACATTCGGGTAATGAGAAGTCAACGCCGTCAAATCTGCTCGCACACGTGAGAGTGGAGCATACGCACCATAAATCAACCTGAGGTTATCCTGCGTAGGCACATGCGCCCCACCTTCAGCAACACGCACAAACGCCTGCCGAACAGGAAAACCGGTCAACCTCATACGCTCTGCCGAAATCGCGTAACGCTCACTCATCAACTTAAGGGAATATTCATCCGGCAAACAGATATAAGGGGCTTGGGTTACCATCCACGGGCGACTGATTTCAAGCGAATCTGTCACCACAACAACATACGGAACATTCAATACCTTCTCACGAGTGAGAGTATCCAACATGTGCGCAAAAAGCGGATAGGTACATATTATCACATGAGGGCGAATATTACGCACATGCTCTACAATGCATTCCGTAACATCCGATAAAATGAATGAGTGAGCTTTTACCGACCAATCCGCCGTACCTGTTTGAGAGTAAGTCACCCCCCATAACCACGGAACCTGTCGCACACAGAACTGATAAAAACGCCTGCTGAGCTCAAACAAAAGCGGGTGCGCCACCAAGCAGGGATCCAGTGTATAAGTCTGCCAACTCCGACTTTCCAATTCCTCGGCAACAGCTCGCGCCGCAGCATGATGCCCGGCACCATACCCGACACTCAATATCAGAGCCCTTCCTGAACAGCTCATGAACTGATACACCAAACTTTCAAACTAAAAAAAATAAATGCCCGCCGAACATTTTCATCGGCGGGCATTCTTTTCGCATTCAAGGTAACAGTTTCGAAGGACGCCCTTCCCAGGGGCCTCGCTCAGGCACAAACACCTCATCGTTTGGCAACAGTTTTATAGAACGGTCGCCAGCACTGAAATAATCGTACGTTCTGGTCTGTCCCTTACGAGTCACCTGAATGCGGCGTGAACCATGCATACTGATATCTCCACATTCAAGCAACACCTGAATCAGCGTTATACCCGGGCGATATGGAACAGCTTTCTTTACATTCACATAACCGGTAACGGTTATTCGGCGCATCATGAGCTGACGCACCTCATCCTCATCACCCACATGAGCCATGACGATAGGGCGAGAATATATTTTCTGCTCAATGTAGAGTCGGCGAATCATATCACTTAACTGGCGAGCCGTCTTACCCACTACACGAACGCGCGAAGAGAGATATGGCAACATAATCGTGCCATCATCATTGCTGACCGGGTAATTGCCATCTACATTCGCCTTGTCCTCAGACGGAATATCGCGGAACTCCAGACGTACCATACCGCCTTTGCGGGCTCGCGGCTCAGCAGCCACACCATCATCATAATCAGACTGAGCCACCACGGGCGCTGCTGCAAACAGGCCAAAGACCAGTGCAAGCAAAACCGTAATCACGAATTGTTTCATATGCTTATGATTTAATAAATATCCTCACTGTTATCTACTTCAGGCTTCTGGGCAAGAAGAGGCTTCGGCTGAAGTTCAGCATTCTTCTCTTCCGGGGCCAAGGTCTTGCGATTGGCATCCGGTGAATAGTAGGAGTAATATGTCGTATAGTACTGATACTGCGAATCACTGCTGATATCAACATTATTCATAACAAGTCCCATTATCTGACCGCCAACATTCTGAATAATACTACGCATCCTCAGCAGAGCTTTCAAAGGCATCTTACTGGGCTGCAACACAATCAGAGTCGCATCCACCTTGCTCACCAGCAGAGATGCATCACTCACACCCAATACCGGCGGAGAGTCAAACAGTACGATATCAAATCTCTTGTTCACTTCCGACAGCAGCTGTGACATCCGCGACGAACCCAGCACACCTGACGGGTCGTTGGGCAAAGGTCCGGCCGGCAACATATAGAGATTCGGGGTGGATGTCTTAACCACGACTTCTTTAAGCTCGATATCAGACGTAAGATAGTTAGAAAGCCCCACTTCCGAATCCACCTCGGCATAACGATCCAAGCGCGGACGACGCATGTCGGCATCTACCATCAGCGTACTGTAACCTGCAGAAGCAAACACATAAGCCAGGTTGCACAAGGTAGTCGTCTTGCCCTCACCTGCGTTAGCTGAAACGACAGCAAGAGTTCTGGCCTTGTACAACGACTTCTTCAGTTCCACATTCGTACGAAGAATTCTGTACGCCTCAGCATCAGGGTTGTTGCCATCCTGCAGCATAAGCAAGCCAATATCCTGGGGAATAACACCAAGCACAGGCAGCTGAAGATGACGCTCAGCCTCCTCAAGGGATTTGACTGAGGTATCAAAATAGTTGAATATCACTGCCACCACCAAGGCAAGAATCATACCGGCAACAGCACCTACAATGAGATTGACTTTATAATTAGGACTACTGGGAACTGTAGCAGCTACAGGTGTACTGTAAACCTCAATAATCTGACGAGGAGCCTTCAGGCGCATGCTATCAACTACCAAATCATTCACCAATTTGTCGTAGCGTGCCTTTTCTTCCCGATATTCCTGAAGTGCCGTCATCACCTTTTGGTCTTCGAGCGTTTTTTCTCTGAGCTTATTCCGAGCATCACGCAGGCGTGCTTCCAACTCTACAAGCTCTGCTTTCTTCACCTCGAGCTGATCCTGCATAGCATCCCGCATTCCTACCAGCTCAGCAAAAAGCTGAGTCTGAGTATTCTTGTGCTGCTCGGCCAGAGTTTTCATAATCGGATGCCCCTCACCATAGCCGCTAATCAGCTTACTTTCCCAGGTTTCTTCTTCCTTTCGGAAGGACTCATCCAACTCTCGAACTCGCGCAGAACTGTATGACTCAGCAGAAAGCAACCCGGTTCGAGTAACATAACTGAGCAAATCGTTATCCTTCAAAGTCTGCAGTTTCTCAACATGAACCGTCATCTGCGAAATTTCTGACTCAAGCGTCAAACGAGCATTCGTCAATTGATTAAACGTCTGCTCTTCCGCCGCTGTAGAAAGAGGGGCATTTCCACCACTTTGAGCCCAGATATTCTGCAAATACTTTCCGGAGCGAATATACTGGCGAACAACATCAGCCTTTGTATCAAGAGCATCCTGCTGCTCTCGCCTGATTTCATCTCTCTTACTTATAACCTCGTTTATGAGAGCTTTCTCCTTTTCCTCGCGAACCTCCTTATAACACGTCGCTATCGCCTCGCATATACTCTGAGCCACTATGGGATCCGTCTCGGTTACAAATACATCCACAAGATTAGTTCCCATGACCGGCTCAACCTTTGTGGCCATAGCAATACGCGAGGCCGCCGTGATTTCTGATATACCCCATTCACCGGGCAACCCAAGCTTATTCGCTACAGCAATCAGGTTCTTCTCGGACGTCAGCAACTCAAACTGCGTTGACATGTAATCATACCCTCTCGCATCTTCCTGCACGGGATTCACGTCTCCGCCAACCGTAAGATTTATCAAATCGCGCGGAAGTTTTATCTCAAACCTCATCGTACTGGTATACTTCGGTGTCATCAACTTAGTGATGAGCGCACAACTGAGGAATACCAAGAAAAATACCAAAAAAGCCTCCTTCCAACGATTCTTCAATATCTGCAAGTAATCTTGCGCGTGAAGAACAGTCTCCGCCTTATTCGCCAATAATGAACCGTCTGCCATAGTTATAACTTGACAAAGGGGGTGGAACTATCAGCCATACAAAGCTCCAGTTCCACCCCAGTAAAAACAAATCAGAATGTATAATTCAGGCCAGCCGATACAACATTACGCTGATAGTCGTCATCTGCATATGTATCACCGGTGTAGTAGGCATAGTCAAAATTGAGCGAAGTGCTGTTGGTAAGCTTGTAAGCCATACCAGCATTCACAGACCAGAAAGTCCTTTCATAGCCCTTAGTACCCTTAACCGAATCACTGTAATCAGACTTGGTCATCACTGCGCCACAGGAGAAAGAAACACGCGGGGTATAGACATAGTTAAGTCTCACGCCTGCACGCAGGGTCTCCACGGAGCGATAATCATCCACCCGAGACACCAGACTGGACATCGAGTTCTCATTAGAGTAGGTCAGATAAGCTCTGACACTCATACCCTCAGCAAGTTCTCGATTATAGGAGAATGAAATATCGGGGTATACATCTCCTGTACCATCCACAATCTTGTACTGAGTACCTGCACTCAGGAACAAAGATGAAACAGGGCTGAGAGCATAAGAAACCGTACCGTTCAAATAAACGCTTTCCGACTCCAGACCAACCTCTCGGAAATCGTAACGATATCGGGTCGACAGGCCATACGTTGTACGCTCGGAAGCCTTGTAATTCAGTCCTGCACC
Organism: Akkermansia sp.; assembly: GCA_017471985.1. GTDB lineage: Bacteria > Verrucomicrobiota > Verrucomicrobiia > Verrucomicrobiales > Akkermansiaceae > Akkermansia. The sequence goes on along the minus strand of JAFURE010000103.1, from coordinate 25,785 downwards.
TACAGTCAAATACTGACGATCATCGTAATCATTTTCAAAACTCACGTCACCACTGTACGCAAGAGAAAGACTAGCAGCCCAGCGTTCATCGATAGCATGCGAGTAGGTGTTGTTAATATACCAGTTCAACCTCTCACCATATGAACGGTCACGAGAGAAACTGTCCGAATAATCCACCTCCGGGGTATACGTTAAGCCCAGACTGCACGAGTACTGACGCCCTCTGTCCATCGAGTGAGTAAAGGAACCGTTGATAAGAATATCCGTAAACGAACGGTCCTGCGTACCGTGTGCATCCTTATCATACAACTGAGCACCAACCCTGGCTCTGTAGCTCAACTTAGTAACAGACTCGTAGTCTGCATAAGAAGCACCAACACCAAGTCTCACAAAACCACCGCTCTTCTCATCCCGAGGAGAACTGTTAACATTATCGTCTACGCCTACATTCATGTAAGCATTGTAACGAATGGCGTACGACTCAGGCACACCAACTGCCGGTGCTGCATCAAACAGGGAGTACGCCTGCGCAGCAGGAGCAAAAACACCTGCCACAACCAGCATCTTATAAACCAATGACTTCATAATATATCCGTTCGAGTAATCAATTTGCCGGACTCATATCCCCAGGAGTCACAATAACATTAATGGGCGTGGGAGGAGCCACAGGGATATAGGGCAGCTCAGCCGGCGGATTAATAAGTTCGTTGAATGTATCTTCAGGAACACCATCCTCAAGAGACGCATTATAAAGATAATTCAACATCTCATTAATCTCACGGGGCAGTCCGGGAGCATTGACAGCGCCACCCTTACCATCCTTACCGTATCTATTGAGCTTAGCACCGCGATTAGCGCGTACAAACTGCCCCCAGGCGGCACCCAAATCAGGACGGGCCATTAAGACAGCGCGGAATATGGCAGAAGTCTCGCTCACCTTCCAGGTTGTACGCTGAGAAATCACCTCGCCAAAAATTTCTGATGCTCTGGCAGGCTCAGCTTTCACCGCCTTATAAACAGCAAGACAAATACTACCGAGCGAGCTCTTTGAACCCGGAGCTGACAACTCCATGGCCTTCGCACGCTCAGGTGAAGCAGCATCAGCAGAAGCCGCCGAAATAAGCCCTAACAGGGCCAGTGCTATACCTATTCTTTTCATATACCTTCAAACGTTTGGGTGTGAAGCGGGTAGCGGGAATCGAACCCGCATGATCAGCTTGGAAGGCTGGAGCTTTGCCATTAAGCTATACCCGCGCTATCTCTGCACGCATTCTACAATAATTGTGAGAGAATGCAAGCATTATTTTCAAAAAAATGATTTTTTCTATTTTTCTCTTGACATTTACCCCTTTGACCGATATACTTCCGCCGCATCCAGTTGCGGGCGTCGTTCAATGGTAGGACGCGTGCTTCCCAAGCATGAGACACGGGTTCGATTCCCGTCGCCCGTATTCACAAAACTCCGGCAGCTCATTTTGCTGCCGGAGTTTTTTCCTCATAAATCCGCCCCTTTTTCACATCAAGCCAAGATATACGCTTGACAAGCGGGCGGAATTTGTTTAACTTTTCTTTAAGAATCACCAGCACACAAAAGGGATAATTATGCCTACAGTGGAACCGAGACCGCAACCGTACCGCCAGATGGAACTCAATCCACATGCGGCCAATGGGAGCATGCACTCACCTGAGCGCGTACGCGAACAGGTGGAGAAGTTACGCCAACAAGCGGAACTATTTGAACAGCAGAGGCTCCAATCAGAGAGCCAAAGTCGCGAGCTGGAGCAGAGCACATTCCGAAAAGCCCGATTTAACGATGATTTGAACGAAGTAGGCACGCGCATACACAATGCCGTAAGGCGCATTGAGCGCGAGCTGGAATCCATGAACAAAGAGCAGCACGAACTTGAACTGGTGTGCGACTGCTTTAAGCACCATCTGCAGATACTCTCTGCCCTGCAGCCCGAGATGTGGCCCCCCGATAGTGTAAACGAGCGACTTCAGGACGCCCAGCCGCGCCTGCAGAGAGCATACAACGATTTTGAGGAGGCGTATGCCTTCGGCTCCAAATATCGCCACACCGATGTACTGATGAGCAAGCCGGGCGAAGAGCCTGAGCATCGCCTGACCTGGAAGAACCTGAAAGAAGAAATGGCGCGAGGTCTGTCATTCCATCTTCCCCTCTTCGTGCTGATTCTCATCAGCTGGGCCATTTACCAACTTATTACCACCCCCTGACAGATTTATGGCAAGTGATTACAACAGACGCCGCCGACAGGAACTCGAGCACATGAAACAGCAGGCTCAGTACGAACAGGAACAGCAATTGCGCCGCCGAAAAGATTACTACGATGACACCTGGGCCCGACCGAACAACACACTTGGCCCCAATGAGGATGTTGTTGAGAAGCGTCGCATCCAAAAGCGAGTCCATGTAGTCACCGGTAACACCAGGCCCCAAAATATATTGGGTGAAAACGTCGTGCTATTGATTGGACTTGTCATCTCCATCATCGTTCTCTATCACATCTGCATTTACGTACTTAATCAGTAATTTCTGCCATGGAACAGCCCCAAATCGATGTTGCCTACATTGCCAAACTGGCCAAGCTCGATCTCACCGTCGAGGAGACGGAGCGCTTCTCAGCCGACCTCAATCAGGTGCTTGGCTATGTAGCCCAGCTTGAGCAGTGGGACACCACAGACGTGCCCCCCATGTACCACCCCCTGCCCGTGTTCGACGCCGTGCGCGAGGACGTACCCGGCACCAGCCTGAGCAATGAGGCCGCTGTTGCCAATGCCCCGGCTGCAGAAGATGGTCAGTTCCGCGTGCCCAAAGTTGTAGAATCAGCCCACTAATCCCCCCCTTCCCCGCCATGCTCAACGGCTCCATTTCCTACTGGCGCAACCAGCTCACCACAGGCGCCATTACCCCCACCGAACTGGTCGAAGAAATCTCACGCTCCATCGAGGCTCATAACCCGGCAGTCAACGCCTACATCTCATGGGACAAAGAGTCCGCCCTCGCCGCAGCGGCCAAAGCCGACCTCAGCCTTCCCCTCGGTGGTATTCCCATCGCTATCAAGGACAACATCTGCATACAGGGGGCACCCACCCGCTGTGCCTCGCGCATACTGGACAACTTCCGCTCCCCGTACGATGCCACGGCCATCACCCGCCTGCGTGCTGCCGGTGCCATTCCCTTCGGTCGTGCGAATATGGATGAGTTCGCCATGGGCTCATTCGGCAAGAACTCCGCATATGGCGCTACAGATAACCCCGCCGCTCCCGGCCACGTACCGGGCGGTTCCTCCAGCGGTTCTGCCGCCGCTGTGGCAGGTGGCATGGCCATTGCGGCCCTCGGGTCAGATACCGGTGGCTCCATTCGCCAGCCCGCCTCACACTGCGGTATCGTGGGCATGAAACCCACCTACGGTCGAGTTTCCCGCTATGGGCTTGTAGCCTTTGCCTCCTCCCTCGACCAGATTGGGCCGCTCACACAGAATGTTGAGGACGCCGCCCTGCTGCTCAATGCCCTCTGCGGTCACGACGAGAAGGACTCCACCTCCTCCACCGAGCCAACCACCGACTTCACCGCCGGTCTGGGGCAGAGCATCAAGGGAGCCCGCATCGGCCTGCCGAAAGAATACCTTTCTGAGGGCAACGATCCCGCCGTGACAGCCGCTCTTCAGACCGCCGTGCAGAAACTCACCGAGCTGGGTGCTGAGATTGTGGAAATCTCGCTCCCGCATGCCGAGGCTGTTGTGGCTGCCTATTATATTATAGCATGCGCCGAGGCTTCCTCCAACCTCAGCCGATTCGACGGCATTCGCTACGGCCACCGAGCCGAGGGCACCAACGGGCTCGATGACCTGTACAGCCGCTCCCGCGCCGAGGGCTTCGGACCGGAGGTTAAGCGCCGCATCATCCTGGGCACTTATGTGCTCTCCAGCGGTTTCTACGATGCTTACTACGCCAAGGCCCAGAAGGTTCGCGCCCTCGTTGCTCAGGACTTTGCCGCCGCCTTTGAGCAGGTCGACTTCATCCTCGGCCCTGTTGCCCCCACCCCGGCTCCGGCACTGGAGGGCGCCGACATGACCCCGCTGCAGATTTACCTGGCCGACATCTACACCATTCCGGCCAATCTGGCAGGTCTGCCCGGCATCTCCGTTCCCTGCCCGCAGGCAGAGGGAGCCCGCCCCGTCGGTGTGCAGCTGCTCGGCAGGCACTTTGCCGAGGTTGATTTGCTGCGCGTAGCCTCGGCACTGGAAGGGGCCCTGTCATGAGTGCTCCGGTTTACCTCAGCATAGCCGGTTCCGACTGCTCAGCCGGTGCCGGCATACAGGCCGACCTGAAGGCCGGTTTTGCGCTGGGTTGTTACCCGCTCACCGCCGTCACCTGTGTGGTGAGCGAAGTTCCGGGCAAGGTTGAGGGCATCGTTGCCATGGAGCCGCAGTTCGTGGCAGCTCAGGTGCGCATCTGCCTGCAGCACTTCCCCGTGGCGGCCATTAAGACCGGCATGCTCTACAGCCCTGAAATCGTGAGGGCTGTCACTGCTGAACTGCAGGACTTCAACGGCCCCATCGTGGTGGACCCCGTCATGATTGCCACAGCCGGCGAACCGCTCATTCTGCAGGCTGCCATCAGTGTGTACGAGCAGAGCCTCATGCCCCGCACCACCCTGCTCACCCCCAATCTGGATGAACTGCAGCGTCTGCTCGGCACGATGGATGCCATTCGCACGGCAGATGACCTGCAACAGGCCGCGGTTGTACTGACCCGCCGCTACAACTGCGCCGTTCTGGCCAAGGGTGGTCATCTGGGCGGCGACACCTGCACCGACATTCTTGTCATGAAAGACGGAACCGCCCACCGCTGGTCGCATCCCCGCACCATGGGCATCTCCACCCACGGCACCGGTTGCACCCTCTCCAGTGCCGTAGCTGCCCATCTTGCCATGGGGCATGAACTGGTACCGGCAGTGGAGCTCTCGCTGCAGTACATTGCCAAGGCCATTGCCACCTCGCACAAGCTCGGCGAACTCTGGGCCGTTAATCACCACGCCTGAGCCGGCTCAGCTCTGCGAGCTCACTCGGCGCAGCATCAGTTTGCCCAGCGTTTCCTCGCGTCGGCCCACTATGTACACGTGGGCCAGTCGTCCGGTTGTCAGTCGAGGCTTGCCACGGTATTGGCGGAACACCTCCCCCGTATCCCGGTGGCAGAGTTCATAACAAACGGGGCGCCGCTTGTGACCCGGCGGGGCAAAGTCATCGCACTTGCAGCTGGCCTTCTCACCCGCAATCCCCAGCAGGTTGCAATAGTGACGCCACACCCGGCCATGCCCTCGCTCGCGGTGCTGCACCATCGCCAGAGCATGCGCCAACTCGTGCAGCACCGTACGGCGCACCATTGCGGCGTCTTTCTCCAGATAGGTAGCCACGTAGTGCCGCGAAAGCGTGATACGCCGTTTGCCGTAACAGCAGCAGCCCAGCCTGCGCACTGCCCTGTCCCAACCGAAACTCCATCCGGTCAAGTCCAGTGCGGCCAGACACAACTCCGCCCAGGCGGCCACATCCGCCGGTTGAGTCCACTCCCCGGCAGGCGGCAGTGTGTAGGGTTCATTCCTCATTTTCGGCAGCCATCAGCACGGGTTCGTCCTCATCATCAACCGCGTATGTGCTACGGCGTCTGGTGCGGGTTCGCAGCGGTGCCGGCGGCAGTGCAGCCAGCTCAGGGAACAGCCGGCACAGATAGTCCATGTACAGTTCAACGGCAGTGAGCACAAACTCGGTCTTGTCAACAGCGTTGAATTCACTGAGTATCCGTACCTCCTCGGCCACATCGGGCGGGCACGGCATCACCACCAGTCGCGTTACTTTCTCATCATCCGTCATATAGATTTATCAGGCCCGCCGCTACGATCTGTCAGCCGATACGGAAAGTCTAGCACGTTCGCGCATGCCTGGCGAGTCAATTTTATCGCCATTTGTGTCACAATCGTGTAACAGTCGGGCATTTTCCTTGCTACTTCGGCAAGCACTGTGATAAGATTCTGCTATGAACGAGAGGTGCATACTCGTGGCGGAAGACGACGCGCCCATACGCCAGGCCCTGACCGACACCCTGACCGGTGCCGGTTATACCGTGCTCGCGGCAGAGGACGGACGCCGTGCGCTAGAGCTGCTGCTCACCCGCGAGGTAGATCTGGCACTGCTGGATGTCAACATGCCCCAGCTCACCGGATTTCAACTGCTCAAAATCATGAGCAAGGAGTGCCCCGGCATTCCCAGCATCATTCTCACGGCTCACGGCGAAGAGCGTGAGCGTGTAAAAGGACTGGAACTCGGGGCAGATGACTACGTGGTCAAGCCCTTCAGCATTGCCGAACTACTGGCTCGCATCGCCGCCGTACTACGCCGCGCCCCGGGCAGGCAACGAGCCGCCGGCGCCACACTGAACTTCCCCGGCGGGCAGCTCAATCCCACCACCCGCAGCACCACCCAAACGGACGGCACACCAATCCCCCTGAGCGAGAAAGAGTTCGACCTCTTCCGCTACTTCCTCAGCCACCCCAACCGCGTCATCCCGCAGGAGGAATTGCTGCTGCGCGTATGGGGTATCAGCGCCGACCCGGGCAAAACCCGTACCGTACCTGTCACCCTTACAAGATTAAGAGAGAAAATCGGCCCTGCCGCCGCAGCCTGCTTTGAGAACGTACGCGGGCGGGGCTACAAGTGGAACGAACACGCATGAAAAAGAAACTCACCATTATTCTGGCATTTTTTTCACTCCTGGTCATAGGAGCCGCCCTGTGGCAGGCGCACGAGGCCGCCACCCTCGAGGAGCGGCTGCTGCAGATTGACCGACAGACCCAGGCCAATCGCCTGCTCGAGCTCTCCCTGCCGCGCGTGCAGGCGGAGCTGAGCCGACTGCTCAATGCCGAGCGCAACAAACTGGGCAAAAAACCGCCTATCGGGCTCATGTACTACCACATGCCCGAAGAGGGCAAGGCAGACTTCAACAACGGTTTCTTCATGCTCACATCCCGCGGGTTGCAATGCCCGCTCGGTGATGAGGCTATCAAGCAATGGCTCGAGAACAACTCTATGATTATCGACGCCATTCGCCGCAAGGCCGATAACCCCAACGCCCCGGTGTTCAACCCCGACAAGGCGGTGAAGTTCGACCCGGACGTTCACCTGCCGGTCTTCGGCGTGTACCAGGTCACCGACCCGAATGAAGAGCAACCGCTCAAGCTCACCGGCACCCCCGGACCCTTCTTCTCCTGGTTCTACGAGGGACTGCTGGTCTGCCAGCGCAGTTTCCCCACCACCCACGGCAATGGAGCCGACGGTTTTGTGATAGACGTTCCCAAACTGGCCGCACACCTGCTGCCCTTGGTTGAGCCCGGGTTGGAGCAACCCGAAATCCGCCTGATTCAGCGCGGCGAAGTCAGCAATCTCTCCCCCCTGCCCCTCATCCTGAAACCCGGCAACAAGATAACCCTGCCCGACAGCGGTCTGCGTGAGCAAGCGCTGCGAGGCACGGTTGCCAGTGCCTGGCTCATCTCCATTCTTTCCATCGTCATTCTCTTCGGCCTTCTGGCATTCTACGCCCGCCTGGAGCGCCGCCGCAGCGACTTTGTCTCGGCCGTCACCCACGAACTGCGCACACCGCTCACCAGCTTCAACCTCTATACCGAAATGCTCAGGAACGGTAACCTGCCGCCCGAAAAGGTCGCAGAATACCACGATACGCTCTACAATGAGAGCCGCCGACTCGGTCACCTGGTCGAGAATGTGCTCTCATTTGCCAAACTCACCCGCGGCAAGGTACGCGGCAGGCAGGATGTAGGCACCTGCAGCAAACTACTGCCCGAGCTCTTCGCCAAGGTCAGGGAACGTCTGGCCAAGGCCGGTGTGGAGTGCCATTACACCCTCGACCCGCGCACCACGCTCATCACCATGCGCACGGATTTGCTCTCGGTGGAGCAGGTGCTCATCAATCTGGCCGACAATGCCATCAAATACGCCGAGGCCAAGCATCCCACCGTCAGCATCAACGTGCTCCAGTCCCACCGCACACTGGCCATTCGCTTTGCTGACAATGGGCCGGGAATTCCCGCCGAGCTGCAGAAAGGCCTCTTCCGCGCCTTCTCCCGTTCCGCCAAATCCGAGAGCGGTCGCAAACCCGGCGTAGGCCTGGGCTTGGCGCTCTCCCGCGACTTGGCTCGTTCCATCGGGGGTGACCTCGTACTCGACAAGAGCGATGCCGCCGGCACGACTTTCCTTCTGACTCTCCCACTGGGCGAATAAATCCGTATGAATCTCCCTCTACCCATCATCAAACTGACGGCAGCAACACTCGCACTGTGTACCCCGCCCGCTGCAGCTCAGGCACCGCAGGCTCAGGTGCAGGATTACCTGCAACTCAAGCGCGATATGGTCATCATTCGCAGCCTGGCCGAGTTCAACAACCACATCGAATCACTCGCTCTGAGCGGCAAGTCGAGCACCAACTGCCTTTTTGTCGGCAACCTCAAGGGCAAAGAAAAAGAAACCCTGCAGCGCTCGCTCTGGTTCAATTACGCAGACTCCGTCACCATCACCACTCACCCGGACTCCTCGGTCGTCTTCACCTTCACCTACAAGGACAACGCGCTCATGCTGGCCGCTCATCGCAACCCCACCCTGCGAGCCCACCTGACCACGGAGCAGCAACAGGCTCTGGCTGTAGCCCGCCAGCGCATGCAGGAACTCATCACACCGCAGATGTCCACTCTCGAGAAAGTGCGTGCCCTGCACGATGACCTGGTGAACCGCGCCACTTACGACCTGCCCTCCGGTGGCAATTGCACCACCATGCTGCTCCACAATCGCGGCGTGTGCGAGGCCTACAGCCGTACCCTCTGGCTCATGCTGCGCATGGCCGGCATACCCTGCCTCATCGTTGCCGGGCATACGGATGAACCACACGCCTGGAACCTCGTGCAGGTTGACGGCGAGTGGTACCACGTCGATGCCACATGGGATGACCCTACCATCATCGGCAGCAATCGAAATGTGCTCTCGCACCATTACTTTCTGGTGACAGATGCTCAGATAGCCGGGGATCACAGCTGGCAGCGGGACTCTATCCCCGTCTCGGCGGTGAAGGATGCCCTCTACTTCCGCACCAATAAGGCCTATTTCACCAACTACGGCCAATTCTGGCAAGCTGTCGCAGCCGCCATCGACAGCGGGGCCACAGAGTACGAGGCCTACCTTACGGCCTACGGCGACAAGTCGGCCTTTGAGCGCAGCCTGTTGCAGAATATCCCCCACATACCCGCTCTCGCTGCTGTAAAATCTTGGAGCGGTCCCCAGAGCGGTGGCGGGGTGGTCCGGCTGACGTTCAACCACTCCGGCACTCCCACCCGCGCAACCGAGGAGGTTCTGCAGGTCACTCGTGCCGCTGTGGAGAAGGCCCGCGACTGGGTCGAAAACGGTGGGCTCACTGACTGGACAGACGACATCGACCTCTCACCCATTGAGCAGGAGCTCGACCACCTGTGGCAGGAGGCTACCCGCCAACTCCGGGAAACAAGCCAACAGCTTGAGGAAGCCGCCGACAAAGCGCTGCAATCCGCGGAACAGCAAGCTACTGAATGGTGGAACTCCGCCACAGAGGAAGTAGAAAGCTGGTTCTGACGGACATTTACCACGCTCCCTCTCCTTAAAAAAATCAAAGCCGATGTTCTTTACGGAACATCGGCTTTGTATTATCTTAATGGCAGAGTTTATCTGCGACGACGACGCATGACCAAACCGGCAAAAGCCAGCAGACTCAGTGTGGTCGTGGTGGGCTCCGGAACAGGGAATACCTCAGCATCACGCACCTTCGGAGCTACGTCATTCGCGCGGAAGAACACCAACCCACCCCATGTCGATGCAGGATCTGCCTGATCACAGGTTTCGTCGATGATATAAGCCTCATACGTACCGTTTAGAAACCGGGCGGTTATGGGAATATCTTTTCCACCCTCATCATACCAAGTAGAAAAGTTATCTCCTTCACCAGTCATAGAACGGAACATGATTACAAAATATTCCTTGTCAACAGGACCGCCCATTCCGGCACCGCCACCGCTATACCATGTGGTAAAATTAAGCACAATTTCATCACCCTCGCTTACCGCAACATCCTTCAGAGAAACAACCGCGGACTTCTTGGGGTCGTAAATTTCAACCCCCCAGTATACAGTACCGTCAGAAGTATTAAATGGGGGCTCAATCTTTAGATCAGTAGTATTGATATCGTATATAACCATGCCCCCGGTAGTGGTATTGATGAGAGTCGCACCCGGAGCTATCGTTGCACCTTTTATTACTGATTGGAAGGAAAAATTCGGCAGTAGCTCTATCGTCTCGGCCATGCCGGGGGCAGCACTCAGCACGAGAGCCGCGGCAGCAAGAAGCGAAAGTGTCTTTTTCATTGAAATGTAAAAGTTACGATTAGTTATACAGAGAAGTAAAAACCTACCATCCAGCTTTTCCTTCCCATTTGGTATGACATCTACCAGAACCATAGCCAGAAGTCAAGCACAAAAGGTTGTTTTTATGTAATTTTTTTTGCTGTATACTAATCACCCATCCCTGAAATTTCGAGAATCGATGCCACAAAACTTGACTTACCCTCATCATTTTGCTAAAAATAGTGTAACGTTATGGCTAATCCTGATTTATACATAAAGCCGGCGCTGCCTGACCGCATTTTCCCCTGGGAGAAGTACGATCCGCAGACGCGTGAAGAAATCGATGCATTTTTCAACAGCCCCGAAATCCTGGTGATTAAGGAGCGTATGGTGGATATGGGCCGCCGCCTGTGGGCCCGCGAGTACGTGGACGGCAATGGCGGCAACCTGTCTGTTCGCGTAGCGAAGGATTTGGTGCTCTGCTCCCCCACCCTCTGCTCCAAGGGCTTCATGACGGTGGAGGACATCTGTCTGGTCGACATGAATGCCGGTCAGCTCTGCGGCTATCGCCCCGCCACCAGCGAGGTGAAGACCCACATCGCCATGATGAAGGAGGTGGGCGTGAACGCCTGCATCCATGCTCATCCCCCCTGCTGCAATGCCTTCCTCTTTGCCGGCAAAGTACCGCCCAACGGCATCAACCCCGAGGCCGACATCTTCCTGGGGCACATTCCGCTGGCCCCCTACGGCACCCCCGGCTCGCCCGAGACCGCCGAGGCCGTGGCCAAGGCCTGCCACCAGAGCACCGTTGTGTTCATGGAGAACCACGGTGTCATTACCGGTGCCCGCCACATCGAAGAAGCTGAGTGGTTCATGGAGAACGCCGACGCCTACTGCAAGATGGTACTCTTTGCCGACCTGCACGGTGGCGGCCTGAATCAGGTGGACGAGGCCGGTATTGCCGACTTCCTGCAGATTCGCAAGAACATCGGCTACGCTGTTCCCGAAGGTCAGCCCCTGTACAACATGCGTGAGTACAACGGCTACACCATGGGAATCGCCGGCAAGAAGTAAATCAGTAGTATTTACAATCTACCATTTACAATTGACAATGTAAAAAGTTCGGCGGCTGCACCGCGTATAGCACGCGCGTAGTCGCCGAACTGTTTTTTCACTCTCAACTGTATGACCCGAGAAGAGCTGATTAGTAGAACCCAACAATTTGCCCTACGCATCATTCACCTGAGTGAGAAACTGATGGGGAAAGGCGGAGCTGCCCGGGTTTTAGCCCATCAGCTTCTGCGCTCCGGTACTTCCATCGGCGCCAATTACAGAGCAGCCTGCATAGCTAAAAGTGCCAATGACTTTCTGAACAAGCTGAAAATATGTGAAGAAGAAGCAGATGAGACAGTCTATTGGCTTGAACTGCTCGCAAACAGCGGATTGGTACGCAAAGAACTTCTACTGGACCTTTCAGACGAAGCCCGTCAGCTCACAGCTATCATCACAGCGTCTATCAAAACAAAACGCCAAAATATTGTCGAATAATCCCCGCGGCGCAGCCGCCGAATTTCCAAATTGTAAATTGTAAATTGTAAATTGTAAATCGTAAATCGTAAATTATAAAATCCCCCATGTCACCCGAGGCTATAGCAGAGCGCTTTCTGGCGTATATGGAGGTGGAGAAAACCGCCTCGGCCCACACATTGGCGGCCTATCGACGCACCTTGCAGCAGTTCCGGGAGTGGATGGGACCGCGCTTCGTGAGCTGGCATGACTGCAGCAGCGAGAGTTTTCGCGGCTGGTTATACGAGGCCATGCAGCAGCAGCTCAAGCCCGCCTCCATCCGCCTGAGATTTGCCGCGCTGCGCTCGCTCTATACCTACCTCATGCGCCGGGAGGGACTGGCCGTCAACCCACTGGCCGAAGTCACCCTGCCCAAAGCCCGCCACAGCCTGCCCGTGCACCTGAGCCTGCGGCAGATGGAGGACCTGCTCTCCCTGCCCCTGCGCACCCCGGTGGACAAGAAAAGCCCGGACTGGCTGCCGTACCGAGATGCCGCCATTCTGGAGCTCTTCTATTCCTGCGGCATACGACTCAGCGAGCTTGTCGGGCTGAATGCCGACGCCCTGCAACCCGGTGAGGACTGCGTGCGCGTGCTGGGCAAGGGCCGCAAGGAGCGCCTGGTTCCCGTGGGCGACTATGCCCGCGAGGCCGTTCAGAACTACCGCCTGCGCGCCGGGCTCGACCCGCAGGGGCCCCTCTTTCTCAGCCGACTGCGCCGCCGCATGACCGGCCGCAGCGTGCAGCTCATGCTCGACAAGTACCTGCGCTGCTCCGACCTGCCCTTCCACATATCCCCCCACAAACTGCGCCACACCTTTGCCACCCACATGCTCGATGCCGGCGCCGACCTGAGAGCCGTACAGGAACTGCTCGGCCACGCCTCCCTTTCCACCACCCAGATTTACACCCACGTCACCAAAACCCGCATGAAACAGGCCTACCTCGACGCCCACCCGCGCGCATTGGATGACGATGAGGACGAATTTTGAATGCCCCAAGGGGATTTTCAGGCGCTGCGGCAGAAAAGGTGGGAAAGGATGAGTTGAGGATAAGTCCCCTCCTGTCAACGAAGCATCAAACACAATTCCTACCTCATCCGTTCCTTTATAGGCATTGGCATCGAGAAGTGCGCGGAAGGACCGGTACCGAAGTCAGATGGTGAGCATAGCGAGATGGGGAAGGTAAAGATAACAGAAAACCCACTCTCTGCAATGTAGCCGAATCAGCATGAGTTATACAGCATATATTCAGCTGAGAAACGGGAGCAGTTATGGAACAATAATTACTACACGAAAAAAACGAGCTGCACCATCATCGGCACAGCTCAGGAGAGGGGATGAGGGGTGCAGGAACAGGGCTTAGGTACCTGATTTCGGGTGGCGGATGAGCCCGGCGGAGGCAATAGCCGCGCCCACCACGAAAGCCAGCATGCTCAGAATGCAGAAGGTAATTCCGCGGCGCGAGGGTTTGCCCATAGCCAGCCACTCGGGGTTACGGCGGTGGTAGCTGATGGTCATCTGCCTGTTGGGTGGCAGCTTGGATGTCGGCTGAGCCACCGGGCATTCCACGGTGTGAGTACGCCCCTTTTCATCGGTAAAGCGTACGGTGGGGTAGTACATGGCAAAAAATGCCCGGCGCACACCGTTGCGCTGCGTCATCCAAACCTTCTCGCTGAGAACATGTGGGGAGAAATCGTGCAGCTCGCGGCGCAGGCTCAACACCGTGGCCGTGGTCGTGACAGCGTTCTCCTTAAATCCCAGCTCACGCGGCAATGCCGCAGCCCCCAACAGCAACAGCAGCAGGGAAACACCGCAACAGGCGCCCCCTACCCACAGCGCAAACTCTCGCTCCACGGTCAGCACACGCGGCCGGCCGCGTCCGTCCATCGGCAGGGGTTCCACACCCTCGACAGCCGACAGGGCAGCATCCTCGGGCAGAGCCGCCACCTGTTCCTCGAGCATCTGCAGCACACGGGTAACCTGCGGAACATCCATGAACCCCACGGGCGAGACCAGACTGTACACCCGAGCCCCGAGCTGCCAACGGCGCTCCCAGGCAAAAATGATATCGCCGTAGCCGCCCTGCCTTTTCACCACTTTCAGCACCGGGTTCGGGCGCAGGGGCAGACTCACGCAGCGGCTCCCGTGCAGCCCGAGAGGTTCGGAAATGACCACACGCCGATTCGTGAGCACATACACCATGCGCGCCATCTGCAAGCGGTGCCACAACGGCGATATGCCGAACAGCGCCCCAATCAGCAGAAAAGGCAGCCCCGACAACAGCGCCACCCAGCAATCACTCCCCAGTGACACTGCCGCCCACAGTACCCACAAAAGAGCAAAACCGGTCGGCAGAAGCAGCAGAAAGGTCCTGCCACTGCTCAGGGGCATGCGGGGGTGCACCACCAGCAGCGCCTCCTCATTCTCTGCCAGCAGCTCCTGCACACGCTTCATATCAGTATCTTCCATCGGCTATTAACTCTTCTTTTTCATTCTGTAACCAAAAATGAGGATTCCGCCCCCGACAAACGCAAAAATCACCCCACCCAGCACAGAAACCACACCCGGGCTCAATCCGGGCTCCTCGATACGCAGGCTCTCGGGGTCGGTGGGCAGGTAGATTATCGGGAGCTTGCAGCCCACAGGATAGTTATCGGTACCGATATGATAATCAACCGTTTGCACACGCCCTACGGCATCCGTAAACCGCAGAGTGGGATAATAGGACTCACTGTGCCCTCTGCCATTGCTGCCACTTGTCCTTACCTTCAGCACCGTAGCGGTAGCCTGCACGCCCTCAGCCTCCAGTCGGCTCTCGGTATGCAGTCTGAGGACGCCCTGCCCCAGTCCCAGCAAGCCGAAGAACACAAACGCCGCGCCGAATATCAGGAAAAAGCGCCTGTCATTCTTCTTATCCCAAGGTTGCTCTGCGAGCGGGGTTCCCCAGGCATCGAGCTTAGGGGCAGGCGTTTTCAAGACCGGGGGACGATAGGCAAAGGGAGCCTGCTCTGCGGGAATGGCTGCCACCTGTTCTGCCACCAACTGCTGCACCCGCTCCGGTTGCGGCACCATGAGGAAACCGACAGGCCAGGGCACATAGCGCCGCCGGCGGGATTCGAAGGAAAAGCGCATTTCGTAGTCAAAAATCAAGCTACCCAGGTCATGGCCCTCTTTCGCCACCTTCTTCACCAGTCCGGGGAAGAGAGGCCAGCACACACAGCGCCTGCGCCACAGGCTCAGCTGCTCCAGCACAATAGCCCGCTTGTCCGTCAGTACATACAGCGTGCGAGCCATACGCCAACTATAGCGTAACGGCACACTGAGGAACACCAGAGCCAACAACCAGAACGGGCTGAAGAACAGCACCGCCACCCACCACATCTTACCGAACAGATAGGCCGTGCCACCCGAAAATGCCAGCAGCACCAGCCCCAGAAGCACCGGCCCGAAGGAGTCCGACAGCGGCATCTGCCGGCGGGGTGCGGCGACCATCACCACGCGTTCGTCATCCTGCAATACCTGCTGCAGTCGTTTGGCATCCCTATGATTTAATCCCCATTCAGAAAGACTCATGATAATATCTCCTTCTCCAATACAAAATAACACCGCGCCCGGCCATAATCACCCCCAACCAGAAAAAGGCCGCGCTGAACAGCAGAATCAGCACCGTCACTCCCCGTTCGCCAACCAAGCGCACCTGCGTGGGGTCTGTCGGCAGGTAGCGCAGCTCCACCTTGCTGCCGACAGAGTATTCTGTAGCCGAGTAACCGTAAGACGAGCGGTACTCTCGCACCACACCATCGGCCGGGGTAAAATGAACCACCGGGAAATACGAGAGGGTCTTATCGCTGGAGAGTGACGACTCCACCCTCACCACTGTACCCCGGGCAGACACACCTTCGGCCTCCAGCCGCATATCCATCCGCAATGACGGCAGGACACCCCACATAAACAAGGAAGCCAAGAGAGCAAAACACGAGCCCAGCACAATACCGGGGGAGGCGCTGTACTCCTTCGGAGTATCGGCGGAATCTTTCAGGAAATGCCCGTCGGCATCCAGAGTCGTCACCGTACCGCGCTGAGGGAACAGGAGCTCGGTCTCCGTTTCATGCTCTCGATTGGCCATGGCCACCTGCTCCGCAATCAGCTGCAACACACGCTCCACCTGTGGCACGGCTTCAAAACCGCCGGGCAGAGAACGCCGGAGCGAGGCCGGGTAATGTTGGTGCATGCTGCGATCAAACAGAATGCTGCCCGAGCCATCCGCAGCCGGCTTAACCTCTGTCACCACCCCCTCATACAAGGGCCAGGTGACACAACGATAGCCCATAGCCGTCGGCTGCAGCACCAGAGCACGGTGATTGGTCAGCAAGCAGAGAGTGCGAGCCGTTCGCGCGCGCGCACGCTGCGGTGCACTCAGCCACACCAAGGCCAGTACCCACAGGGGCAGCAACATCAGCGATATCACCCAACGGAAGGAGTCGATACACAGCACCGCCCCACTCAGCAGCACCAGCAACAGCGCCCCGCAGATGGCACGGCGCACGGCCTTATTGCCGGCCGGTTTCACCTGAGGGCTTACCACCAGCAGTGCATTCTCGTGCGGTTTAAGCACCGCCCGAAACAGTGCGATATCCGCCGCGTCACGGTCTGTTTTCATCTTGTTCATTTCTTTCGCATCATGATACCGCCGGCCAACAAACCGCCACCTATCACCAGCACCAAACCACTGATGACCGTCAGCAGCATGCCCAGGTTGGATTCCCCTTCTATTCGCACATCTGTGGGGTCAGAGGGCAAATAGCGCAGCGTGAGCTGTTGCCCTATGGTATAGTAGCCGGGTTCGCGGTTGCCGTAGTCGGACTCATAATAATGAATGGCCCCGGCACTATCTGTAAAGCAAAGGGTGGGATAATAAGTCGTGACTGAGTTCCCTGTTGAGCTCCCTCCCACCTGAATGGAAACACCGGAACCACGTTGGCGGCTGCGCGTGTGCTTTACCTCAGTCTTCTGCCGCACATTCACCACAGTACCCTGCGTTTTCACACAGGCAGCTTCGAATTGACGGTCAGAGTGCAGCAGGAAAATCCCCACAGCCAGCAGTACCGCCGCGATTATGCTGATAACCGTACCGAAGCCCATGAGTGCCTGCGGGGTGGTCGTGTCGACAGCATTCGTTTCCCACTCGCCGAACTCAATCGGCCTGCGCCCTACCGGTGCGGGAACAGGAGCAGGTGCAGCAGCGGGCGTGGCAGGCAATCCCTCGGGCACAGCTGCCGCTACCTGCGCAGAAAAAAGAGCGTATACCTCATCCACCTGCGGCACATTCATGAAACCCACACTCACCCTGCGGCGGCGGAACATATCCCCGGCAAGTCCGCCACCGTTGGTGCGGTAAAAGATGTGCCCGGGGGACCAGCGCATTTCATAGCCCAGCACGATATCTCCGTAGCCATCCCGATAGCGCTCCACTTTCTGCACCGGGTTGGGGTACAGTGGGTAGGAGCCCATGCGCTCACCCCACAACAACCCGGGCTCCAGCACCAGGGCACGGCGAGAAGTCAGCAGGTAGAGCGTGCGCTCCATGCGCCGACGGTGCCACAGGGGGGAGATAAGCAAAAGCACAGCCAGCACCCACAGTGCACACAACAGAGCCCAATCGACCGTCACCCCATCAAACAGCAGCCACGCAATCAGCAGCAAGCCACTGCCCACACGCAGAAACACCATGATAGGATCCATTTTGGCCCGCGGTTTCACCACGAGCGTCACCACTTCACCCGCCTGCAGGGCAGCAGAGGCGCGACTTGCATCCCGAGGGTTCAGTCCCCATTGTTCCGTATTCATCAGTAGTCAGTTCTTTTTATTTTTTTCTTTGATAGCATCGAGCAGGATATACCACCCGACAAGGCTCATGAATCCCCCACCCAAAACAATTATCAGACCGGGCAATATATCAACACTCAAGCCATTCGTCAGCACATCGGCCACAAAGCACCAGCCCCCCGCCACGGCAACCGCTGTCGTCACGAGGATAAACACCGCGCCGAAAATCATGGACTGCACGGGGTTCTGCACCGTGCGAACAGGCACTTGCGACGCCGTAGTCGGTTCTGCCGAAGGCAATATGGAATCGGTCAGTTCAGCAATCATCTGCGCCACACGCTGCACCTGCGGCACGGCCAGAAATCCCACCGGGCTCAAGCCATAGTAAATACTGCGCGCACCGAACTGCCATCGGCGTTCCCTCGCAAAAATGATATCACCATGCCCGGCCGGTTCGGCCACCACCTGCTTTACCAAGTCAGGATGAAGTGCAAACGCCCGCACACGCATGCGGAACCGGCGTGGTTCCAGTACAATCGCTCGGTGATTGGTGAGCAGGTAGAGCGTGCGCTGCATGCGCCACCGATATCGCCAGGGGGAACTGAGCGCCGTTAAGCCCAAAAGCAGGAAGGGCATCCCGATAAAAATCGGCACCCATCCAAGCTCCTGCAAAGTCCACATAACGCCAACCGGAACTGCCACCATCAGCGCGCCGGGCAGCATCTGAAAATATAAATCAGCCCCCGGAGCCGAGCGCGGTTTCACCACCAGCAACAACTCTTCGCCCGCCTGCAGGGCTGCAGCCGCACGGGCGGCATCTCGTGGGGGCAGATTTTCCATGGTACTTATTCTTTCGGGCGTTTCAGACTATCGGCCAACATTCCCCCGCCGATATAAATTCCCACCATGGCAGACAATAGGCTCAGCAACGCAAAAAACGGCAAATGCCAGTCTCCTTCCTCAAGCAGATTCAGCAGCTGATATCCCCCAAAGACAGCAAGCCCCACAGAAAACAGCGTAACCATCACCCCGAACAACAGCCATACCGAGCGGCTTTCCGGCAGCAACTGCGGATATTGAGAGAAATCCGTTGGAGGGAGCACCTCATCCTCGGTGCGCGCTCCACCCTGAGCTACAACTTGCCGAGCAATCAGCTGAGCCACACGCTCCACCTGCGGCACAGACAGAAATCCCACGGGGAGCGGCTTACGCCGGAGCCCGAACACACGAGGTGTATCATACGCGAATACGATGTCGCCGCTGTCGTCATCGGCGTAGCATACCCGCTTAACCGGGTTGGGATTCAGCACAAACTCCCGCACGCTGTCCCGTGCAAACAGACGGGGAATCGACATAACCACGCGGCGGTTCGTGAGCAGGTACAGTGTATGCCCCACGCGCCACCGCTTCAGCAGGGGAGAACAGATGATGGCCGTTCCCATCACCAGAAAGGGTGACGAGGCGAGCATATAATACCACCAGATATCCACAATGGCACCCCACCACAGCCAACAAATCCCACCCACACAGCCCAACAGCACAGCACCGATCACCCAATCGCCTGTTGCTGCTGCGACATTCAGCCCGGTAGCCGGCTTCACCACCAGCAACAACTCCTCGCCGGGCTGCAGCAACTCCCGCACTCGAGCTGCACCCTGCGGGCTCATCTCCCAATCTTCAGTATTCATGATTATCGACGCAAGTTGTTGTATTTTCGTTCATATTCAGCGATGGCAGACTCGAGCACGGTCTGCACGCGCTTAACCTGAGGGATATCGATAAATCCCACCTGTTTGGCCACGCGTTCTTCGCGAGCGCCGTTCCATTCATCCCAAGAGTAGTCAAATACCAGATTGCCGTAACCGGCGGGTAAACAGGCTACCTCCTGAATCATATCAGCCCGCAGCGGGATTGAGCGCAACCGCAGCACCATACAGCGATTCGGCTCCCATATCAACACCCGCCTGTCCGTTATCGCGTACAGGGTAAGCCGGCGACGCTTACGGCGTATATTCGGCAGAAAAAAGCCCAGCAAACCGGAAATCCATGCCGGCAACATCAGGATACAGGCCATGGGGTTTTCCTCGGCCATGCCAATGGTTACCCCCAAACATATCACCAGAAAAAAAGTACCGACAATACGCTCCACCGTTGACCGCTCATCCTCGACATCCGAGCGCGGTTTCACCGCCAGGAGCAGCCGTTCATCCGCCCCCAAGGTATCGTCCAGACGTCGGCGCTCACCTGCACTCAATTCCGTATTCGACATCATTCTGCGGCTCCTTTGCTATCGCTATATTGTTGATATTGCCGCGTATACTTCCTGTAATCCCTGAACCAGGCGATAAGCAAAACACTACCAAAACCGCTTAACATCGAAGGAGCAACCAACTCAAACAACCACTCAGCCGGATTACCCGCCCTTTCCAGCAAGGTCGTTACAGACTCCGTCATTTCTTTCAAACCTATCGCTATAATGATGGAGGCAACCACGAGGAGTATGCGTGAGGGGGCTTCTGCTTGCGGCTCGGGTGTTACAGCAACCGCAGGCTGCTGAGGTTCGGCAAACTCCTGCAAGGCGCTGAGCAGAATATCTCTCACCCGCTGCAACTGCGGCACATGTAGAAATCCCACGGGCAGATAGTTCTCACCGCCTTTTGTCTGCTGTACCTCGTAGCCGAAAACCAGGCTGCCACTGCCGTCCCGCTTCTCCTGCACCTCTTTAATCATACCATGTTCCAGCGGGTAATCCTTCTGTGTGGGGCGAAAACGGAACTCTGACGGGCGCAGCACCACTGCCCGCCTGTTGGTCAGCAGGTATACCGTACGGCGATCCAGCTCACGCCGTCTCCACGGGCTGTGCACAAAACCGATACCCACCACCCAGAACGGCACCAGAAACAACACCATAAGCAGCAAGCCGGGCTTTTCTTGCACGCACTCCAGACATTCCCGAACAGTGAAAAATGATATAGTGCCAATGATGCCCAGCCACAGAGCTGCGAACAGAGCCATGGGCAGATACCCCGCCCGCCACAGACGTACCTGCGGCTTGCACAGCAGCAGCAGTTCTTCGTCTGCCTGCAGCACGCTCTCCACCCACTCGCGGTCACGCACATCCAGGTCGGTATCGGTCAGTTTCATCGTTACGGTTCGTTGACAGGCATTCTAGCAGATAAATCAACACGCAGCAAGATTTTTCGCTTGTACCGCAACACTTTTTGAGGTATAAGAAAGAGGAACCCTTTTCAAACGATAATCAACATGAAACCCCTTCTCATTCTTCTGTTGGCACTGCCGGTCATGGCAGACAGTTTTTACGGTCCGAACGGCAGCAATGTAGGCCGCACTGAGCGCAGCGGCAACACCACCCGCTATTACGACAAGAGCGGCTCCTACATCGGCCGTGCCGAGCACAACGGCGACTCCACCCGCTACTACGACAAGAGCGGCTCTTTCGCCGGCAGCTCCCAGCGCAGCGGCAATACCATCCGCTACTACAACAAGAGCGGTTCATACTCCGGCAGCGCTCAGCAGAGCGGTAACTCCACCCGCTACTATAACAAGAACGGTTCATACTCCGGCAGCGCCGAAAAGAGCGGCAACAATACCCGCTATTACAACAAAAACGGCTCCTACGCCGGCTCAAAACGCCACTGACACACCCCTTTTCTGACAAAAAATCAAAAAAATTGCACTTTTTTGCAAAAAAAGGCTTGCATTCTGCGCCGCACTCGTGTATAGTTGCGGCGCACCAAGTGCAAAACCCATGCTCGGGTGGCGGAATTGGTAGACGCGCTAGACTAAGGATCTAGTGGGGCGACCTGTACGGGTTCGAGTCCCGTCTCGAGTATAGAAAATCCCTTTCATGCTTCGGTATGAAAGGGATTTTTCTT
This sequence comes from Akkermansia sp., assembly GCA_017471985.1. GTDB lineage: Bacteria > Verrucomicrobiota > Verrucomicrobiia > Verrucomicrobiales > Akkermansiaceae > Akkermansia. The sequence continues at coordinate 4,048 of JAFURE010000103.1, read as the reverse complement.
TATGTACCCCAAGGCGTCAGCCTTGGTCTTCACCATGCGCGCAGCGCATTCTTCACCACCGTGCGCAGCCGGTTCTTCACCGCGGGCTTCAGCCCGCTTTTCACTCGGCCGCAGGCCGTTAAAAAGATATTTATCCCTAGCGAGCGAAGGCGCCTGCCTCAGCGTAGGCGAAGCCGAAGACGGGAGCCATACTTTAAAACCCGCGCTTGCGCGGGTGACATATAATAGCCTTGGGCGTAAGCCCAAGGTAACCGATAATAAAAAAATGAGAACCCACACTTGTGTGGGTGGCATAAACCGTTGATGCAAAATATCGCCATGTATTCACCGCATTATATCAGAGCCACCGTTTATGCCACCCGCACCCTGTGCGGGTTCCAATATATTTTCCATTGCTGACCGGGGGCTTACGCCGCCCGGCTACCATATACCACCCGCGCAAGCGCGGGTTCTCATATTTGGCGGGCAAAGCCCGCAGCCTGCCACGGCGTAGCAAGCGAGCGCAGCGAGACGCGGAGACGGGTCCCTCGTACTTCCTCAATCCCAGCGCATGGGGAAAGGCTCCAGACCACTGGCGAGGGAGGGAGTGTCGCCGGTCAGGTAGCTGAGCACCTTGTAGATGAGCAGCGATGTCTTGTTGCTGTATTGAGGGGAGTCCGTGAGCAGGTAATTCATGAACAACCAGGCCGGGGTCATGGCATTCCGGTACTGCTCGGCCTGCACATGGAAGGAGCGCAGCCCCTGCGCATAGAGGGTCTGCAGTTCTGAACGCGAGAACATATTAGCCGGGGCTCCCGGGGGTGCCAGAAGAGCCGACATCTGCTCACTACGGCGCACCTTGTAGTTGAAGTCGTAGGGGCGTACACGCATCTGCGCCAGTAAGAGCAGCGCCTGACTGTGAGCCGCACGGCTGCCGCGACGGCAAAGGTCATTCACCACTACGGTACAACGCTCGGGATGGCTGAGAGCCTGCACCAGACCGGGGTAGCGCAGACTGCCGGGGTAAAGCTGTACCTCGTGATAAACCTCCAGCAGGCGATTGCAGAAGTCGGCATCGGGCTCCCCCTCCTCGCAGACAGAGCGATTCATGTGGGCAATGATACGCAGAGTGGGGAACTGACGGCGCAGAACAAAGGCCACGCGGTCATCGGCCACAGCCACACAATTCTGCCCCGTGGGGTTATGGCGCAGCAATTCATCGACCAGAAACAGGCCAAAGGCATCCTCAACCATAGCCTTGGCCACATAGGGATTGTCGAAGTTCAGGCAGAGCGGCTGTTTAATGGCATCTGTATGCCCCAGCAGGTGCAGATAGGCGGTCGGGGTTGTCATGGAGCGCTGCACATGCCAGTCCAGACTCCACGAACAAGCGGGGGTGATATGCAGCGCTTTCATGCTGCGTATGTCCTTCATTTCCTTTGCCATACCCTCGCAGAGCTGCACCATGCAATAGCCGTGTAACAGGCCGCCACTCAGGCTCCAGGCAGCTTGCGGCAGGTAATCCTGTGTCAGAAAATCAGTTTTCATGCCTCGGTGGTAAGGGGGGTAAAACTTTCCAGAAAGGCCGAGCAGAGGCTCAGCCACAGTGTATCCTGCGCGCTGCCGGGCGGCAGCATGAAACGCAACAAATCATTGATGAGCGGCAGGGCATTCGGGTGGGCACGCCCCTGCAGCTTGAACTTGCGGAATCCCATGTCGTACAGGCGGTCAATCTCGGGCGTGGTAAGGGCCGACACCCCCACAGCCGGGTCGGTCAGCATGGCGGGCAGATTTTGGCAACCATTGCGCTCCAGGGCTTTGTAGAATTTGGTGGTATCGTAACCATCAATATCATAGGCCTGCTCGGCCATGGTGGTGTAATGAAAGGCGCGCATGGGGCAGTTACGCATGCAGTACTCATTCAGTATGAGCTCATAGCGCCCCTTATCCTCCATTTTTTCGAGCATGTCGTAGTTGAACACATCATCCGGGTGAATCATCACCTTATCATAGCGCTCGGCCAGGCGCAGGTAGGAGTCGAGCTTGCCCTTACCGCCATCGCAGGTAATGCGCAGAATGGAGGATACCGTGCCGAGTTGCGGATAATTAGTCTTCACGTGCGCATAGAGAGTATCGGACCCGATGATGACGGCATGGCGTACCTGAGGGGTGCTCTGCGCGGCAAAGAAACTCAGCAGGCGGTTGCCGAGCATGTTCTTCATGTCTTCCTCGCGCAGTTTCGGGTTGGTGAAGGTAAGGTCCACCGGAATGCCGCGCTTCACGTATGCCGCGGCGGCGGTGTTAATTTCCTTGTCACTGCGCTGCAACATACTGAGCACTCGACCACAATTCCAGCGGAACAGGGGTGAACCGTGCACCACAGCAAAGGGCGCATAGCCCAGGTGATCCCGGCAGAAATCATGAAATCGGAGCAGCACCGCATCCTTGGCAAACGCGCCCGACACGTCCCACTCTGCCCCGGGCCACCTCAGTTTATTGCTCATATCGCTCATCTTGTTCTAATCTACCACTACCGAGCCCCGCCGTCAAGCCCGCAGGGAAAGTTGAATTTTGAATTATATAGCATTTTTCGCCTTGCATGGCAAGCAATAAGGCGCAAGGCGTTATGCGTCAGCGCGTAAAGCGTGGCGCAAGAATGTAAAAATACAGCGGCCAGAGGCGGCCAGTTGCGGCCAGATACGGCCACGGGCGGCCTCTTGCGGTTGCCTAAACTGTTGCCCCGCGATATAATACCGCCCATGCAGTTAAGCATCACCAGGGACAAATACAAGGGCCACGCGAAAAGCCCGTGGCTTGTTGTACTGCCCGCGCGTCTATCGCCTACAGGCAAACGGCAGTACCGCCGATTCGCCACACGCGCGGCAGCATCCAGCTACGTGGCCTCCATCCGGGCGCAGGTGAAACAGCACGGCGAAAAGCCCGTGGCACTGCTACCTGCGCGGCTCGCTGCCGATGCCGCTGCCGCCTGTCAACTTCTTGAGGGCTCGGGCCTGTCCCTGTGCGATGCCGTTCGCCAACTATTCGCCGCCGTACACGCGCAGGGCGTGGCATGTGCGCCGTTCATACCCTCCGGGGGTGCGGGGGCGGAAATAGGTACGGCAGCCCCGGCCGCCGCCGCTTCGCTCACGTTGCCCGGCATCCTCGCCAAAGTCGAGGCTGCTAAAGGCCACCAATCCATCGCCACGCGCCGTGCGCGGCGCGGTGCCTGCCATACCCTGTTCAACCGCAATCCGGGGCTGTCAGAGGTACCGCTGGAACACTTCACGCCCGAAATGGTGCAAGCCGCGCTGGATGCCGCATGGTCGCACAGCCCTACCGCCTGGAACGGTGGCCGCCGTCAGTTGCACGCCCTGTTTGCCTACGCCATCAAACGCAGGCTGGTGCGCATGGAAAACCCCGTTACCTGCCTGGAACAGCGCCACGTGCAGGAGGCCGAAATCACCGCGCTGCCGCCCGGTGATCTGCAAAAACTATTCGCCGCGTGCCGTCCGGCCACCGCCGCCGAAATCGCCGCCGCCGCCCACATCACCGGGCACGCCGCACGCCGCGCTGCTACGGAGGATTTAACCTACCTGCGCCCATATATCGCCGTGTGCGCGTTCGCGGGCATGCGTCCTACAGAATGCACCCGCCTGCGCTGGCAAGATATTGATTTTGAGGATGCTATCATATCCGTGCGTGCACCGAACAGCAAGACCGGCGGCCAGCGCCACATCGAAATGCACGCCACCCTCGCTGCTTGGCTGCGTGCCTGCCGCCCGGCAGATGCCGCCCCGGGTGACTTAGTGACGCCCGCCAAAAACCTCCACGCCAACCTTGCCGCCCTGCGTCACCGTGCCGGGTTCGGCGGTGGCATCTGGCAGCATGACTGCCTGCGCCACTCGTACGCCACCTATTACCTCAAGGCCCGCCACGGCGAAATCACCCGGCTACAGCTCAACATGGGCCACCGTTCCGCGCAGCTGCTCTATTCCCGGTATGTCAACATGGCGGGCACCACCCGCGATATGGCAGAAAAATGGTGGCAAATCCTGCCGGATTAACCACC
>JAFURE010000102.1 GCA_017471985.1 Akkermansia sp. | reverse complement strand
GAGCATTATCAGCTCTATCATGAGTCGAAGATTCATGAGGTTGTCTTTCCACCAGCCATGGTTAGCTGCTGTTCCGTACCCTTGCGGCTACGTTACCATCAGCGGTAAGGACTGGCTTACTTCCCGCTGACGGTGCACGTAGACACCCGCCATGCGGCATGTCGGCGGAAAAGCGTGGCGATTCTACCATACAGGTGCATTTCGTTCATGTCTGAAAGGTATTCACTTTTGACATTCCGCCGATGCATTATGGCTATACAAATTCACACACAGTCACGCGAGGACAGCAACAATCGCGCTAAGTAATCCCGATATATGAACCGCTGATGAAGCGTTACTTCTCCATTAGTAGACTTCATTTCGAAACCCATTCACTGACACATTAGCTTTCCCATTTTTGGCGCTTTCCAAAAAGCGTAACGGCAAAGCTTGTCTTTTTCGCCTTTATGCATATTTGCGGGCGAAAGCCCACCTAATTTCTCACTTAGTCCTTTGTAATGTGTAACTACTACTTCATTTTTTGCTGTTGGGTATGAATCCTCTTGCGGGAGAGAAGGTGAGTTTGCCTTTAGGGGATAGTCTGAAGGTCCCGAACCCGGCGATATGGAGTTTGGGTACGGTTTGGGCGTTCTTCTGAATAGAGCTCAGCACCGCCTCTACTGCTGCGGAGGCGGTGCTGCCTGTGGCGCCCGGGCCCATATAGCGCTGAACCCGGGCAATGAGTTGTTTTTTGTTCACCGGTTGGTGAAGGGCGGTTATACGTGCTTGAATGCCTTGACACCCCACTCGGAGCACTGCCAGTTGGAGCCGTCCTCGCTAGTGAAGATGCAAACGCCGCCTGTAGCGACCTTGATGTCGTGAGTGGCGCAGAACCCGGCGTAATCTCCTGTGATATAGGGGGCAAAGCGGATGGTGCCGTTGGAGGACACGCAGAGCAGCACCTCGCCATCCTTCACCTCGCCTGCGAGAGCGGTCCAGTTGTCGATAATCTGCTGAACATCGACTTTCCAGCCCGGGGGTACGATAGCCTCTGCGTTCCATTTGTCGATGGCAGCGGCACCGATAGCGTCGAGCTCCTCGGCGGTGAGGGCGGACGGGTCTTTGCCCTCGGCGGCGGCAATGTCGGCGCCAAGGCGAGCCTTGGTATCCTCCTCGCTGTGGTTTTCGTCTGGGCCGTAGTCTACCTCAATGAAACGGGCATCGGGCTGAACGGAGCAGGGGTTACCCAGTTCTTCTGCGGCCAGAGCGGCTGTGCCCATGGTGCGCTGCAGCGGCGCGGCCAGTATGCGGGTGGGTACAAGGCCGAGTTTGGCAAGGTATTTGCCGATACCCCGACCGCGCTCCTCCTCTACGAGGGGCAGGTCAGTACGGGAGCCGACGCGAGTGGGTGTTTCGCCCTTGCGGAAGGTGTTGCCGTGGCGTGCGATGATGAGTGTTTTCATGGTTGTTTTTCCGGTTGTAAGTTAAGCTAAATCTTCTTCTATGCGCAGGTTGTCCATGATGTACTGCCTGCGGTCGGGGGTATTCTCGCCCATGTAAAAGCGCAGCAGGTCGCGCAGGCGCCTGGCGTTCTCGAGGGTGACTTCCTCCAGTCGGATATCCTCGTTGATAAAGCCCTTGAACTCCTGCGGCGAGATTTCACCCAAGCCCTTGAAGCGGGTGATTTCGGGGTTCTTGCCCAGCTCCTTCACGGCTTTGTCGCGCTCGTTCTCAGAGTAGCAGTAAATGGTTTTCTTCTTGTTGCGTACACGGAAGAGCGGGGTCTGCAGGATGTAAAGGTGGCCTTCCTGAATGACCTCGGGGAAGTACTGAATAAAGAAAGTGAGCAGCAGCAGTCGTATGTGCATGCCGTCCACATCGGCATCCGTCGCGATGATGACTTTGTTGTAGCGCAGATCCTCGATGTTCTTGTCGACATTGAGAGCGAGGTGCAGGAAGTCGAGCTCCTCGTTGGTTTCGAGGATGGCGTTCTTGTTCATGCCGAAGCTGTTAGCCGGTTTACCTCGCAGGGAGAACACGGCCTGAGTCTCGGCATCTCGTGCTGTGGTGATGGAGCCGGAGGCGGAGTCGCCCTCGGTAATGAAGAGCATGGTGTCCTTCGCGCGCTTGTGCTTCGTGTCGTAGTGCACGCGGCAATCGCGCAGTTTTTTGTTGTGCACGCGGGCTTTCTTGGCGCGCTCCTTGGCGACTTTGCCCTGAACATCTGCAACTTTGCGGCGGGTTCTCTCGCTGTCCTTGATTTTGTCCTCCAGGATTTCAGCGACTTCCGGATTGCGGTGCAGGTAGTTATCGAGTTCCTTTGCCAGGAAGTTACCGACGAAGGTGCGGATGGTTTCCTTACCGGGGCCCATGGTGTTACTGCCGAGCTTGGTCTTGGTCTGGGACTCGAAAATGGGGTCGATGACCTTGATGCTGATAGCGGCCTCGATACTGGCGCGAATGTCGGCGGCCTCGTAATTCTTCTTGTAGAAGTTCTGGAGGGTCTTGGCGATGGCCTCCCGGAAAGCGCTCTGGTGGGTGCCGCCCATGGTGGTGTGCTGGCCGTTGGCGAAGGAATAGTACTCCTCGCCATACTGATCACTGTGAGTCAGGGCAATCTCGATATCGTCATTCTTCAGGTGAATGGGCGGGTAGAGCGGCTCGCTGGTCATTTCTTCCTTCAGCAGGTCCAACAGACCGTTGCGCGAGACAATGTTCTTGCCGTTCAGGTTGATGGTGAGGCCGGTGTTGAGGTAGCAGTAGTAGCGGCACATGCGCGACACGTACTCGTGGTTGAATGCCGCATTCTCCGCAAAGACTGTGCGGTCAATCATGAAGGTGACCTTCGTGCCGTCGGGCTCATCCGTCGGCTCGGTGATGTCGGTGCCGTCAATCATGACGCCCTCGGAGAATTGGATGTGGCGGCACTGACCCTCGCGGCAGGCGCGTATCTCAAAGAATGAGGAAAGGGCGTTGACGGCCTTCAGACCCACGCCGTTCAGGCCGACGGATTTTTTGAAGGCCTCGCTGTCGTATTTGCCGCCGGTGTTAATCTGCGCAGCGCAATCATAGAGCTTACCCAGGGGTATGCCGCGGCCGAAGTCCCGCACCTCGCACAGACCATCGGGGGCTATGCGGATGATGATTTTCTTACCCGCTCCCATCACAAACTCGTCCACACAGTTGTCTATCACCTCCTTAAGCAGCACATAGGGGCCGTCATCGGCCATGCTGCCATCGCCCAGTTTACCGATGTACATACCCGCTCTTGCGCGTATGTGCTCCTGCCAGGCCAACGATTTAATATCGTCCTCCGTATATTCTGCTGCCATATTTCGCACGATATATTACCACAGCTCGCCAACCCTTGCAAGTAGTAAATCAATGAGTGACGCGGATAAAACGTGGAATGAGACGCGTAAAGTTAGCACCTTTCACCTTTAGCGTACGCTTCAGTAACTTCCTTTGGTGAATTTGCTGCGATAAATGAACTTTTGGGGCAATTCGGGATACACCCGTATTTTTTTACCGATTATCACTGTTTCGAAAGCGAGTTCAATATACACATCTTTCATTTTTTCGGGTAGCTTCATAACATGCATTTTGTGAGTTGGTTTGATATCTCGTTTTGCCGGATGCGGAATAATTCTACCATGCAGTCTATATACACTCATAGGAGGAATATAAATATTTCTTTCGTGAATGATTGTATATAATTGGTTGTTATGTTTGAATATGGGTAATATCACTTGCTCATCACCTGTCAGACTTTGACCAAGCAGGATTATGGGAGAGGCGGATTTGTTTTCAATATCGATGAGAATATCACTAACCAAATATGCATTGTTTATTCCGTCCTTCCATACACTTTCACCTATATTTCGGAAGCCTTTGATGAGGATTTTGTTACTTGTATCTTCATAGGGTGTATCCGGAGCTGTGATTACTCTTGGGAAGTTATATATCTTACCATCCTGCATTTTTAGCGAGTAATACATATTTAACCCCGATAGTTCCGGAGAATCCTGTGTCACTATGTAATTGCCGTCAGGCATTTCCGGAGAGTTACATCTTGCAATAATATAACGAAACTCTGATAAATCCAATTCGCTGATTATTCTATTTATTTTATATCCGTAAAGCTCATCTTCCTTCCAATCATAAAAAAGAATTTTCGATTCATGGGTTCCGGCCTTGTGTTCATCGTTAATTTTCCCGGTATCCGCCATTGCACAAAAGTGAAATATGAGTGCTAATAAAAACGCATCCTTCAATAGATTTATCATAATAGAACTATAATAAAACTATATTCTTAAGTCAACCGGTTTCTTTGACTTACTGATGAAATATCAGAATGTCGATACGAGGCGTTCTTGTTTGACTGTAAGCAAAAAAAGTCCACAGGCTCATGGTGACGCCTGTGGACGTTTGAATTATGGGGAAATGATTTAGTTCATGCGCTCGCGGGCATCCTTTTCAACGGCGGCCCAGAGGGAATTGATGCCGGCCTCAACAGCAGGCTTGGCGGTGGCAAGGTCTGCACCCTTTTCGCCGTGGGCGAAGAGGTAGTATTTAATCTTGGGCTCAGTGCCACTGGGGCGTACGGCGAAGCTGCGACCGTCTGCCAGGTCAAAGAAGAGCATCTTCTCGGCAGGGATGGGGTCGCCCTCGGCATCGGTCAGAGTGCCGGTGGAGAAGTCGCGCACGGCGGTTACGGCCACGCCATCCATTTCGGCAGGCGGGTTCTGCATGTAGCTTGCGGTCAGGGCGGCAATCTTGGCGGCACCATCGGCACCCTCCATCACGATGCTCTTGCCCAGCTCGAGATAGTAGCCCAGCTCGGTGTAAATGTTGTTCAGGCACTCCAGCAGACCAATGCCTTTGGAGGCCAGATAGGCGTTCATTTCAGCCAGGCAGAGAGCTGCGGCGTTGGCGTCCTTGTCACGCACGAAGTCCTGAGCGAGATATCCGTAGCTTTCCTCGCCGCCGAAGATGAAGTACTTGCTGTACTTCAGGCGCAGTTCGCGGGTCTGAGCTTCGGTCATGTTGCGGTAACCCTCGCGCTCGGCGGCGGGAATAGCCTGCTCGTACTTGCCGAGCTTGGCGGCGATGTATTTGAAACCGGTGAGAACATTGACCGTGGAGATGCCGAAGGAGGCGGCAATGGCGTCCTGCAGCGGGCTGGTGACAAAGGTCTTCACCATCACGGCGTGGTCGATGTTCTGCGGAGTGATGATGCCGAGCTCCATGGCGCTCATGCAACGGTACCAAGCCAACAGGCAACCGGTCTGGTTGCCGGTGAGCAACTGCATTTTGCCGGTGGCGGTGTCGCGCACGGCAATACCCATGCGGTCGCTGTCGGGGTCGGTGGCAATCACCAGGTCGGCATTCTCGGCATCGGCCTGAGCAATGGCCATGTCGAGAGCAGGGGCGTTCTCGGGGTTGGGGCTGGCCACGGTGGGGAAACGACCGTCAAGCACATCCTGCTCGGCAACGGTGCTCACATTGCAGCCAATCTGCTTGAGAATGGGTACGATGCAGCGTCCGCCGGTACCGTGCAGGTTGGTGTAAACAACCTTGGCAGCGGCCTGACTGAAGACCTCGGGGCGCAGGATGATGCCCTTGAGCTTTTCGATGTAGATGGCGTCGAACTCGGGGCCGAGGATGCTCAGCTCGCCCTGCTGGTCGCCGGGCAAGGGCTCATAGGTATCGCCTGTCAGGGCGTTGACCTCAGCAATCACGGCCTTGTCGTGCGGGGCAATGAGCTGGGCGCCGTCGTTGAAATAGGCCTTGAACCCATTGTCGTGGGCGGGGTTGTGGGAGGCGGTGAGCACCACGCCGGTGTCGGCATTCAGCTCACGAATGGCAAAGGACACCTCGGGGGTGGAGCAGGGGCCGTCAAACAGGGCGCAGTCACAGCCGAGATCTGTGGCGATTTTAGCACAGTACTCGGCAAAGTCGCGGGAGAAATGACGTGTGTCGTGGCCAACAACGATACGGGGCTTGCGCCCCGTACCCTCGGCCTGTACGAAACGGTTGACGTATGTGATAAGACCACGCATGGCGCGGCCTACGTTGAAGTAGTTCATGCTGGCAGTACCCACGCAGGGGAACTCGGGGCGGCCATTGACGCCGCCTTTACCCTGTTCGGAGGGGGCTACGACCATGCCGATGGTACGACCTCGCAGACCGCCCGTACCGAAAGCCAGTGTTTTGTAGAAGCGGTTGTTGAGCTCAGCCCATTCGCCGGCAGCCGTAAGTTCGGCAATCGCGGCAGGGGCTACCGGGTCCTGAGTGCCGGCAAGCAGCAGTTGAATGTTGGTAAGTGAATCTGCCAGCAGGCGGCCATCGGCCACGGCCTGCTCAAGTGTGGAAAGAAGTGTGCTATCCATCATACGTGCGCGCATTATACCCTACACCCGCCGCTATGGCAAGACTTTTTGAAGTCAGGAATGCAGTAGCAGAAAGCCCCGCAGTGCTGCTGCGGGGCTTGGAAATAACAAGTTGTGTGATTTTAAGAATCAGCTGCGATTGCGGCGAGCCTGAACACCCCCGGCCAGAGTGTCGAGGATAGCGAGTGTTCCTTCCCAGTCAACGCAGGCATCGGTTATGCTGACACCGTATTTCAGGTTCTGACGGCTGTCGCACTTCTGGTTACCGCTGAAGATGTTGCTCTCAATCATGACGGCGCCGATGTGGTCATCGCCGGCGGCAAGCTGAGCCGCGACGGATTCTGCCACGAGGTGCTGGTCCTGCCACTTTTTGCGGCTGTTGCCGTGGGAGCAGTCAATCATGAGGCGGTTGCTGATGCCGGCTTTCTGCTGAATTTCCCAGGCGGCGGCTACATTTTCAGGGGAATAGTTTGGCCCTTCTGTGGAACCGCGTAGGATGATGTGGCAGTTGTCGTTGCCGCTGGTGGAAACAATGGCGCTCACGCCCTGCTTGGTCACGGAAAGGAAGCAGTGCGGGTGTGCGGAGGAGACGATGCCGTCCACAGCAATCTGTACACAGCCAGTCGTGCCGTTCTTGAAGCCGATGGGCATGGACAAACCGCTGGCCAGTTCGCGGTGAACCTGGCTTTCCGTTGTACGGGCGCCGATTGCGCCCCAGGCAATCAAATCGCTGATATACTGCGGGGTAATGACATCCAGAAACTCCGTAGCGGCGGGCACTCCCATTTCTGCCAGGTGGAGCAACAACCCGCGGGACATGCGAAGCCCGCTGTTAATGTTGTAGCTGCCGTCCATGAAGGGGTCGTTAATAAGCCCCTTCCAGCCCACCGTGGTGCGCGGTTTCTCAAAGTACACACGCATGATGAGCAGCAGATCCTTTTCATATTTCTTCCTCGCCTCGGCCAGACGTCCGGCATAGTCGATGGCGGCCACTGTGTCGTGAATGGAGCAGGGGCCTACCATGACGGCCAGACGGTCGTCCTCTTTCTTCAGAATGCGGCGGAACTCCTGACGGGCGTCGTAGACCACTTTACTGGCCTCGTGGCTCGCAGGAAAATCCTGCATGAGAATGGCGGGAGAAATTAACGGGCGAATGTCCGTTACGCGTACGTCGTCTGTGATGAATGGATTCATTACTTATTTGCTGACCTTCTTCCAGGAGTAGATATTGTCGGCGATGGCATCTTCTGCCTCTTCCTCTTCAATACTCATCTCCTGATTCTTTTTGCCGCCCTTCTTGCCGCCCTGCTTACGGTCAGGTGTGACTTCGGGGGCCTTGCCGGTGCCGTTTACACCGAGGGAGTATGCAATGCAGTTCTTACCGCGCAGTTTCTTGCCGGTGAAGGGGTCGGTGCAACCGTCGTTCTCCTCGCACATCAGTACGTAGTAGGGCTTGCCCCAGGGGTCATACAGACCTACAAGGTCGCCGGTGGAGGGGTCTTCGTACAGACCCTCAGACTTCTTCTCCTGAACATCGGAGCGCAGGTAGTACTCCTTGTTGGTGTTCATGCGGTTGTCATCGTCCTCCTCGCGGTTGAGCAGGATGGAAAGCATGCCGGCGTCCTGACCGACCTCGGTGGAAAGAGAAACCTGATAGTTGTTCTCTTCGGTCGGCTCGGCCTCGTCTGTGCGGAAAGGCAGCACGCCGTAGTCAGTGCGGAACTTGGTGGCGCCTTCCACGATATCAAGGCAGGTCTTGCGGGCGGTGGATTCGCGGGCTGCCTCCATCTGGCCCATGATGATGGGGGAGGAAATACCGGCGAGGGTTGCCAGAATGGCAATAACTACAAGGAGCTCAATCAGAGTAAAGCCCTTTTTGGAGTGAGTGGTGAAAGTCGTTTTCATACGTGGGTTATTCTATCATATCGGCATGGCGGAGCGCAAGCAAAATCAGCGGCGGTGGCATAACAAACCGCATTTCGGCGAGAAAAGCCAGGCCAGAAGGAAAATACAGCCCAGTACCACAATAATGGTTGCTCCGGGGTGCCAGCCGAGCGGATAGGACAGGAAAAATGCCAGCACCGAACCACCGCAACCGATGAGCCCGCCCCCCCAGAACATGTGCGAGGCCCTGTCGCTGAGCAGTCTCATGGTGGCAGCCGGGGCCACCATGAGCCCCAGTGTGAGGAATGCTCCGACCGCTTGCAGCGAGGACACCAGCACCAGAATAATCAGCGTGAAAATGCCGTAGCTGAAAGCCCTGGTCGGTATGCCCATAGCCGTTGCGGCTCTGGGGTCAAAGAGGTATATGAGCAGGGGCCTGTAGAGAATTGTGATACTGAGTACGGCTACGGCACCGGTGGCCCAGGCAACTCGGAGGTCGGTATTGCTCATGCTCATAATGTTGCCGAAAAGCCAATCGTCGACCTTTTGCTGAAGTCCCAGACGAATGAGGATGATGTACCCGAGCGCAAAGGCTGTGGTGTGCAGAATGGAGAGTGCCGTGTCGTGGTCAGCCTTGCCGGTGCGGGAGATAAAGAGCGACCCCAGACCGACCATGAGCCCCGCAATCACTGCCCCGATGAGAATGCTCCACTGCATGAAGCCGAACAGCAGGATGGCCAGAGCGATACCCGGCAGAAGAGCGCAGGAAATCGTGCCAATCTGCAGTGAGGAGCGCCTTAATACAACCAGCGCACTCACAAAGCCGTTGGAAAAACCTATGACCGCGCAGGCCCACAGGCTGCGCTGGGCAATGGGTTCACCCAGAAACTGAAGGAAGTCATTCATGGTGTGGTGACAATGTTGCGCTTGCCGAAAGCCGTGTAAAGATTCTGCTCTGTGAGTACATCTGCTGTGGGGCCGGCGGCAATGAGTTGGCGATTCAGTAACAGCGCGCGGTCAAAAATCTTATCGGCAGTGCTCAAGTCGTGGTGGGAGGCGATAATCAGACGTCCTTCCGCGGCCAGGGAGCGCAGAAGCTCGGCGAGTGATTCCGTTCCCGGTACGTCAAGGCCGGTGAAGGGTTCATCGAGCAGCAGGATATGGGCTTCCTGCGCCAGGGCGCGAGCCAGAAAGGCTCTCTGCTGCTGCCCGCCGGAGAGAGCTCCAATCTGTCTGTGCTGCAAGTCGATGAGGTTGAGGGCATCGAGGGCCTTGTCGACAATCTCGATATCGTGGGGGCGAAGCTTGCGCCAGATGCCGACCGCCGGGTAGCGCCCCATTTCCACCAGCTCGCGCACGGTGATGGGAAAACGCCAGTCTACTTCCGTGCGCTGGGGCATGAACGCCGTTTCGTGTCGGTTGGCATGCAGGGGAGTGCCGCTCCAGCTCATGTCACCACTGAGGGGCTGCAGCAAGCCTGCCAGCAGATTGAGCAGGGTGGATTTGCCGGCACCGTTCGGGCCGATGAGCGCCAGCGTGTTGCCGCATGAGGCAGAGAAAGAGATATCGCACAGCACTTTATTGCTGCCGTATGCCGCTGTCAGATGTCTGACAGCGAGCGTGTGCGCCCCGCTGTGGTGATGGCCGCCGCCCCAGCAGATATGGTCATGTTCTGTTACCATTGGAAGTAGAATACATTGTGCTGGGTGGAGTCACCGTCCCCGGGCGGATTCCACATCGTTTCACTCTTCGACTCAAGGCCATCGGGTTCAAGATGCAGGGTGAATCCCTGCATGCCGGTTGTCGATTCATCCCACACGACTTCATATTCGATTACAGCGGAATCGATGAATGGCAGGTTCATGGTGAAATGCTGAGGGCCGACGGGAGCTGAGAAAGAGGCGATTTTCTCGGCCTCATGCCAGAGGGTAATTTTCTGCGGAGAGCCGCTGAAATAGATAGAGGCGTGTATATTGCGTGTTTCGGTATCGGTAGTGGATTCGGTAACGGGTTCTGCCTTAACGCGGGGAGGCGCTGTCAGCCAGAGCAGTGGCAACCCGGCGAGAAGAACGCCGGTCAGAGTCAGGGTGACTTTCAGCGCGGGGCTCATTTGCCGAGGTGCTTACAGATGATGTCGATGTTATAGTTGAACATGGCTTCGTAGCCCGGGGCAGCGGGGTAAATGCCGTCCATGACCAGCGGAGCAGTGGGAACCCCGAGTTGGTCGGCAATGACCTGCAGCATGCGCGGCGCGGCATTCACTTCGGTAAAGATGCAGCGAACATTCTTGCTGCGCAGGTCGGCCAGAAGAGCGGCCAGAGTGGCCGGGTCGCCCTGACTTTCTCGTGCCACTCCCTGAATGGAGACGGGTTTCAGATTGAACGCTGCACAGAAATGGCACATGGCAGCATGCCCTGTTACCAGATAACGGGAATCACGAGGTATGCGACTGAGCTTCAGGCGAGCCGTGCGTGTGAGATTGTCCATGCGTGCTGCATAGTCTGCCCGCCCTGCATTGAACTGTTCGGTGTGTTCGGGCGCGGCCTCGACCATGGCCGTCAGCAGGGTGCGCGAAGCGCGTTTCATGTTGATGGGAGTGTTCCACCAGTGCGGGTCAGCATAGGGGGTGCCGGGCACGCGAACGTTAGGCACATCTGCCCCGACCTCCACAATCTGACTGTCCGCTGACAGGCTGTCCTTCAAATCGGCCAGGTAGGGTTCAACCCCCTTGCCGCAAGCAAGCACCAACCGGGCTCCTGCGGCCGATGCGAGAGCCTTTCCGGTAGGGGTGAAGGCGTGCAAATCGCCGTTAGCCGGAAATAAATCGATGACTTCTACCTGCTCACCGCCTATACTGCGTGCCATTTCACTGAGCAGCGGGTGCAGACTGGCCACTTTCAGGGGAGCGGCCTGTAACATCGCTATTCCAAGCGTCAACAGCAACATGCAGAGCATTTTTCTCATGCCTTTATTATAGCTGCCCGCCCCTGCGGCGTCAATCCCCTATCAGGTCAGTAGGTAGAAACTCTGACGGAATATGACACTTGAGCGGGGGCTCAGATGATTTTCTCGAGAATCTCAGAGGTATTCCCCATGTTCAGGAAGGCATTGAGACGCTCGTTTTCCAGCAGGGTGACATAACGGCCTTCCTCCACCAAAGTGCGCAGACCTTTATCGCGGAACAGCTCCAGAAAACGGGTCGGATGCGGCACTCCGCAGCGGGCCAGACGCTCGTTGTAGAACTTGGTAAACTCCGGCTCGGAAAGGCTGCAGCCATAGGCAACCAGGCAGGCGAGATTTGCCTGAGCGGGGTTTTCCAGCGGGTCAATGCTCTCCAGCCAGGCAGTGGCATCGGCTTTACGAATGGCATTCTTAGCGCGCGTGAACCAAGGCATGGCCGGGTTGGATTCTCCCTTGCTGTGGGCTGCTGCCAGGTCACAGTAGTAGGAAATTCGGGCTATGTTGCCGTAGTAGGAGACGCCAACCGTTGTTACCCAAATCATCAGCGCAGTCATGAGAATGGTCGTGATGATGCCGCCCGGGCTTGCACCGCCGCGTCGCCAGGAAAAGAGTTGCGAAAACCAATTCATGCCGTGGAAAAAGACAGCAAAAACAAAGAGGGAGAGCCCCCAGGCCAGTACCTGTACCATCCAGTTCTGTGGTGAATCCGTCAGCAGTGCCAGTAGGGTGAAGCCCTTGTTCTGCAGGAATATCCACACGCCTATACTGCCAATGACGGCAATGGAGAGCAGAATCATGCGAATCACGCCCTTGAGAACGGAAAAGATGATGGTGAAAATGATGAGTACGGCTAAGGCCAGTAAGATGGTTGTTTGTGCGTCGAATGTCATGGTTGAGAAGAGGTCGGGGGATTTTGAAGTGCGCGCAGGATTTCCTGTTCTTTACGGGCATCGTCAGGGCGCCCCATGTGTTGAAGAATGAGGATTTTATTGTGACGGGCGCGGTGGAAGGTAGGTTCAAGCTGCAGAGCCTTGTCGAATGCGCTCACTGCGTAGCCGTATTGGCCGACTTCTGCCAGAATAAGGCCGAGTCGATAAAAGGCCTCGGGGTTGTGCGGAGCCGAGCGCGTGCAGTTCAGCATCTGCTGCAGGGCATCCATCGGGCGGTTCTGTCTTGCGAGGAAAACGGCAAAATCCATGTAGGCAACGGCAGACGACGGGTCGAGCTCGATGGCACGCTTGTACTGCTTTTCCGCTTCTTCCGCTTTACCTTGGGCATCTGCCAGCATGGCGAGCAACATAGCTCCGGTCGGCTGGTCAGACTGGTGGCGTGCAATATCGGCCAGCTCTGCCAGAGCGGCATCCCCCTGCGGGTGCCGGGAAAGGAGGTGGATATTGGGCCAGGCTGCGGCACGACGCACGATTTTGACAGGGTCCTGAATCATGGGCAGGGCCTCCTCGCCCAGAACGCGGGCGGCTGCGGCTCTTACCATGGCATTGTTGTCTTTGGCCGCGGCTCGTGCAGCCTGCAGAATTTCCTCCGTAGGTTCCTGACGGGCGAGTAGCTCGAGCAGGGTTGCTTTCCAGCCGGGGATGGTTTCTGTGGCAAGGGCGGCCAGTAGCTCATTGCTGTTGTTTTTGCCGGAAAGTGCATGGTGTACGGCACGGGTACGCGCATGGTCGCGTGCAGTTTTCTGCTCCGGGTACTTTTGCTGCACCTGAGCGATAGCCCAGGAGATATCGCGATCCGTATGGCAGGCTGAGCAGGCATTGGGTATACCGAGTTCAGCTGTCAGTGCCGGAGCCGGTGAGTTGAAAGAGTGATCTCGCCGCGGGTCACGTGCCATGTAATTGCTCTCGGGCATGTGGCACTCCACGCAGCGCCCGCCTTTGCTGTCGGGTGGGCAGGGAGTGTGAGTAAGCGGGTCGATGATGGGCGTGGCTGTGTTGCCGACCACAGTGCCGGCGGCATGACAGCGCATGCAGAGCGAGTTATCCTCCTGCGGCAGCTTAAGACTTGCCGTGTGGTGGTCGTGGCAGTCCAGGCATGTTACCCCTGCAACTCCCATACGACTGAGCCGCAGGCCTGTTTCGCAGTAGTCCTCATCCCGCTGCATGCCGTTGGGCCAGAATATCCCCTCAATAATGGGCAGCTCCAGACGGAAGTGATTGTCGAAACTGTCGCCTACGGTAAAGGTGTCGTCCAGTTCCTCGCGCCGGGCATGGCAGGTGGCACAGTTGTCGTGCATTTGCTGCGGCGTGAGCTTGCGGTCAGACGGGGCTACTAAACAGCCATCTGCTGCAGGTGTTGCTGCGAGCTTGTGGCATTGGATGCAACTGACGCCGGGTTCTTTCCAGCTTGAGTTGTAGCGATTTGTTGAGGAATCGTAATTTTTGCGGAAGTGCGAGGTGTGACACCAGGCGCACTGTGAGTTCCAGTTCATACCGCGGCCGAGCCAATGCCCCCAATCCCCGGCTTTTCGTGTGGCGGCCCCTTCGCTGCTCAATCGGGCGTCTCCCTCGAACATGTCGAACCACTCGCGGCGCTCTGTGTCCCAGGCTGCACTGGGGGTATGATAGCCGCCGTCTTCGGCTTTGACAAGGTATTGAATCAGCGGTCTGCGCCCCAGCACGGACTGTACCACAAAGTTACGTTTGCTCTCGCTGTCTGCGAGCAGTAATTGGCCATCTCGCGAAGTGCTGAACCTCAATTCAGAGCCATGAGCCTGCAGGCGCTGACCGTGAAAGGGCTCGGAGTCCAGCTCTGAGTTAATCTCCCGGTAGGCCCAGGCATGGTCGCTGCCGGCCCAGTCCTCAAACTCCTTGGCGTGGCATGCTGCACATTGAAGCGAAATGGGCACGGCATTTTGCTGCCAGTGGGCACTTTTGCCGGTGTAGGGCTCCGCTTTCCGCCCCTCATCGCAGGCGCAGAAGATTAGCATAACCGGCAGCAATAATAGCTTTTTCACACGAGTCATTGTAGCATGCAGATGGTCTGATTTCAATCGCTAAAGCTGTTCTGCCGCGGCAGCGAGTTTCTTGGCGGATGCCCGACCTTTCATGGCAAGAGTGGGCGCGAAAATGGAGAGTCGGAATTCCGCTACCATGAGAGCGTAGGATATCCAGGCCGGCGAGTTGACGCGGTTCGGGAATTCCGTGTAAAAGTCTGAGCGGACAGCGGCGTTGAAAGTATCGATTCGCTCCAGCTCACGTATGGCGGGCTGCTGGGCTATTTTCTGTATTCTCATCTGCAACCCTCGGGCATAGCGGTGGATATCCTGCATGGTCGCCGGTTCTCCGTCTGAAAGGAAATAACTGCGCGTCAGCCAGCTCCAATCCTGCTTGAGGTCATCCGCTATGCGGGCTGCATAGCGGTCGCGGGCTGCGGTCAGGCAGTACTCCCTCATGAGAGAATCGGTCGCAGCCAGCTGTTCCCATACTTTACTGATAGAGCCGCTGATGGTATCGTACAAGCGCTCACGCATGCGCAGACAGGCACTGTCGAAATCTGCCGCCGTGCGGGGAAGCGGGGCCAGAGTGGCATCCATGGCGGCGTAAATGGTATCTGCAACGTTATTTTTCGGCTGCGCCCCCAGTGTTGTCATAGCCAGTTTGGCCTCTACCGATTTAATGGGCAGACGTTTGCGAATACTGTTGATGAAGTCGCCATGGCGAATAAGCGCCAGACGCCGCACACCGAAACGGTGTGCTCGCTGTGCTTCTTCCTGCGAGGGATAGACCTTAATGCGAACACGCTCGCCATCATCGCAGAGCGCAGGGTAGCCGATGCCGTTGCCGACATCGATAGTGGCAGGCAAATCGCCACAGTCCCAGCGGGTCATGGCAGTGGCTGAGAAACTGCGCGAGGCTTTCTTTCTGAAGCGCTTTTCCTGATAGCTCTGCAGGCGCTCACGCAGTTCCGTCATGTCATGCCCCATGGCGAGCGTTTTGCCCTCATCATCGCCTACCCAAACCTTGGTAATCAAATCTGCCGGCAAACGACTGAAATCAAACTGCTGAGCATTACAGAACTTCTGCGTGCGGCGCATGACAAACTCTGCCAGAGCCTGACCGAGTGGTCTGTCGGGTTCGCGGTCGTACCAGTCTTCAGCAAAATCATCGGCGGCTTCGGCTATCGGCATGAGGAAGGTACGCACATCTTTTGGCAGGCTTCGCAGCAGGATTTCCGCGCGGTCAGCCAGATGGGCCTGCACACCCCACTCGGGCAGCCAGTCCGGGAAGTCCTCGAGCTGGTCAATATGCATGCCGAGCGTTACGCCGTCATCTGCCTCGCCGGGGTTATGGGCGTAGTAAACATCGTATTCAGCGCCTGCTATTTTTATCTCGTCTGGGTAGAGGTCGGTCGGGGCGTGGTCTTCGCCGGGGTAGATGCACTCCTCGTACGGAATGAACAACACACTGGGGTTCTGTTTCTCGGCCTTCTCGCGCCAACGGCGAAGTGCCTTGGCCGATGCACAATCCTTCGGCAGCAGGTTGGCAAAGAAAGCATAGACACCTTCGCTGCACCACAGCAGGTCACGGCGGCGCAATTTTGCTTCCGTTTCGCGAACTTTATCCCGCATGCTCTGCAGGTGTTTCATGAAGGGAGGTTCATCCTTCATCTGCATGTCGAGGATTCCCTCGCGAATCATGATTTCACGAGCGGCAGGAAGGTTGTAGCGGGCGTAGGAAATACGGCGCCCGTCTATGATGGTAAGCCCGCCGCAGGTGACGCGCTCCTTGGCATAGACGACTCCGGCGGCTTTGTCCCAGGTGGCATCATAGGCGTGACAGGCGCAGAGCTGCGGCGCGACCTGCTCCACCCAGGCAGGGTCGAGCACTGCACAACGGCGCATGAACAGCCGACTGGTTTCCACCAGTTCCGTGCCGAAAATCCATTCTGCCCGTTTATTGCGGCGGAACATGCCGCTGCCCGGGAAAATCGAGAAATCTCGCCCGCCGGCGCCTCGGTACACCTTATCCTCGGGGCGCCATACGCCGATTTGAAGCGGAGCACCGGCAAGCAACGAGCGGTGAATCATGTCGGGCGTGGCCTGTTGCTCCTCGGGCGGGAGTTCCGGAATTCGCCAGCGCAGGGTATCCTGCAGGGCGGCTGATAAATCCTGAGTCAGGTTATGCCACTCGACTGTTCTGAGGAAATTGATGTAATTCTTGTTGCACCACTTTCGGAGCTGATTGCGCTTGAGATTGCGTTTTTCCTTAAACTCAAGCGTGCTGCGCCAAAGAGAGAGCATGGAAAGGAAGTCGCTGTCGGCGTTCTTCCATTGCGCGTGTGCCTGGTCGGCCTGTGTGGCAAACTCCTGCGGACGCTCCCGCGGGTCCATGATACTCAGACCAGCCACAATGACCAGCATTTCGGCCAGACAATGCTCGTGCTCAGCCTCGAGCAACATGCGGCCCAATCTCGGGTCGAGCGGCAGGCGTGCCAGACTGCGCCCGGTATCTGTCATTTTCTTATTGCGGTCGAGCGCACCGATTTCTCTCAGTGTTTTGTAACCTTCGTTGATGAGGCGTGCGCTTGGTGGGTCGGGCAGGGGGAACTCGCCCAATGGGGGCAGACGCAGATCTGCCATGCGCAAAATGACGCCGGCCAGCGCACTGCGCTTAATTTCCGGGTCGGTAAAGGCATCCCGCCCCTCGAAATCATTCTCGGAGTACAGGCGTATACATACGCCCTCCGTCACACGACCGCAACGACCGGCTCGCTGTCGGGCACTGGCCTGAGAGATGGGTTCTATCTGCAGTCGTTGAATCTGTCGCCCGGGAAGATAACGTGAAATTCGTGCCAATCCGCTGTCTATCACATAAATGATGCCGGGAATAGTCAGCGAAGTTTCTGCCACGTTGGTGGCAAGTACAATGCGGCGTGTGCCCTTTTTGGGCTGGAAAATACGCTGCTGGTCACTCAATCCCAATCGGGCAAAGAGCGGCAGAATGTCTGTGCGCGGCAGATTGAGCGCTGTGAGTTCATCGGCACAATCCCGAATCTCTCGCTCACCGGGCAGGAATACGAGCACGTCGCCTTTCTCATCGTATTCGGACAACCACGTGACAGCTCGCGCTACATGCTGGGGCAATTCTTCATCCGGATGCCGTTGCGGCATGTAATGGAAATCCACATGGTAGGTACGCCCCTCCACATTGATGATGGGTGCGCCGCCGAAGAACTCGGAGAATGCCCCGGCATCCATTGTAGCTGACGATATGATGAGCTTGAGGTCAGGGCGGCGGGCAAGCAGTAACTTCATGTAGCCCAGCAGGAAATCGATGTTCAGGCTGCGCTCATGTGCTTCGTCCAGTATGATGGTGTGGTACTTACGCAGGTCACGGTCATCCTGGGTTTCGGCCAGCAGAATGCCGTCTGTCATAAGTTTCAGGCGAGTGTCTCTGCCTGTTTTATCATCGAAACGCACCTGATAGCCGACATATTCGCCTAACTCGCAGCCTATTTCATCGGCTATGCGTCGTGCTACTGCTACAGCGGCAAGGCGACGGGGCTGGGTACAGCCCAGCATGCCGCGACGTTTACCGGCCACTTCAAGAGCAATTTTCGGCAACTGGGTAGTTTTACCGCTGCCGGTTTCACCCACTACAACCACAACCTGATTTCGGCGCAGGGCTGCCGCGATTTCCTGTCTGCGGCGCGATATGGGCAGGTCAGGATAGCGGAAGGTAGGCGTATGTGGTTGCGTGTCGGGTTCCGGCATGATGAAATGTGTGGGGCGTTACCAGTCCAACATGGCTCCGTTGGCCAGTCGGGACTTTTCAGCCAGGAATACGATGCGGTGGCCGGTTACGGAGTCTTCCAGCAGGGTTTTACCGGGGGATGTGGGCTCTCCTCGCAATTCAGCGATGAAATCAAGCACCACTTCGCGGTCACCGCCGCCATGGTGGCGGCCTTCCTGAGCCTCTGTTACATCGACCACATGTTTCACGCGGCCCTCGGGAGCACTCGGTACGATGGAGGAAATGGTGAATCGCCCGGTTTCAAAGGTACCGTAAATCTCACCCTTGGTTCCGGTGATGTGGATAAGGCGTGTGGAAATGGATGCTCCACCGGTCATGGAGAAAGTGCCTGTAGCACCATCCTGATACTCGATAAGGAGCGATTGATGGTCAACGATGTCGGTTTGGCAATGGTAGACGCAACCACCGTAGGGATTTTGCGGATTGCTGAGGGCAATTTCCTTTTCCTCATCGGTTTCGGGGCGGCGCATATTGCAATCGTGCCACACATTGTCGGCCCAGCGCTGTGGCTGTTCGATGTAAAGGCGTCGGGCGGAGTAGGGGCAGTCACGCTCTACCGGGCAATTTGTGAGGCAGCGCGTACCGGCTCCTTCAGGGGCATTCTCGGGGACAAACTGGAACATGCTGCCCACGCTGGATATGCGGCGAGGCTGATTATCACCCATGAGCCAGGCCATCAGGTCAAGGTCGTGGCTGCACTTGGTCAGCAGCATGCCTGAGCCACAGATTTCGGCCGAGGCATATTTGCCGCGCACGAAAGATACACTCTCATGGAAATAATTGACCTGAGCGGACATGCGGATGTTAATGACTTTGCCGATTTCTCCGCTCTCCATCACCTCCTTAAGCTTTTGGTAGTAGGGGGCATAACGCAGCACATGGCAGACCATCACGGTGCGACCTGTTTCTCTGGCACAATCCAACAGTTCCTGCGCTTCTTCCTCATTGATGGCAAAGGGCTTCTCCAGCAGCATGTCGTAGCCGTGTCGAAGAATGGGTACGCTGGTGCTCACGTGCAGCCTGTCCATGGTGCCATTGATGACTGCATCGGCGAAGGGCGGCACCGATACAAACTCATCGACCGAGGCAAAGCATTTATCTTTATCCAGGCCGAAGGTGACCCTTGCATACTCGCGCCGCTTTTCATCAACATCGACCACGCCCACGATTTCCAGCAGTTCCGGATTCGTGAGTGCCACGCGTGTGTATATCATTGAGCGCACGCCCATGCCGACCACGACAACTCGCAGCGGTGGTTTTCGCTCACTGACTGTAATCTTGCCCATAAAAGAAATTATTTACCCCAACGCTGAGTGATGCCGCTGTAGGAGTCAATGCGTCTGTCGCGGAAGAAAGGCCAGATGCGGCGGTGGTCTTCCAAAGCGGCAAGGTCGAGGTCAGCGTAAAGAATGGTGCGCTCTTTCACCGGGGCCTTAGCCACGATTTGTCCGCAATAGTCACTCACGAAGCTCTGCCCCCAGAAGGTTGTTTCGCCCTCCACTCCGCAGCGATTGACTGCGCAGATGTAGCAGCCGTTTGCTACACCGTGTCCGCGCTGCACTGTCTCCCAGGCGCAGTGCTGGGCTGTGTAAAGTTCTTCCTCACCGGGAATCCAGCCGATAGCGGTGGGGTAGAAAATAATTTCTGCTCCCTGCATGGCAGTCAGGCGAGCGGCCTCGGGGTACCACTGGTCCCAGCAGATGAGTACACCGATGCGACCGTACTTCGTATCAAAGCATTTGTAGCCCAAATCGCCCGGGGTGAAATAGAACTTCTCCTCGAAGCCCGGGTCCTGCGGGATATGCATCTTGCGGTACATGCCGAGGTAGGTGCCGTCTGCATCGATTACCCAAGCCGTATTGTGGTAGATGCCCGTTGCACGTTTCTCAAAACCGGCAGCTACGATAACCACGCCAAGCTCTCGGGCCAGTTCACAAAGCTCATCTGTCCAGGGGCCGGGTATGGGGTCAGCAGTGTTGAACAGCTCACAATCCTGAGTGCGGCAAAAATAGAGAGTGGTACACATCTCCTGAGTGCAGACAATCTGCGCGCCACCGGCAGCGGCTTCGCGCATGGCTGCCATTTGCAGTCGTTTGTTCTCTGCTGGGTCTGCTACGGCCTCTTGCTGGATGAGTGCTATTCTGGGCATACCGCAATATATCACATCGCTGAATAATTTTCAAGCCGACTAGCGCATTTACAGACACAAAAATGCCATCTATTCCCGCTACGGCATCTTTCAGCAGAATCATATCGGAAATATGAGCATTTCTCTCGGCTATAATTTTACCATCAGCTTCAGTGTTCTGTTATATCCTGATAAAGTTTGAGATAGGTGGCTGCGGTATCTGTCAGTCGGTAAGGTGCGGGAATCTCCGAAATGGGGGTGGGCAGGTAGGTGGACCACTGAATCAGTGTATCCAGCACTCCGGCTATATCTCCCGGGGCAACTCGACCTTCCGGCAGGAAGGCACTCAGGTATTCACCCACAATGCCATGGTCGAAACCGACAACCGGACAACCGAGCGCGAGAGCCTCGAGAATAGGACGGTCGTAGGTGGCTGGTTTTTCTGAAAGGGACAGGGTGATATCGCAAGCCCTGAGCACATCCCGAAGATCGGGGCAGGCTCCTGACCAGGTAATGTGACCTGTAAGGTCGGCATTGGCATAAAGTGTTTTGAGCTCTTCTATGTAAGCCGTTCTGGCTTTTCGTAAATCACCGACTATGTAGACATGAGCCGGAATTCCGGACCTCAGCAGACCTGTTAGAATGGGTGCTATATTCTCCAAGCCGTGCAGCGGTGACAGTGCACAGGGTACACAGATGGAAAGCCGTTCAGTGTAGTGAGGATTGGCTGCTCTCCACTCCTTCATCCACGTGTCAGTCGGACGATAAGCCGGGTTGCACAGTCGTTCATCGATGCCGTGGGGAATAACCCATGGATTGCATTTGAGTGGTGAGTTATCGGCCTGCAGAACCTTTCGCAGATGTTTAGACCCGACAGTGAAATAATGGCAGCGACTCCAGCTGAGCGCAGAGGAGCCAATTTTGGCATAGCCGGTGATAGCTCCTACTATCTTCGGCATTTTTTTCATGCGCTTGGGATTTTTACATGCCATGTGGACAATCCATGCAGCATCTGCTGAATAGACCTGAACAACATCGGGAGCTTGCCGACGGATGAGTTTTCTCAGGCGTCTAATCTCTCTCAGGAATGTCAGTAGGTTAGGTTTGCGACAGGAAAAATGCTGTACTCCGGAAGTGTGCAGACGGCTGATAAGCTCACTGGGGGGCGCGACTACGATATTGTGGCAGTCATCACTCTGCATAGAACAGGCCAAATCTGCTGCCAGAGCGGAGGTTCGCCCGGGGCTCATCTGGGGGCTGTAATGCAGAATCTTCATAAACTTATGCCTGACAGAGGGAACGATAAAGTTCCAGGTGTGCATTTATCATGTCTTCTCTGCGGTACGGCGCAGGAACGGGTAGAACCGGGGTCGGGCGGTGCTGATACCAGTTAGCCAATAACTCAGCCATCGCTTGTGTATCCTTCGTGGGGACTCGACCCTCGGGCAGGAAGACATTGAGTTGTTCGCCCACACCACCGTGCTCATAACCGGCGACAGGTCGGCCGAGAGCCAGAGCCTCGAGTGTAGTCTTGCCGAATGATTCCGGCTGGAGAGTCAGCGAAAGTGTAACATCGCATGAACAGAGAACATCCCGCAGGTCGGTGCGATGCCCGGTCCAGGTAACATTCGCACTTTGCCCGGCCTGTTCGAGCGATTCCTCAATCTCTTTTCGTATGGCCTCCTTGCCTTTCTTAGTTTCACCTACAATAACGGCATGTGCGGGTATGCCTCGCTTATTCAATTCTGTAAGGATGGGTGCCAGATGTGTGGCTCCCTTCAGTCGGGTGATACGTCCCGGCAGACAAAGTGTGTATTTGCCTGACAGCTCAGGGTATTTTGCCTGCCACTCCGCCGTCCATTCAGGAGTCGGGCGATATTCCGGATAGTTTTGCGCTGTGTCGACTGAATTTGGTATAACGACGATGTTGTCGGCCGATACCTTACTCGGATAATGCTCCAGAATATGTTCCTTCATGCACTCCGAGACTGCTATAACGCGGTCCCCTTTTGCCATAATGGCCGAATAGAAATTGACGGAATGGAAACCGTGGAAGGAGGTAATAATGTGGGGCCGTTTGTCCTGTTTGAGACGCTTGCTTGCGAGATATCCCACCCAGGCGGGAACTCGTGAATGCAAATGCAGAATGTCGGGTTGCTCTTCTTTGAGTAACCGGGTCATCTTGCCGACCTGAATAAATGTTTTCAGGCTCTTCTTGCCTATGGGACGGGTAATATGCCGCGCACCGGTGGCTTCGATGGCCTGTACCATTGGCCCACCGGCAGATACAACGACACACTCCACCCCCTGCTCACATAAGCCCTGGCAAAGTTCGAGCACTACCTGCTCGACGCCTCCGGATGACAGGGAAGGCAGGAGATGCATGACTTTCATGACAGCAGTTGGGGGAAGGTGGTGAGTATGTAATCGGCTGTGCGTCCTGCTTCGTTGAGCAGGGCTTTGGGGCTGGCTATTTCATTCGTCTTTGCCCACTCTGTAAAGGTGGTGGCCCCTCCATCTGCTATGAGCATGTTAAGCCCCCGAACAACTCGCGAAGGCTTATCCTTGTGCGGGTCTCCCTTACGCAGCATTTCTATGATACCTACAGGGGCACCGCTGGAAAGAGCCTCGTACACCATGGAAACACTGTCTTGCGTTACCCATACTTCATGTGCTGTGGCAAGATTATCAGCCACCCAGGTGGGGCCGGTCTGCTCCACCGGCTCAACCTTGATATTGGGGCATGCCGATGTAACGTCCTGAACAAAGTCAGCCGGTGTGCGTCGGGATGTCGTCAGAACGATAGGATAACTTGTCTTTCTGGCAATGGCGGTCAGTTGGTTGAGAACATGCTCTGCCTCCCACTTGAATTCCTTACTCGGGCCACCAATGAGAACAAGTGTGTGTTTCTTGGGGGTGTCGGGTTGCGGCTTAATACAGTTAATGGCACCATTGGTCAGGAAAGTTCGAGACGAAGGAACGCCGCCCTCAGGCACATCGTGTCTGGGCATAATGCAGAGATTGAATAGGCGCGAGGGGAGGCTGGGTTTCATGCAAACCATGCAAAGAGCCTTGGTCTGTCTGGCCAGACTGAGCGCTGCAAGATGAGTGCTGTGACCGGCACACAGGATTAGGTCAGGGCGGGGATAAGTCAGCTCTTTTCCTTTATAGAAAAGTTTGCTGAACCAGTTCTTGCCGATAATGGAAACTTCGTGGCAGGAATGTTGAGCTGCCGGGCGACTTTTCGCGGCTCGCTCCAGCAGAGCCTCGGCCAGACCTCGAGTTTGCGAAAGATGTCCTTTTTTGCCGTCACTGACGATGTATATAACCATATTGAGAGAGAAGAGAATAGTGCGGTGTTAAATCAATTGATGGGGAGTGTTACTGTGCCTTGTACCACAGTGCCGAGCAGCGGGCTGTTTGTTGTGCCGCAGCTCAGGGTTTCCGGGGTTATGTGTTGCTCTTCATCAGGAGCAAAAAGGAGGAGCGGCGCAGCCACAGGTGTGTCTTCCTCCCGATCGTAGGGATTGACGATGGCTACGGGAGCCGTGCAGCAGGCCTTAATGACCTCAGCCCAGCTCAGTTTACCCGGCTTAATCAGATAGGTATAGATGGCCGGCAGGAAGGTATCCAGCGCCACCATGCCATGAGGAGCGCTGACAAAATCCTGCTTTTTGGCAAAGGAAAGGCAGGGCGTATGGTCGGTTACAATACAGTCAATCGTACCATCCTTCACACCGGCAAGCAAAGCTTCGCAATCTTGCTTTTCACGCAGTGGCGGAAGCGTTTTGAATGTCGTATTGTAGTCACCTACATCTTCATGGGTGTAGAGCAGGTGGTGCAGTGCAACCTCGGCGGTCAGACCTTTCATGCCGTTGGACTTGGCGCGGCGGATAATGTCGACGCCTTCGGCGGTACTTACTGTTTGGATATGAAGGCGAGCTCCTGCGTCTTTGGCCAGACGAATAAGAGTTTCGATGCCGATTTCCTCAGCACAAGCCGGGGTGCCGTGCAATCCGAGACTGTATGAAGTCGTGCCGGGGTGCATGTAGGTGTTCTTGCTCAGGCAGGGCACATCGCCGCGAATGGCAAAGGTTAAATCCATTTCTGCGGCATACTTCATAGCTCGGTGCAACATGAGCAGGCTGTCGGGCATTTTGCCGCCGTCACTCAGAATGGTTACACCTCTTGCCGCCAGTGTGTTGTACGGAGCCTGCTGAGCTCCGGCCATGTCTTCTGTAATGCAACCTGCCGGTACCATGGTGGCAAATGAGCGCTGACTCACAGCATCGTCAAAGCTGTCGAGTGTAGCTGCATTGTCGAATATGAACCCTTTGGAGGGCATGACCAGCATACCCCACACACCACCATGGTTGGCGGCCTGACCGGCTCGGTAGATGCTCTCGCGCTTGCTATGTCCCTCCAGATTGATGGTGGCATGCAAATCAAACAGCGCTGGTAACAACATCTTACCCTCTGCATTGATGGTACGTGCGCCTGCCGGTATCTGCATCTCCCCGGCGGGGGTGATGCCGTTTACTCCGGGCAGGGGAATGTCGCTCATGTAATGGGTAACCGGTTCGTCCCCATGCCCCATGCGCAGGTCAATTTTCTCGCCTGTCAGGGCCCAGGTTGCATTGGTTATGTAGGTATTAGTCATTGCTCTGCGTCTGGGGGGTAAGGTGGTAAAGGATGCTCATGCGGGCGGCGATGCCGTTCTCAACCTGATTATTAATCAGAGTGTTGCGATAATCCATTGCGGCATCGCATATTTCAACGCCGCGGTTAACGGGGCCGGGGTGCATGATGCTGAGGTTGAGGTCATCGATTCGGCGCAGACGCTCCTCTGTTACGCCGAATGCACTGTGATAATCAGAGACCGGGAAGAATGGGGTATCAATACGCTCATTCTGAACGCGAAGCAGGTAAATAACATCGGGTTTCCACTCGAAAATCTGCTCCCAATTGGTAAAGCGGGGAATGCCGGTGTGTTGCTGCAGGGGAACCAGTGGTCCGGGGCCCATGTAGGCAACTTCAGCGCCGAGCCTGCGCAGGATTGTGCTGGTAGAGCGAGCTACACGGCTGTGAAGGATATCACCTATGATGACCACGCGCTTGCCGGCGATTTCTCCATATTTTTCCTTGATGGTGAAGGCATCCAGAAATGCCTGACTGGGGTGGGCGTGTGCACCGTCACCGGCATTGATGACCGAGGCCTTGCAATGGCGTGCTATGACTGCGGGAATGCCGCTGTTCTTGTGGCGCACGATAATGTAGTCCATCTTCATGCTCATGAGCGTGTCGATGGTATCGTGCACGCTCTCGCCCTTAACGACCGATGAAGTGGAGACTGTGAAGGTCGTCACATCTGCCGAAAGTCGGTGCGCCGCCACTTCAAATGATGAGCGGGTTCGAGTGCTCGGTTCATAGAATAAAGTGAGTACCGACTTTCCCTTGAGAGCCGGTACTTTTTTCACACTTTTGGTAAAGATGTCCTTCATGGCCGAGGTGCTATCCAGTATGGTGCGGATATCCTCGTCCGACAAAGCATCGATAGTAACTAAATCTTTGCGCGGGTTCATTGCGTTATCGGATGAAAACTAATCAGTAACTTATATCCTCTTTTCCATCTATCTCCTGTAGGTGAACGACCACCTTACCTTCCGAGACGGTTGATAAGTCGAAGGCGACATAATCAGGCTGAATGGGTAACTGGCGACCACCTCGGTCAGTCAGGCAGTGCAGCTCTACCCGAGCAGGGCGCCCGTATTCCCACAGCACTTCGAGTGCTGCACGGGCAGTGCGCCCTGTACTCAACACGTCGTCAACCAGTATCAGCGTCATGTCGTCTGTTGAGAAGGGGAGGTGCGAACTGCGAAGTGCGGGGCGGTTACCCCTCAGGTTGAGGTCGTCGCGATAGAGCGTAATATCAATAGCTCCGTAGTGAGCGGGGCACCCGGCAGCACTGAGTTTTTGCACAAGTCGACGAGCCAATACATCGCCATGGCTCACGATGCCCACGATTGCGAGATTCCCGCCCTTGCTTGTCGCATGTGCCTGCAACAGGTGGGTTGTCCAGGCATCCAATGCCTTCTCTATTTCCTCTTTGCTAATCGTGGGCATGGAGTTTGTGTTACTTGGCAAGATTGATAATACGGTGCGCTGCCATGGCGGCATTGATGGGGGTCTTCTTGTGGAGCCCCACTGTGGTGGCCGGCACGCCGCCGGGTAACTGAGAAATAGCCAGAAGGGCATCCACCCCATTCAGCGGACCACAGGGAACGGGCACACCGATAACAGGCAGCTCGGTATTCATGACTACAACGCCGGGCAGAGCCGCAGAAAGTCCTGCAACGCAAAGCAGTACAGCCTTCGTACCACTCTCCTCGAGCCCTTTCAGATATTCAATCAGAGCGGGCAAGTCACGGTGCGCGGAATAGATAACCTCCTCGTGTTCGACGTTATTCTCTGCAAAATAGGTGCGAGCCGGTTCCATGAACGGAAGGTCGCTCTTGCTGCCGTAGATGGTGATAACTTTCATGCTAACCCGCATTCTAGCACACCACGCGCGCGCATGCAAGTAAATTCCACGTTCGCGGCCGCTAAAAGCGAGTTTTCCGCCCGGGGTGATAACTATCGGAGTCAAACCGATATTTTCTCGTATGAAAGAACGCGAGCGTCCATCATATCTACCCGATATGGGGTGGCGTGCCTGAACCATGCTCCTGTATTCAGAATATGGCGGCTCCTGCGTTTCCAATTGCCGAATCGATGAAAATGACCGAGAATCAGTACCTCGGCCTGCGGAAAATAGCGCCGGGCAAAGTGTTCTGCACGGTGGGAACAGGTTAACCAACTCCAGACAATGTTGAACGGTCTTTGCGGAGGCCAGAAACAGTGCATAAAGCCTCGCAGGTATTTATTGCGAATCCCTTCGCGGCGCAATATCGGGGTGGTGAGTTGGCACATTTCCCTGGATAGCTCAAGTCTGTCAGCTAAGTTATGCTCTCTGTCGCGATAGCTTGCAATGAGAGCTTTGCATTTCTGTTTGTTGCGCAGGTATTCCCAGCTCCAGGGCGCAACTTCGCGGTAAAGGGCGTGGCCATGCATGGCTACCACTTTGCCACCCCAGAAGTTGATGAGCAGGGGGGGGACATCCGGGTCATGATTGCCTGAAATCTCAATCAATTCCACACCGCGATTCCGGCACTCCCTGCGCAGTTCCTCTCGCAGCTTTTTGCCCTGTTCCTGCCAGGCACATTGGCGCGTTTCTGCCAAATCCCCGACAACTACCAACATGCCGACATTATCACTCAACAGCATTTCAGCCAATTGTGCAGGAGCGGGCGCTTCACAACGCTCGTGACCGTAGTGCAGGTCTGAAATAAACCGCACCAGCATGCCCGGAGGCGGCTCAATGCTCTTGATGGTTTCCATGAGCTTATTGCTGAATGTTGCGCTGCCGCACGGCTTCGTATAGGCACACACCGGTAGCAACCGAAACGTTCAGGCAGGGAACACTGCCATACATGGGTATACGAATGAGAAAGTCGCAGTTTTCCTCTGTCAGACGGCGCATGCCATCTCCTTCAGCTCCCATGACAAGCGCAATGCCGCCCTTCATGTCCATATCATACAGGTCACGATCACCGTGGTCTGATGTGCCGACAAACCAGATTCCGGCCTCCTTCATGGTCTTCATGGTCCGAGCCAGATTAGTAACCTGTACGAAGGGGACTTTTTCCGCTGCGCCAACAGAAACACGAAGAACAGTTTCCGTTATTCCTACGGATTTATCTTTCGGTGTAATCACAGCGGCGACACCTGCGCCATCGGCAGTGCGAAGAATTGCTCCGAGATTATGGGGATCCTGTACGCAATCAAGCACGAGGTAAAGTCCTTGTGGCTGAGCCTCAAGAATATCTTGCAGAGCACCTTCATCCAGAGCTTTGACAACATTTCGGGTGGGCGCTTTTTCGAAGCGCTGGTTTTGTTTGCTTTCCGGGCGAGATGTGTGTTTATTGGCTCGTGCTGTGTGTTCGCTGAATTTCTTTGCCATATTACTGAACGGAATTAACGAGTTTGACCAGGGCGGCAGGGAGGTTTTCCGAACCGTAAAACTCTGCTGCGGCAATACGGTCTGCCTGAATTTGTATGCGTTCGTTGAGTTGATTAATGATAGGGAGATAGCGTTTCTCCAGCGTGCTTTGCGTTTCTTCATCCAGTGGAGGAAGCGCTGCAAAACCTTGTCCCCATGTGGGGAGTTCTCGGGCCAGTCGCATGATAACAGGCACGGCGGCTTCGGCGCTGTCCTTGTCTCTCACTCTCGCCATTGTGTCGTGCAGCGCGCCCAGAAGTACGATACCGGCACGAATGCGCGACTCGCCTGACGATAGCTGAGGGAGAGTGTTTTCCTGCTGCTCTTGTTGTCTGACAGGTGGCTGCTCCGGTTGTAATTCCTGAGCAGAGGAACACGTTATTGTCGCAAGGAGTAATATCGCGCTTATTTGTCGAGCATCATGCATAAAGCGTGGAATTGTTTAAAGAATGAAAGTGAGTTGTAACAGCGTACTTGCTGCAGGCGGAAAATCTGTTCATAAACCTTACCCCAGTTAGTCTGCATATCTTTGCCGTACTTATTTATAACCTCAGCTTTCACATCCGCGGGGAGAGTTGTGATGCGTTGCATTGCAGTACGTGCATCGTATACCTTGGGCAAGAGGTTGTTAAGTTTTTCTGTTGCCTTCTCAGCGCTATCCCGGTCCTTAACCCCTTCGAGAACTGGTAACAATTCTACAGGAAGAGCGGTGAAGTCCGAAAAAGCTCTGTCTATTCCTGCCGGAATGGCCGCGTGAGCCACAGTAAGCAACAGGGGACAAACTGTTAACACTATTGGAAATTTCATATTTATTGCTATACAGTACGGCCGGGCGGAAATCCGGCCCGGTCGTGTCTGTAGGTTTATCTGTTATCCTCAGCTCTTGGCTTTATTTTTGTCGCCATCTGCGGCCGGAGCAGGGGGCGGTTCAGGCTTTTTCTCTTCAATTTCAATGGAAGAGGCCTGAGTGTCGACTTCCTTTTCGCGGGCAATCTGCTCAAGCATCGCGTTAATCTGAGCCTCGGCTGCAGAAGTTGCGCTCTCGAGTCGGGAGATAGTGCGCTGCAGATCACGCTCAAGCTTCACTCGCTCACGTGCACGCTTCTTAATCTCTTGGGTAAGAGCCTGACGCTGAGCGCGCATGGGGTTCTTGTAATCATCCGGCAGGAGGTTGCGGTTCAGGCGAAGGATGGTCTGATAGGCGGCATCATCATCCAGAATCTTCTCAGCTCCTTCATAATCGCCGTTAATCATGAACTGGCGAGCACGATCGTTCGCCTCCCAGTAGGCTGTAATAAGAGCAGGAACTGTGCCGATGGCAGGGTCTTTCAGTCCGTTCTCATTGCGGCGAAGAGCATCCTTTACCTTGATGGTGGCGGCTTTCAGCATCACAAGGTTGCGGTTATCGGGGTTGTACCAGACCTGAGCAATCTGCTCGTTATTCTTCTCAAACTGAGCCTCCAGCTTATCGTATGCCTGCTGGTCGCGTTTCTGCATATCGGCCTTCTTTGCGGCATTCAGCTTGCTGCGTTTGGTTTCTTCTCGCTTGAGGAGGTTATTCCATCGCTTGGAGAGGTCACGCAGTGTGCCCATGTACCACTGGTAAGCTTCTTTGTACTCAGGGATACCCTGATAGCGCTCGCGAAGAATATCAAACTTATCAAGACCACCTACCTTGCGGGCGTTCTTGTATTCCTTTACGTCGATAAGCATAGCCTGATAGGCAGCCTGCCCATCGCGAGTATATTTGTCGCGATCATTGGAATTAATGACAGTGAACTCATAGGCTCCGCTGGTAACGTTATTGTACTGAGTCTGCAGCTCTGCTACTTGAATAGCCACGCGGTCAATTTCAGCCAGTTTTGCGTTAAGAGTTCTTTTGCGATTCTCGCAGAGACTCTTGAGTGAGCGCGAGGGGGCAGAAAGAGAGGCCAGTTCGCTGTCTACCTGAGCCAGCCGTTCACGCAGACGCAGGGAGATATTCTTTACCTTTGCGGCTTCTTCATCTTCAGTAACAGGAGGCTGAGCGGCAGGAGCCGGTTCTTCAGATTTCTCGCCTTCAGTGGCAGGCGCTTCTGCACCGGTACCGTCAGCGGGAGTAGCAGATTCTCCCTCCGCAGGAGTCGGAGTATCGGTTGCCGGAGTTTCTGCAGGCGTGTCTGTAGCCTCGGGCTCTGCAGGTTTGTCCGTTTGGGTCGGCTTGGGAGCAACTTCGCGCTTCGCAAGGATACTCGACGTCTTCACTTCCATAGTAACTTCCTTACCGGAACGGTCATATCCGGTAAACTTAGTGTTACCACCTGCCTCGTAGACTATTCTACACTGGGTATAACGTTTCGCGTTAGAGAGTGTGATATCAAATACATCTGCGGCATTCAGAAGAGAAGCACCACAGGCCAGAATGGCGAGTAGAAATGTGGGACGTTTCATGATGTTTTGAGATACTGTAGAAAGTTTTCCTGATGGTGCCTGCATGTTATCATACTTCTGTTCAGATTGCAAACATCAAATGCGCAACATGGCGTAAATATCTGGGAACTTCTAAAAAGTCGCGTGTAAACGTATTTCGGAATTTCCAAAGACACCTCGGCGTGGTATAATAAGCGCATGGTACCAAAGCTTGAATTGCCACCGTCTTTGCATATGCCCGATTTGTTGCGATTCCGAAGGAG
>JAFURE010000101.1 GCA_017471985.1 Akkermansia sp. | reverse complement strand
TTGGGCTGAAGCTGACTGACGATGTAACGCAGACGCGGCATATCCTCCGCCTTCACCGCATAGCGGGGAGAATCCTGTCCGGGGCCGTATATCTCGACTTCGGCCTGCATGTTTTCCAGCCGTTCCCTGCATCTTGCAAGCTGTTCTTGAGCTCGCGCTATATGCTTGCGCCGAACCTCCTCGTGAGTAGGTTTACCATGGCGTTGTTGAGCGACCGTTTGTTCCGGCGCTGCATAACAACAGCTCACGCATGCCCCTACCGCAAGGCACAGGGCTGTGGTGGCAAGGATTCGGGGGATAGTGGGCATGATGTTATACCTTTGGGGGACTTAGCGGAATACTTGGGAGGGATATATAAGGGCATAAATATACCGGCTATCGTGTAGCCTACAGCATTGGACACAACGGTAACTGGAACGTCCACCACAAAGAGAAGTGCGGCTGCCGGATACGCCAAAATAGCAGAGGGACCAACATGAGTGTCCGTTTGCGCCAGGCAGACGCCGGGCTCATCGAATCCGGATACCGGGCAGAGAATGGGATACGGTTTTGCTTGTGGCGGCAAGGCCTTCAACAGCTCTGTTGACTGAACAAGATCTGATTTGTGGCTGCCAAACGAGGGAGGTTCCCAGCAAAGTCGACTCGGTGTGCGCAATATCCCTGCGAACTCGGCGGAAATGGGAAGATTATACTGCTGTTTATCCTCATATGAAATGTCACCCATTTCATAAGGCTTCCATTGGTACCATCGGACGCTTTTCTTGTATTGAATGCGCGAAACAGGCAGATACCATTGCCCGTCGCATTCGTACACATACAGGCGTTTAGTCAACTTCATGTTTGCGGCACTGCCATCTTGGGAAACGCTATTATTCTCTAACCATACTCCTTCATAACTGCGAGGAAACTCGTACGCTTCCCTGTGCAGACGTGAAATACACGAGCTCAGCCCCACCGCCGCAAGGCACAGGGCTGTGGTGGCGAGGATTCGGGGGATGAGGGGCTTGATTAACATTATTTTTCGAAGCTGCAGAATTGAAGAGAGACTTCTTTTGTCCATATACTATCTTCCACACCAAGGACGTTTTCCGGGACATCAAACGGCACATTATCTGCCGCCGTTTTCATCAGTACTTGCCCGTCTTCTCCCTTCTTATATACAAAACCAAAGCAATGTGTGATAGTTCCGCCATTTTCCACCGTGGGGAGGATTTTGAAACAAATGTCGATATCGCCTCGGTATGTGCTGTTTCTATTTATGGCGATTTCGTGTGCCGCATAAACAAATCGAAGGTTGTCGTATTTCCTTTCAAGCATGAGCGTGGGCGACAATACGGAAATACCGCTCAATCTCTCATTATCTACTATTTCCTGTAGCGGGAGAGTGAGAGTACCTATTGGAGTATTGCCATCGCACAAGACGAATTTGAAGGTGTAAATGTGTTTTTGTTCATCTACACTTGTAGCGCAACAAAAGGCATGAGCAGAGTCCTCTTTAGCTGAGGACGAAAGAGCAACGGGAGCATTGTTTTGCCCGGGATTGCAGACGCACGAGCTCACCCCCACCGCCGCAAGGCACAGGGCTGTGTTGGCTAGGATTCTGGAGAATTGGAACTTGGTCATAACTAAGCGTGTACCTGTTACGTGTATTATATCAATTCCCGTCCCTCTGTTCAAGCGTGGATGGCATTTTGTTGAGCGTTTCCTGCATTTTGTTGCTTATATTGCTTTATGCCTTAGGCTGAAATGTTTTTTCTTTCTGCACGGCGCAGCAGATAAACAAAGAGCAAAGGCACCGGCACCACGGCAATACCAAGAAGATAAAGTTTGATATTAAACAAAATATGCAACATTTCCATAGAAAATATCGAAGAGGCCATCTCTTCTTTATACATTGTAAATATGGAAATCGGAAGATAAAAATATGAAATACCAAGAATAAATATGATATCTCTCTTCAAAGAGGATAATTTTTTTATAAGAGTAACCAGTTTGTAAGCCCATGTCATCAAGAAAGATAACATAAGAACGGCACAACATATAAATGGCCATATTATCCAGTCACCAAGGTGATGCCCCCTTGGAGAGAAATATACACAGGGAAGATATAATAAAACAACCCACAAGGATACACTTAAAAGTGAATACAAATACGTTCTGAGCGTTGGCATCATAGTAAATTAATCAGATAAACATTTCCCCCCTTGAGTATTATTGACTCATCTCGTCGCGAAAACGCAACAAAAATGGCAGATGGTGCGCTTTTTCTAATAAATAGACGCTCGCGGCGGGTATTTTGTTGAGCGTTTCCTTCATTTTTGTTGCCGATGGCGCAAAAAACGGGCAGCAAGGGTAGGATTTGCTCGAAGCGGCGCCCTTGGTCTGCCGGGGGCGGGGCATGTGGTTGCGGGTGGTGTTTTGTGCGTAGATTTATCGAAGACTGTGTGGCTTTTTATGCGTTATCGGAGACTCTTTTTACTGGGCCTCCAGTTCAAGGAGCCTCTTGTGATTGTTGCTTGACGGCTTGGTGTAATCTAATGCCTGTTTGCCGGAGTTATCGCGGGCATGGATGTCCGGTTTAGCGGCCATCAGGTGTTGCCAGGCGACATCGGCGATATAGCCTTGCACGGCGTACATAAGCGGGGTGCGCCCGGCGTTGTCACGGGCGTTGATATCGGCACCAAGGGAGGTGAGTACAGGCACCATCCAGCCGTGGTCCTGCAGCATGAGCGAATACATGATTGGGGTGCGCCCTTCATTGTCGCGGCTGTTGATATCGGCCCCGGCGGCTATGAGCAGGCGGAAAGCGGCTTCGGCATCTGCGGAGAAGCCGCGCCTGTAGCATGCAGTCATGAGTGCATTCTGCCCGGCCCGATTGCAAGCCCTTGCATCTGCCCCGGAGGCCAGCAACAGTTGCGTGCAGCGAGTCATGGCATTTTGGGGCACGCGCTCCCAGCTATAGCAATTCAGGAAACCGCGCTGCTCCAACTGAGCGAGAATCAGGGCCGTGTTTCCCTGCAAATCCCGCGCGTGCACATCTGCCCCGGCGGACAATAACAGCTCCACCATTTCCGATTGGTGTGTGTCGGCCGCCATCATCAACGCCGTGCGCCCGAGTGCGGAAGCCGCGTTCACATCCGCGCCGTCTGCCAGCAAGGCAGAAACATCCTCAGGATTGCGCATCAGAACCGCTTGCATCAAGGGGGTAAGTTCCGCAGAGGGAATGGCATTGAGATGTCCATAAATAGCGGTATAGGCCATCTCCTGCCCCAGAGGATATTCCATGGCGGACCAATGGCGACTGATGGTTATGTGCGTGATAATCTCCGCAGCAGTCAGGCCATCTGCATTTCTGAGAGTTTTGTCAGCCCCGGCAGCCAGAAGGGCTGCTACATGCGGCACATTTCCGACGAAAGCTGCCCACATCAGGGCTGTTTCTCCCTTCTTGTTGGTGAGGTTCACCTGTGCTCCGGCAGCGAGCAAAATCTTCAGGGATTCCGGATTCTTTGTCCGTGCTGCATGGAGTAATGCCGTGTCACCATTGCCATCTACGGCATTCACATCCG
The DNA here is from genome assembly GCA_017471985.1 of Akkermansia sp. GTDB lineage: Bacteria > Verrucomicrobiota > Verrucomicrobiia > Verrucomicrobiales > Akkermansiaceae > Akkermansia. Next base: position 12,154 of record JAFURE010000101.1, on the reverse strand, counting down.
CCCCGGCTTCCAGCAGTATTCGTACATGGTCCGCATTTCCCAGAGCCGCGGCACTCCTCAGCGCGTAATGGCCCTCTTGATTGGGGGTGTTCACATCCGCCCCGGCGGCCAGCAGCATTTGCAACACCCGGGCATCGCCCCTTGCTGTCGCCAGAGGGAGATAGGAATCTCCCGGCGGGTTTGCGTTCGCCCCGGCTTCCAGCAGGGTACGTACGCTGTCTGTATCGCGTGTCCATACCGCTTCACTCAGAGGTGTTCCCGTATCGCCGGGGACATCCAGACCTTTATTCACATCCGCCCCGGCTGCTATGAGTAAACGCAGCACCTCCGGGGAGGCTTTGCATTGCACTGCACTTATCAGCACAGTGCCCATATAAGCATGCCGCCCGGTACGAGCTGTAGCGTCCGCCCCGGATTTCAACAGCAAGGCCACATGTTCGGCTTTGCTCGATTTGGCAGCGTATACAAGCGCCGTATGACCGTATCGCGTATCTGCCGGAGTAATGTCCGCCCCTGCTGCCAGCAGCATTTCCGCAATCTCTGTTGTCGGATTATTTCGGGAGACGCATACCCCCATGAGAGCCGTCCAGCCCTCGTCATCGCGAGCATTGACATCGGCTCCAGCGGCCAGCAGCATACGCACAATATCCGTATATCCATGCTGACAGGCATGCATTAAGGGGGTATTGTTATGCCACTCCGGGATATTGGGATTAGCCCCGGCAGCCAGCAGAGCCCGCACCTCATCCGCATTTCCTCGGCGCACGGCCTGCATGAGCGGAGTGCGCTCAAACATTCCCTGACGGTTGATTTCTTCAGTCGGAGGTATCGTGAAGCCTGCTCCCTCAGCTGCTGTGGGCAGCAGGGACAACAAAAGCATAGGTAAGATTGCAATGGGTTTCATCTTTTTATAAATCTTGGTTGGTGAAAATCTCTTAGCGCTTCAACCGATTGTCACGCTACAGGCGGGTGGCTGCAACTGTTCCGCGAGGGCAGCCAGCGCGATGGCTCCCCCTTTGAGCTCAACCCCGTCTTCGATACTGAGTGGAGCCTTGTCATCGGGAAGACAAATGATGTTGATAAAATCGCGCACTTCCCACTCCTCGGAATCTCCCTCTTCTGGGGTGTCCGGAAGCAGGAAATCATGGTCACGCTCTTTTATCGCAATTTTCAGACTGAGCAACAACTCCTCGCGCCCCTCATCATCGAAGTGCATGCGAATGGCACCTGTTTTTACCTGATAGAGAAGCGATAACATTTTACTGTGCTGCATTCTGCAGCAGCGCCGCAGCTTCGGTTTGTCCATATTGTTCGGCCAGTTGCAGCGCCTGAGATATGCGGGTCGCGCCGGCTTGCAGCAGCAGCTTGACGGCTTCTGCGTGACCGGCGGCAGCGGCGTATTCCAGCGCTGTGCGGCCGGCGGAATCGGGGGCTGAAACATCACATTTCATGGCAAGAAGAATGCGAACGGCCTCCGTTCTGCCCAGGGCTGCCGCCAGCACAAGCGCCGGGGCATTGTTATTCCGCCCATCGGCAAACGGAGCAGGGATGTCACCGGGTAAGCGGGTGTCCATCCAGAACTCGCAATTCTGCACATAATAAATGTCGGGAGCATGGCCGCTCTCAATGGCACAGCGCAACTTTTCGGCAAGCGAGGCATCATCCCCGGGTTCTGCGCCATGGTCCAGGAGCATCTGCAGAAAATCAGACACTGCGCCGTCATGCCGTTGCTGTTCCATGTTCATCACGCTTCGCAAGACAACGATATCAACCATGGCCAAATCATAACCATGACGGAACAGCAGCTCGAGAATCTTCTCGCGGTCGCGATCATACGGACAGCCGCATGCAATACTCGTGGCAGCCAGATTGGGATTGGCCCCGGCTGCCAGCAGTAGTTCAGTCAGTTCAAGAGCGTGTTCGCCCGGCTCAAATATCGACCCCATACAGGCAGCGAGCGCGTTCGGGGCTCCGGGGCCGAGAGCATTCGGGTCTGCTCCTTGTTTCAGCAGGCTCTTGCAGATTCCCACCTTGCCTGCTGCGGCTGCTCCGACCAATTGTGCATGGAGCGAAGCCGTCTGCCCCTCCCGCTGTAACAGGGGCAACACCGGGTTGCTGTCGTACCAGCTATCGAGCAGTGTCATGGCCAAATCCAGCGCATTCAATCCGGCTTTATTGCGGATATTCAGGTCAGCCCCGTGCTTGAGCAGCAGTCTTACTACCGGCTCGCTGCGTCCGGTTTCCTCACCACCAAGGCCCACGCCGCTCTGAACCATCAGCGGCGTATCGCCGGCTTCATTGCGGGCATTGACATCCGCTCCTGCTTCAATCAGCAGACGCGCGGATTCGGCATTGTAAGTACAATGGTGCAGGGGCGTGTTGCCCTTGTGGTCACGTGCGTTAGGATTGGCACCAAGCTCCAACAGGTACTTCACCGCATCCGGTCGGTGGAGCAAAGAACCCATCAACGGGGTTTTACCCTCTTCACCCACAAAGTTGACATTCGCCCCGTATTCCACCAGAACACGCGCGACCTCCACCGACTGCGCCACCATGAGAGCCGATTCTATCCCCCTGCGGCTGATGTATACTTTTTCCGGGTCGGCACCGGCAGCCATCAAACGGCGCACTTCATCGGGCTTGCCATCAAAACAGGCTTGCCACAAGGGAGTTCTGCCTGACCATGCCCCGGTAATGCAATGGACATCCTGAACATCAGCTGCTGCAATCAGGCAAGACAACGGAGCCCAGGCCAGAGCGGCAAGAGCTTTGGTAAAAATATTGTTAAGTAGTATCATCGGTATTTCTCCCTGCTTATTTTACACTATATAGACGTTGGTCACGGTCCTATTTATTGAGTATGGAGCGGATTTGTTGTATTTTTTTTATCCCAAAAGTAGTCTTATTTCATTATTATATAGGGAATCATGAGTATGCTCCAAGCTGTATAAATGAGCGCAGACGGTACATCCACCGTGACAAGTGCCGCTGCTGCGAGCGGGTAGGCATACAGGGCATGCGCGGTGGTTTCGGTATCCACCTTGTAAACGCCGCGGGGCATGGTGTTGCTGAATGTGATGAATTTTCCGGATGGCTTTCCGGGTAATTCTGTCAGCCATTCTCCATTGCTCTTCAGATAATAGCGTTGTTGCTTGCTGTCAGAGTTCTGTGAAATTTCGTGGTACAGACTGCCAATCTCTGAGCCCGGAATACGCGAGTATTCACCGCCGTTAGTTTTGAGCTCTTTCCAAATCCAATCGTGCCTGTACTCAAATTCGGCCTTTACTCCCCGAATGAAGAGGCGGTTTTCTACTCGGTACACTTCTTTGGGCCCTGTGATTTGAATGCCGGTACTTACTTGCCCCATATCGACAAATCGGGCGCAAAACTGAGTGCAGCTTACGCTTGCCATCGCTGTAAGGCTCAGGGCTGCGGCGGTCAGGATTTTGCGGATGGTGGGCATCTTATGGATGTATTTCAATGCAAATTGCAGTGTTATTTTCGGTACGCGAACCGGAGCAGAACGAGGGCAATCAGACCGGGAAGCAAGGTATATAGCCAGGTCAGCCAGTTATGCTCCGCGTATGGGAGTAGCAGAAAAGCACTGGCCACCAATGCAATGAGCAGTATTCCCAGAAGCGCGGCAACACTGACAGCTCGCAACCAGCCTTGTTTCAGCATCATCAGCACACCCGGAAGCAGGCACAGTGTTATCGCTCCCGTTAAACCGAGCACCCATAAGCAGTATTCCCCAGTTGGTACCACAGGCAGAGAGTGTATCCGTGTCGTTTTCTGGTACTCCTGCTCCCCGCGAATAAGCCCGCAGCCTTCACCGGTGAGATCCAGCACGTTGCCCTGCTGGCGGCCTACCATGTGGAGCACCCCGCGCCGGGGTGACGGAATTCGGATATATTCGAAATCTACGTTTGGTACGGCAAGGTTGGAGGTATCATCTGTGCGCAGGGTGATACCATGCTTCGTGCGGGATACCACGCGCCCCGTCCATGCAGCCGGGAGGGGCAGCACATCGGGGTTGAGGTATTCCCCGCCCAAATCATTCCAGAAACTTTCCCGAGCGCGGAGCGAGTAGGCGCCTGCTTTCACGTCAGGGGCAAGAATTAAAGCCTTTCGAATACCATGCAGTTCATTATAAATCACGTGAAACCGCCCATTTGAGCATTCCGTTCGGTAAAAACGCTTCAGGGCGATGGTGTTTTCCATACGCAGCCCAAATGTTTCATCCGTAAGCGGGCCGCCCTCCGCAACCAGTTCGGTGACGCGCAACTTGACCAACTTGCCCTCCAGCGCCGGGTTCACCTGCTCCGGTGTTGCTTCGTACACGGGCTCGCTGCTCAGGGATTGAGCAACAACCGAATACATCGTGCCGGCAACGAAAATGCCTGCTAACGCAGCAAGGGCAAGAACCAGCGCCGTCGCCTGCTTCATAAAGCTAAGACAACCATTCTGCTGTACTGTTTTATCAATGTCTGTCTGTTTTGTTGCCATGAGGTTGCTCCTGTGTTTCTGATAAATAGACGTCACCTGCGGGCTTTTTTATTGAGTATAGCAGGGATTTTTGTTGATTCACAGGCGTTGATGGGCGGAATATTTGGAATTCATCAATGCATAAACTTTGTTCCACAGAGCAGGGCAATGAACCCACCCGTATTTTTCTGTAAAGATATTTCCATTATCGCGCAACCAACAAAATTGGCCGGGTATGACTCCTCCTGTTGTGTGAAACTCAATATGCACATAACAATCCATGTCGGGTAAATCATCATCCGGACTTTCGGGGCCTGTAGCTAATTGGCTCAAATCGTCCTGCTGAAGTGTGCCCAGATAATGCAGCGGCCCGTCATATCGCCCCAGAAACCACGAGTATGAGCCATCGTCATCGCCCTCGTCGGAACGAAAATAGACATCGACCGCAGATGTGCCCGAAATCGTGTTATCGACTGTTTGTTGGCACGAGCATACTCCCGCCGCAAGGCTAAGGGCGGTGATGGTGAGGATGCTGTGGATGGAGGTTTTCATTATACGGAGGTTTTCATTGGGATTTACTCTTCCTGCACCGACTGTAGCTCGGGGAAGTGTTGGCAGATTTCCCGGCCAATAGCTAACATTCGCTCTCTTTGAGAGGGGGAAAACTGAAGCAAGCGGTGGCTGTGCCCATAAGCGTCTGTCAGATGAAGCTCCAGATAGGTAAAACTACCGCCGTCATGGTGATCTGCCGATGTTACCCGGCGCATGACAAGTCGGCTGTTACGCCCCGGAACCACGCATCGGGTATGCCTGAATCCCAGAAGTTCCCGATGTATCACCATAGACCTGCCTTGGAATACCAGATATTTTTTGCCACGCCAGAAATACAGAAGTGCTATCGAGCAGGCGAAAGTTGGTATCGCTGTAACCACAAGCCCCACCAGGATTGCAATATGATGTGTGTCTTCGTTTGCGCCTTTACAGAGGGCGACCATTAAAAACAGCCCCGCCACAGAGAAAAGGGTGAGAAGCATTTTTTGCCAACCCGATATGGGTTCCCGAAGGTTTATAGACTCTTGTTCCTTGTGGTTCATGGATACGCTACATTTTAGCAGTTTTTCGAAGCTGGCAAGTGTGGAGTGGCTATAGGTCGCACATTGCCGGGATTACTGAAGCTCGGCAGCGGTTTTGGCTCCGAGTGCGCGTAATTGTGCTATGATGGCCGCATTGCGTTTTAGGGTATCCGGGTGTTCGCTCTTACTTTGGAGCGCGGCGTTTTGGATAGCCCGGGCATAATCCATGACGGTGCGGCCTTGGGAATCGCGGTGGTTGAGGTTCAGTCCTGCAGCGGTCAGGATGGAAATCAGCTCCTCGCAACGATGCGGGAATTGATATCGGAATCTCAGCATGAGCACATTGCGCCCCTCGGCATCCGTAGCGTTGGCATCCGCCCCATGTGCCAGGAGCAGGGCTACTTGCTCCGGGGTGCATCTGTAGCAGAGCAGCGGAACCATACCATCCTTCCGATTCCGGATGTTCGGGTTTGCTCCGGCATTGAGCATCTGTCGCAGGCATTCTGTCGGTTCGCCGTCGTAGTGGCATTCAAAGCCGCGTAAGAGGGTGTAGAGGTAGCTGTAACCGCAGCAGTGCCAATAAATATCGGATTCCCCTTCAATGAAGGCATCCGGCTTCGCTCCGCAGGCAAGAGCCTGCTTCACAAATGGGGGGTAGCCATAAACAACGGCAAACATCAGCATGTGCTGAGCTTGCTCCGGGCTCGCCTTGGCGCCGGCAAGGGTCAGCTCCAGGCGAGCATTGGCCTGTTGCCAGTCCCAGGATATTTCATCTGCCAAGTCCATGGGTGTCTTGCCATTCAGGGCAAGGTTCGGGTCTGCACCATCCTTCACCGTGGCACGAATGTCGCTGACATAGGCGGGAATCGCTTTTGGCCCTCCTCTCAGGGGGCGTGAAATGAGTTCGTGCAGGCGGAAATCCGCAGCCGTTTGTGCGGCAGCGCTGACTGCGGCGCCAATCATGAAGGGCAGGGCAAGGCGTTTTATGGGCATAGTATGGGAAAGGTTGGATTTCTTACTGTGGGGATTATATCAGGCCGTCGTGATTTTGCAAGCAAACATTCATTTGCTCCCGGCTTTCCGGGTGGGTGACATCCTGGTGAGAATCGCTGAGGTAAAAAGGTGACATGAAATCTGTGGCCGGGAACTCAATCTATCATGTGATTTGCTATAGACTCGGCTTTGGTGGATGCTTGGTGCTGATTAAGGAAGGTCGTACCCACACAGGACAAAGCCAATGAGTATAACGGGAGCGGAGGCTGACAATACAACGGTGCAGGGCAGGTCAATGACAACGGCAGACAGGCAGGCCGCAGGTCTTGCCCAGTAATTGCCGCTGGCTTGCAAGGGCTCTGTCTCCCCGAAAGGGGAGTAGTAGTCGGAGCGGCACGCCCGGTTGCGCTTCTCCTGCCACTCCGGTGAGATAACCAGCGAATCGTCGTAGTGGTAATCTTTTAATGTCGCTGAGATGGGGATAACGGTTCCGTCTGATTGCAGCGTTGCCTCTCGGTGGCGAAGTCGGGTTGTAACATCATTCACCAGAGATGCCATATAAACTGTTTGCCCCTTTGTCGTCAGGCGGGTGGCCATTTGGGATGAAATGGGTAACCAGATGTATGAGCCGGTCCGGCTTTGAATGCGGTTCCTGCGCCCCGGGGCAGCAAAGGCGCCCGAGTCAATCGTGCCGTCAATTTTACTGCGCGAAATCATGGCGTTTACGATTTCCGCTTTGATGTAATAATTCCCGTTCCTGTGCAGGATTTCGCTCGTGGCATCGAGCGATTGTGCAGGGAAGCAGCGGGCGTATTCAGCTATGCCGCTATGTGTATTGAGCGACAGGCACGAACTGAGCCCCATCGTGAGGAACAGGGCTGCGGTGGCCAAGATTTTGCGGGCGATGGTATTCATGAAAATCTGTCTCCTTCTGCGTGGTTATGATGATTCTGGGTGGGCTGATTTCGGTGCGGAGAGAGAGCCTGTAAAAACACTTACCCATTTGTCGGAAGAAAACAGTATTTCTATCTGATACTGATTTTCTTTTATGGTGTGGTGGATATATTGTATTGGCGTTGAGGAGGATATGATGTTTTTGTCTATCAGCTTCCACGAATTGTCGACGGGATGATGTCTAACGAGAGCAAAGTGGTAAACAAAGAGTCCTGAGCCGATATCTGAGTAAACCAGATAGTAGCCCGGGGCAATTTCCCGGCAATCGCAGGGCGTAAAGGCAGAGCCCCGGGACAGAGATTGTAATTCCGGAACATTCCGGTAGATGGCCATCAGCTGTTGATGCTTTTGAATGGTTTCTGCGCATTCCGGGTCAGCTTGCACGGAAGGCGCAGCAAGAAGCAGCAAGGGGATAATGGTACGCATGCTCATGGCTTTTTTCTGTTTATGAGTGAACAAACCCCACCCGCTCGCAGTAGCTCTTTACCAGCCTTGCACCGTATTCCCTGTAACTCAGCGTATCTGCATAATGGGTGGCATATTCGTCCAGTTCCCAGGGTAGGAACACATTACGAGCAAAACAGGTCTGCTCCTCCTCATCCACCCGGTCGAGATTCAGAAAATCGCTCAGACATTGTTGCTGAGCAGTGGACAATAACTGCATCTGCTCACGCATGTGGGGAATAAACGCGTCATTCGGTTTGCAACCCGGGTACATTTCCACCACTCCATGCAATGCTCCCAGCATGAAACGGGGAAGCAGGAAGCGATACGCCTGCGGACCGACATAAATCAATGAATAGGAACAGGCAAAAAGCAAATCGTCCGGAATGGCGTGCCAATCATCGCGTTCCTCATGCGTTGCCAAGGCGGCTTGAATGTCCCTGCTCACATAGTCATCCTCGGCTTCGCCGCCAAGTAACACTCGCGCTTCCCCATGACAATTCACCCCGGCAAAGGCCTCCTCTATCTCATGCTCCAGGCGTTGCTGCAAAGGCGTTAATTCCATAGAGTCAGGGCGATATGCCCGCCGCCGGGATTCTATTTTGGCTAAAAATGCGGCAGCTCCCGCCAGCGCTTCCGGGCTGTGATTTTTCTCAGCTCCTGCACAGTATTGTCGCACTTTTTGCTTCACCCCTTTCATAGACATGTACACAGATTAACATAACACACACTCAGGTGCAAGCCCGGAGGGGATTATTTTAACCAGCCCTATATATTCCGGCTTCGGGGTGGGCATGGCATAAAACATGCACACAAAATAGAGCGCGGCTATGATACTGACTGCCAATGCAAACCAGCATGCGGACCGAAACCGGTGCAGGGGGGCTCGCCCCTCAGATTCGCGTTTGCAGGAGCAGGCCGCCGCGATGAAGGCATAACTCAACCACGCAAAAACGAAAATGAACGCCACATTCAGGAATGGTGCAATTCCCACCATGGGGGAATTGCTTTCATACATGCCCTCCGGCAGCTCGGCTATGCAGTATAGGCAAAGTCCTAAGCCCATGCTGCATATTATTCCCAGGGCTGAGAGTAAGTAACAGGAGCGTGTCGAAAAATCGGGGTTCATGGATTGGAGAATTCGTTACAACCGGAACGGAAGGCTTAATGAACGGAGCTTATTTTTACTGCCTTCCCCTGCACAATGCGCCATGCGGGAATATCCCCACTTGAAGAGTACGTCTTCATTGGGTAAAGGGGTAAAACGTAGTCGATGCCACGGTGATTTATTTTCAATCTGTTATCGAGGGTTAAATCTGCTTTGAGTTTGTCTTGCTGTGCGGATGGCAGTTGTAAAATGCAGCTGATATGGTGTGTTCCCCATGGGGAGGCTGTAAAAACGAGGAAGTGGGCAGGAGTTGATTCCTGCATCGGTATGAACTCCACGATCAGGAACATGCTATCCCATTGGTGCAGGCGGACCTTGTTTTCTTCTTTCAGAGAGGGGATGGAATTCAGATGTTCGTAGAGAAGCTCTTTTAACCATGCTTCATTTTTCTTGGCATCATCTCCCTGCATGATGAACTGAGGGCAGGGTTTGAGGTGGAAAGGAACGCTGGTTCCAATCCGGTATTCCCTCAGGCAGAATGGGTGTTTGTCTATGAGAGTGGCTGTGCCGGTGTTGGCTGTGGCAAAATCCAACCTCCACCGGGAATAGCCGTAGCCATCTCTCACCGGCAATGTGGGATGCGTGACGCGGGATTCCTCGTAGAACTCACGTGTTTCAGGCGTATAATTGTAGCTGATTTCCGTTGAAGCAACCGGGTAAACCTTCTCATGCTCAGTTAATTCGTCGGTAAAGCGCAGGCGGCGCTTTTTGCGGCAAACTTGTTCTGAATCGGGGAATCGAAATTCCATTGATTGGGTAGTATGTTCCAGCACAAGAATTTTCCCTTTCATGGGCGAGGTTGTCCGGTCTGCCTGACCGCTCACGCATGCTCCCGTTGTAAGGCACAGGGCTGCAGCGATGAAGAGTCGGAGGGTGGTGGTCATCATTGTTTTTCGTAAAATGTTTAGTGCAGGTGTAAGTGAAGTTGGAACACATCCAATAACAGCCATGTGAGAAAGGGCAACAGAATAATAGTGCCAAGCAATATCCCCGCAGCGTGGAGATTGTGCTCACCCTTTATCAGTAAGACGATACCGACTATCAGACTCAGGCCTGTCATGAAGATGCACCCCAGCAGACTGAAAAATCCCCATGCTGACAATGGCGCAACCACCCACATGATTTCCAGCACGAAGGCCATGATTAATGGCAGCCAGGCAGCGATGTGGGGAGCAGCGGTCGCACCCCCGCCTTTGAAAGAGCTGCGCTGTCGCAGGATTTGTTTTATGTCATGGTTATGCATGTGTTGAATGCTTGAACTCAGGGTTCGTTCGTGATTCCCATAAAATAGGGGGCGGCGGGGGTATTCAAATCGCCGATAATCCAGATAAAGGGCTTGTTGAAGCTGATGACGTTGGGGCGCGGGCCGGCGGGAATGGATTTGCACTGGACTACCGCCACGGTGACTGCGGCCGCGGTTGTGCCTTCTTCATCGGCTTTGCAGTAGCAGCGTTGCAATACGTCGTCAAGGTAAAGGGGGAGGTCGACAAAACCGCTGAAATCTGCCGACTGTGAGAAAATGGTAGTCAGACCGCAGGCTTGCAGTGCCGGTTTGAGGGAGAAGGTGCAGGGCTTTAATTCAAAGCGGGGAAGATTCACGATAGTCTCTTGTGGCGTGCTGTCGGCCAGTGCTTTGCGAATATCGCTGTACTGTTGCGGTGTGAGGTTGCGAGCGAAGTCTCGGGCGGAGTTTTTGGGCAAAATGCCGATGAAATAGCCGGGCTCACCGGCTCGGCCCTCTGTCTTGTAGGGAATGGCAACGGCGCACCAGTTTGCACCCTCGGCATAACGGTACTTTGCCTTGCTGTGCATCATCGCAACGCGTATGGTATTGCCGTCCTCCTGCGTGAAGACTGCGTTTTCGCGGGTGTCGCGAACCGGGAAGGGGTGCAGCCATTTTTCTTTCAGGTAGATGGCATTGGCTGCTACCAGAGCGGTGGTGGGTGGCAGGTCCTGCGCCGATACGATGGATGGAATCAACCCGCGCGTACGGCGAGCTGACCAATCGTTTATGAGCTCTGCCGCCTGATGGGGGGCCGTGGCAAAGGGGGCTTTCAGCACGTCATCTGCCTGCACCCCGGGCTTTAGGGTAAGCTGCTCCGATATGAACAGGGCAGAGGCTTCCGCCGGATTCATGGCCGAGCGAACTCCCTCCTTACCCATGGGCAGGGCCGCCAGTTCTGCCGCTGAGGAGCCCCGCGCTCCCTGCTGCAGGAGCCGCAACACGTTCTCCAGACTGGCAGGGGAGAACACGATGTTCCCTTGCTGTGCCGCAGCGAGAACTGAAAAGAGCTGCACCGCAAAGCTGTCCGTTTCGGCACAAGGCTCTGCGCGCAGTGCCGGTGTTGGCTGAATGTCCGCTCTTCCCAGAGGAAGTGCAGCCGAGTTCTCCGTGGGTTGCGAACAGGCCACCATCCCCATGAAACAGATAAGACTGAAAATTCTCTTCAACATGTGTTACTCCTTTTATTTATGATAATACCTCCCGGCAACGAAACCGCAACATTTTTTTTCATGATGTGCGGTATTTCCGAAAAATAGACGCTCGCGGAGGAGCTGTTTATTGAGTCATGTTGCATTTTTTTTGCTGAAGGACGTTATAAAGTTGGATTTTTCGGGCTTCGAGTTCGGGCTTACGCCCTCCTTTCTTCCGGCTTCTCTGCGATACGCCGAGACAGGGAAATTGGAGCTTGACGGGCAATTACCCGCGAGCGTAGCGAGCCTGGCATAGAGCCCGCCCCGGCGGGCGACAGAGAACAGTAGCGCCGGGTGAAGCCGCAGGCGAAACCCGGGGAAAAGGCGAAAAATATAACTAACCCCCGCAGACTTGCGGGGTGACAGAGGAGTGTTGCTCAGAAATGCACGGTCGTTGAACCAAAAAGACAGGAGCCAACGCGTTGGAACAATTAGAGGTTTAGACAGCAAAATTGGAGTTTGTCCACCTATCCCCAAGGCGTCAGCCTTGGTCTTCACCATGCGCGCAGCGCATTCTTCACCACCGTGCATAGCACGGTTCTTCACCGCGGGCTTTAGCCCG
>JAFURE010000100.1 GCA_017471985.1 Akkermansia sp. | reverse complement strand
TCAGCGTTTCGCTCAGCTCTTTCGGGCTGCACCGTGTCGGTGTGCCGAGGAGTATACACGAATCATCGCCGCACGTCAAGCTCATTTTTCAAAAATTTTGTATTTTTTTGCAACAATTTTTCAAAAATATTGAAAAATCAATGTTTTTCAATAACAACTTTTTTCATTTTTTTCATTTTTTTCAAAAAGCACACAAAAATCCCCTGCAAACGCCGGAGTGGGGCGTTTGCAGGGGATGAAAATCAGGTTCTGCTCAATCAGAACTGGCAGCCCACACCCACGGAGATGATGTGCTGGCCCATGATGTAGTCGATGTCGCCCTTGTCGAAGTAGGTACGGCCGAATTCATAGCCCACGTTTACGTAAACGGCATCGGAGCACATGAACTTAAAGCCACCGCCAACAGAGAAGGTAAAGCCGCCGGTGGTCTCGGCGATAGGACCGGACTCCAGGCGCCCCCAGGCATAACCGGCACGGGCTCCCAGATAAAGCAGAGTGCTGTCGGTCAGCTCAATGTTCATCTCGTAACCGGCGGTAACGGGTACCATACAGATGTCGAGGTCTGCACCATAGTCATAATCCTCGCTGCCCCACATACCGGCTACACCCATCTTGAACTGGTGGCGTACGGTATCTGCAGCATTGTTGTACAGATTCAGGTTTACGCGCACACCGGCAGTGTTGGGATCGTCGGAGTCATCTGCGATGGCATACAGCCCCTCTACAGAGTACACGGGCTGCACATCGTAGGGGGTGAGAGCACCGGGCTGATTAGACGGCAGTACATACGGAGCTGCAGCGGCTACACCGCTGAGCATACCAAGCATTGTCACAAGAGAAAGAATCTTCTTCATAGCAACTTCTCCTATAGCATAACAACGGCCGTTTTTCAAGCTAAAACTGCCTATTACAGGAAAATAGTTACTTATTTTGCAGCTCAATATGGTTTACCCTCAGCTCATGGCAGCCACAGCCTCGGCACAGCGGCGACCATCGAGCGCGGCAGATACGATACCGCCGGCGTAGCCTGCACCCTCTCCGCAGGGGAAGAGCCCGGGCAAGTCAACGTGCTGCAGGGTGGCGGGGTCGCGGGGAATGCGCAGGGGGGAGCTGGTGCGGGTCTCGCTGCCGATGAGCAGAGCATCCTCCCCGGCAAAACCGCGCAGCTTGCGGTTGAAGAAAAGCAGGCCGTCCTTCATGCGGCGGCTCACAAAGTCGGGCAACAGAGCATTCAAGTCCCAGGGGGTCAGACCGGGTTCATAACTGCTCTTGGGCAGCGCAGCGCTCACACGCCCGGCCAGGAAATCCACGGCACGCTGAGCGGGGGCCTTCTGGCGACCGCCACCGGCCTGCGAGGTCGCGATTTCGAGCTGTTTCTGCCAGGCCAGACCGGCCAGCACACCATGCTCGGCAGCGCAGGCGGCGGTATCCTCAGGCTTAACCGTAACCACGAATCCGGAGTTAGCCCAGTACGAATCGCGCGCGGAGAGCGACATACCATTGACCACCACCTCATCGTTGGCAGTAGCCGCGGGTACAATATGACCGCCGGGGCACATACAGAAGGAGTGTACACCCCTATCCTCTATATTGGTTGCCAGCGTATAGCGGGCGGCCGACAGCCCCTCGGGGCGGGATTCACCGGGGCGCAGGTGGTACTGAGCAGAGTCGATGAGAGCCTGCGGGTGCTCAATACGCACCCCCACGGCAAAGGTCTTCTGCTCCAGCGTGAGCCCCTCGGCATGCAGCATGCGGTAAACATCGCGCGCGCTGTGACCGGTGGCCAGAATGACGGCATCTGCCACCCACTCGCGACCGTCGGATGTCGTGACGCCGCGCAGGCGCTTGCCATCTGCCGAGCGCAGCAGGCCATTCACGCGGGTGCTGAAGTGCACCTCGCCACCGGCGGCAATGATACTCTGCCGCATGGCCTTTATGATATCGGGCAACTTGTCGGAGCCAAGGTGCGGCTGGGCATCCGTCAGGATATCGGGCGAGGCGCCGTGCGCCACGAAGGTCTCGTATACCTCCATAACGGGGCCGCGCTTTGTGGCACGGGTAAAGAGCTTACCGTCAGAGAAAGTCCCTGCTCCGCCCTCACCGAAACAGTAATTGGATTCCTCAATCACGTAATCACCACTATGCAGGGGCTGCAAATCCAGACTGCGGGCAAAGACGTCCTTACCGCGCTCCAGCACAATGGGGCGCAGACCCAGCTCCAGCGAGCGCAGAGCCGCAAACAACCCACCCGGGCCACTGCCCACCACAATAACCGTACGGGCACCGGCAGCCACAGGCGCATAGTAACGCTGCGGCAGTTCGTAGGGCGGCAACTGTTCATCCACCCCCACCAGCAGGCGCAATTGTTTGCAGATAGGGCGGCGGCGGGCGTCGATGCTGTCCTTGAGCAGGCGCATGGAGAGCACCCTGTGTGGGGAAATACCGAGCTGCTGAGCCACAGCCTTGCGGCGGGCCTGCTCTTTCATGGCCTTTCGCAGGGGCAGGTGGATGTCAATTTCGGTAATCATACTTCGCCGTCAATACACTGTTTCATGCCGAGGGCCGGTTCGCAGAGGTCGGCATTCACCGCCACCTGCACGGCAGGCACACCGGCCACCGTTGTGTGAGCGGCTACATCGGCCAGCACGACAGATGAAGCGGCAATCTTGGCACACTCGCCGATTTCCACACGGCCGAGCACCTTGGCACCGGCACCAATCAGCACGCCGCTGCGCACCACCGGGTGACGGGCACCGCCCTTCTCCTTGCCGGTACCGCCGAGGGTCACCTCGTGCAGCATGGAAACATTGTTCTCGATAATGGCCGTCTCGCCCACCACAAAGCCGGTGCCGTGGTCAAGCAGTATACCGCAGCCAATCTGCGCGGCAGGGTGAATATCCACCCCGAACACCTCGCTGCCCACACTCTGGAACAGCAGAGCCAGCAGGTGGCGCCCCTCCTGCCACAGCACATGTGCTACGCGGTAGGTTGCCAGAGCATGAAAGCCCTTGAAGAATAGCAGCGGCTCCAGCACGCTGTGACAGGCAGCATCTCGCTCCACAACGGCGCGCAGGTCAGCAGCCATGCAATCCACCACCACAGGATTGGACTTCAGCAGCGTGCGAATAAGCGGCTCGAGCTCGTCGCGGTTCATGTCGCGGCGGGAAAGTTTGCGGGCCAGTCGTACCGCAACGGCATTCCCCAGCGATGTGCGGCTGAGCACCACGTCATCGAGCATACCCAGCAGCTTGGGTTCGTGCTCAGCTGCAAACTCTGCCGCGGCACAAACCTCCGCCCACACCGTGGCAGCCAGACCGCTCTGAGCGGGTACCATTTTCTCCGGCCTTATCATATCTGCCATTCCGTATCAGGCGTTGCAGCAATCGCGCAGCATGTCATCCAGCCGGTACGTCATCTCGGCCAGCGCCTTGCGTGCGGGGGTATCGGGCAGCAGCCACAGCACCTCGCGAGCCTCCTCATTGCGGGCCAGACCTTCATCCACCGAAAGGCGAATCGCCTCGAGGAAAGCATCGGTGTGCCTCAGGCTGCTGTAATCAATCTCCTCATGGCGCTCCACAGCGCGGCGCACCTGCTCGGCTACATCCTCGCAGCTGCTCTCCATCAGGAAGAATACCGGCAGGGTGAGCTTACCCTTCTCGGCGTCTGTTCCCAGGGTCTTGCCGGCGCTCTCATCGGTACCGGTGAGGTCCAGACAGTCATCGTAAATCTGGTACGAAATCCCCAACAGAGTACCCATGCGGTTGAGGTGTTCAATCATCTCATCATCAAGCTCCTGCAGATAGGCGGCACCACTCATGGCAACGGCAAAGAGCGTGGCGGTCTTCTTGCGAATCAGCTCGTAGTAATCGGCACGGCTCATGTCGGCATCCCACAGTCGGGTGGACTGCTCGACCTCGCCCTGGCAGAGGTCACGCATGGCGATAGCCATCTTGCGGCAGAACTTGCTGCCACCGATTTCTGCCCCCATCACGATGGCCTGAGCCAGCATGGTATCGCCCAGCAGCACAGCCAGCTCATTGCCCCACAGTGCATTGGGTGTGGGCTGATCACGGCGCGTGTCGGCCTTGTCGAGCACATCGTCGTGTATGAGGGAGGCCATGTGAATCATCTCCAGCAGCGCGGCAAAGGTAATGTGCTCCTTCTTAATGCCGCCGGTAGCAGCCGCCGTAAGCAGCACCAGACCGGGGCGCAGCATCTTACCCTGCCCCTTGCACACCTGACGCATGTAGTCGCGAACATAGGGTTCAAACTCCTCTGTCTGCCGCGCAATCTCGTCACGCACCTTCTGAAGCTCCTGTTGTACGAGCTTCACGTGGGCTTTCTTGTTACGCAGTTTACTGAAAAATGGGATACTCATGAGTGCTCCGAGCGATGATAGATAAGAGAGTTAGCACAGCGGTTTA
>JAFURE010000099.1 GCA_017471985.1 Akkermansia sp. | reverse complement strand
GCCGGTCTTGCCGCTCGTCGTCGTCGCAAGTAAGACGCAAGAATTTCAAGTGGGATAACCAAGCCCCGCATTGCGCACCCGCCCTAGGTTCTGCACCGATGGGCGGGACTTTTTTTGCCTTTTGATAAGTGCCATCAAGTATGGACACTTACATGCTTCTTTCATATCTATCACGTCCGGGTACGAATTAGCAGAGCAAATAAAGGAAGCGTTCTCATGCAAGCCCGTTGATATTATTGAAGCTCGGGGACTTAAGAATCCGATATTCTCGAACAGTACAAACTATGGGAACTTTGGAAAATCAGAGCTTCCTTGGGAAAAGCCGGATGAGAAGAAACTCGATAAGTTGACATCATAATCGGGGCTGCCTGATCAGAAATGAGTCGGTGAGGAGCCCTTATAAACAAAACGCAAGAAGCATGACCCGCTCTCTTGCGTTTTGTTTTTTCTATTCACATGCTTTTATTCCCTTTTGGGAATATTTGTATATTTACGGTGTTTTTGGGGATAAAATCTTCCCAATTGGGAATATAATCTTGCATTTTAGTCCAAATTGCCTATAATAATCCCAAAAGGGAATATGAATATTACAACTGAATCAGAATTAGGAGTTATCATTCGGGAGCGGCGCAGGAAGCAAGGGCTAACTATCGCGGAGCTCTCGATGATGGTGCCATGTAGTCCACGTTTACTGGGCGAGCTGGAACGAGGGAAACGAGGTGTTAGTGTTGCTATTATTCTCCGGCTACTGTCGCTTCTGGGATTAACTGTGGATATAAGAGGTAGAGAGGAAAGTGAATCATGAATACGCTCCCCATATACTATGAGTCAAAACTTGTTGCTAACGTAAGTTTTGATTCTCACGGGTTCCCGGAATTGGAGTACAGCGAGAGCTGGCAGCGCTTCGGCTTCGATATATCTGTAACATTACCTCGCATTCAACAGAAGCATAATGGGCCGGAGGTAAGAACGTTTTTTGAAAACATCTTACCGGAGGGGCTTATACGTCGCACATTAGCTCGCAGAATTGGCACAGATGAGACCAATGTGTTCGGATTGTTGCGACACATAGGGCGAGATTGTGCCGGGGCTTTCAGTATAGGAGGTCCGGGCAACAACGGCTCGTATGAAGAGCTGACGAAGGATAGGCTGAACCAACTGCTCCATGAATTGCCGTTATACCCGATGGGGTCGAGCGAAAGGAGAACAAGTCTCTCTCTGGCAGGAGCTCAAAACAAGTTACCGCTGTTTCACAAAAATGGAATCTATTATCTCCCTATACAGGGAGCTTCCAGTAATTGCATTTTGAAATTGCCTATACCGGGTTTTGCCCACACTGTTGAAAACGAGCATTTTTGTTTGGAACTGGGCAGAGAAATCGGACTACCGGTCGTTAAAAGTTCCATTCTTCGGGTGGATGGAACCAGTGTACTACATATTGAACGATACGACCGACAAGCCGATGACTTTCATCCCGAGCGTATTCATCAGGAAGATTTCTGCCAGATGTCAGCATTGCTTTCAGAAATTAAATACGAACGTGATGGTGGGCCATCTTTTGCAGATTGCGCCAGGCTCATCAGGCGTCACTCCATGCAACCGGCTGTGGATTTGGCTCTACTGGTAAAATGGGCAATATTCAATGTTTGTATAGGCAACAATGATGCTCATGCCAAGAATCTTTCCATGCTGCGTGAAGGCAAAGGGGTAAAGCTTGCTCCATTCTACGATTTGTTTACGACCACATACTATGGTAACAGGTTATCTCGCAGAATAGCTATGCGACTGGGAGGAAAAAGCCAATCCTTCTACCTCTCGCACAGAAGGTGGTGTCTGTTTGCCGATTCGCTGAACCTGCCTCATAAGGCCGTGCTTAAGATGCTCATGAGTACCACCCAAAGTGTCCTGAAGGCCCTGGACTTGATGGAACTAAATGCTGCTCAATATGACATCGATTCGACTCCGTTTGCCCATTTGGTTCAACATGTACGACAGAGAACAATCCAAGTAAGCGAGCACATAAAGGCAACAGAATCGCGATAAGCGAAACAATGATACACGAGGTTCTGACCGCTCGATATGGAGAAATATCCGAACTGAGTTTCGTCTTAACAAGAGAAGCCTACGGCTAAAGGCTCAGCCGCCAAGAAGGCGGCTTTTTCTTTAGCTCCGGCATTGCATATGTGGTTTGCTGCATTTAAAATGCGATTTTCAAAATGAACATTCATTCCGAGCTTGCCATGGGGGGATGAATATGGTAGAGTATAGAGAGATACGCAAAATGCGTAGATTATGTTATGCGTAAGAGTACATTTCTTTTGACCATGCTGGCAGCTGCAGCAAGTGTGAGCACAGCAGCTGTGGAATACCCGGGGGACAATCCGGGCACGGCAGGGGCAGCGGTAAAAGGCGCCACCTATACCGTGAGCAATGACCTGCTGAGCGCCGACTTCACGTGGAAGGATGGCGGTGTGACGTTCGGGGGATTCAAGGCAGCCGATGGCACCCTGCTGGTGAGCGGGGGTGCCCCGGTGTTCGAGATAACTCTGGCCGACAAGAGCAAGCTGAGCTCCACCGACATGGTGGCCGATGCCCCGCAGATTGTTGACCTGACACCCGATACCGGGTCGCTGACTATTTCGGAACAGCTGCCGGGCAAGGCCATCAGCACCACCTTCACCGCTCCCGATGGTTCATTCTCCGTCGAGTGGCGTGCCGTGCTGCGCGATGGTTCTCACTACCTGCGCCAGGAGTACACCATTAAGTCCGCAGGCAAGCCGGTGTTCTTCAATACCATCACCCCGCTGCAGGTTATCCCCACAGCTGAGGGCGGCATACCCTCCATCTCCGGCAACACGACCAACGGTACCGTGGTCGTGACAGACAAGCTCTTCATGGGACTGGAAACCCCGATGTCGGTCATGTCTGTAGGTCAGCATGGCGGCACTCAGGAGGACACCTGGAGCGCCGAGTCGTGGACCCCGCAGATGTTCGGCAACGTGTTCAATGTGCCCGAGAGTTTTGTGCCTGTATACGGCAATAAGTTCGACGCCAAGAATGGCCCCACACTGCGCGACCTGCTGGTGGCAGAGGGACCGGTCAACTTCGAGGAACCCGGCGAACTGGTGGTGGACTTTGAGTAAGAGCGCGGCAACAACCGCCTGAACATCGTGGCTGTACAGCTGGTGACAACCGCCGGTCAGGTGATTGCCGAGGACGTACACCCCGGCTACACCGGCCACAAGTCCGAGGGCGCCGAGTACCACATGATTGTACCGGTGGCCGGCACTTACCACCTGCGCTATTGGGTGGAGAAGAAGACTGAGCCCGTGACCAGCAGCGGCCGCATATCGCTCTCCCTCGCCATGGGTAACCCCGAGGAGGAGTCTGCCGCCGTGCCCGAGGATATGGTGCGCGGCAGCTGGGTGCGCAAGACCAAACTGCTGCCCGAAACCCCGTGGAAGGTGAACTCCGTTATCGGTCTGTTTGCTCCCGGCCAGCATCGCCGCTCTTTCCTGAGCTATATTGAGCGCGAAAAACCCGTGCCCTACCGCACCATGGTACACTACAATGACTGGTACGAAGTGGGTATAGTGGTGCATGACTTTGCCGACCCCCGCAAGCGCACCAGCGAACAGATTTCCATGGGAATCCTCAACACGCTCAAGAAAGAGCTCTACGAGAAACGTGGCGTGAAGCTCGATGCCTTCGTGCTCGATGACGGCTGGGACGACTTCAACAGCCTGTGGGATTTCCACGTCGGGTTCCCCAACGGTTTTGCCAAGCTCAACGAAGTCGCTACCTCCATGGATTGCGGCATGGGCACCTGGCTGGGCCCTGTGGGTGGATACGGCAAGAGCAAGCGCATGCGTATAGCCTACTGGAACAAGACCCACCCCAATAACCGCATTGCAAACTTCGAGCTCTCCAACCCCATATATTTCAATGCCTTTGTGGAGCGCTGCACCTACATGGTGAAGAACTATGACATGCGCTACTTCAAGTTCGACGGCATATCCACCAAGTTCCATGCCAAGGGACCGGGCGCGCTGGAGGACGCCGAGGGCATACTGCGCGTGCTGACCGCCCTGCGCGAGGCTCGCCCCGACATCTACCTGAACACCACCGTGGGCACCTGGGCCAGCCCGTTCTGGTTCATGTATGCAGACTCCATCTGGCGCCAGGAGAACGACTTCGACCAGATTGGCAACGTGGGCGATGCCCGTGACCGCTGGATTACCTACCGCGACCGACTGGTGCACGAGGTATTTGTGGAGGGAGCCCCGCTCTTCCCCATCAATGCCCTCATGATACACGGCACCATCATCACCAAGAACGGCCCGCCCCGCGTCATGAGCTATGACCCTGCCAACTGCGTGAAGGAAATGCGCACAGCCTTCACCAGCGGCTCCGGTCTGCAGGAGCTTTACACCGATACGGAGCTTATGAACCAGCAGGGGGGTAAGCTGTGGGACGAACTCGCCTCGTGCATCTCCTGGGTGCGCCGCAATGCCGACGTACTGGCCGATACGCACTGGGTTGGCGGTAACCCCTGGGACAAGAAGAAGAAGGACGGCGACATCTACGGCTGGGCCTCCTGGAACAAGAGCAAGTGCACCCTGTCCCTGCGCAACTCCTCCAAGCACCAAAAGACGCTGAAGGGAACCCTGCGCGAGATTCTGGACGTACCGCCCACCCTCAAGGGCAGCGTCATTCTGCGCAGCTCCTTTGCAGACCAGACCCGCCTGCCCATCATGGATCGCGCCATCAATGTTGACGAGCCCATAGAGATTACCATCAATCCCTTTGACATCGTTACCATGGAGGGCACCTGCGATATGCAGTAATGATTTCCGCATCAACAAAAAGGCCGCTGTCTCTCCGGGACAGCGGCCTTTTTGCTTAGGAAGGACCAGTTACGAGTTTAAAAGGACTATGCGAGGAGCGCGTAGTAACCGGAGCTAAGCCCCATAACTTGTAAATTGTAACTTGTAATTTGTCTATCAATACATTGTTCTTCTACCGAAGAGCAGATTGCAGGTTCTGCACCACATCCGTAGCACGTATAGCACGCGGATAGCCTGCTGCCATGCGGGCCAGAGCGGCAGCCTGCCCACAAGCCAGGGCTCCGAGCACAGCTGCTCTCAGGGGGCTGAGCCCCTGTGCCACCAGTGAACCGATACAACCCGCCAACACATCACCCTGCCCGCCGTTAGCCATATAGGGTCCACCGGTAGAGTTGTACCAAATCTCGGCACCATTGGTCACCAGCGTGCGCGCCCCCTTCAGCAAAAGAGTACAGGGATGCTGCGCCACGTATCGCCGGGCACACTCAGCTCTCGAAAGCTCAGCAGCGGCCGGGAAAAGGCGCTTCATTTCCCCCGGGTGAGGCGTCAGAATGCAATGCGGCGGCAGCGCCCAACCATATTCAGCGGCCATATTAAGCGCATCGGCATCCACCACCATGGGCACCGTACAGCGCATCAGCAAATCATGCAGCGTTCTCGCATCCGCTGCCCGCAACCTACCCAGCCCCGGGCCGATAACAAGAGCCTGCGCGCCCTCCATCGGCACCTCGGCATAACTACGCACCGGCACCACCATCACCTCGGGCGCCACCCTGGCCGCAAGTATGGGGTACACCTCCTCGCGGCAATAGAGAGCCACCAGACCGGCGCCGGCAGCCACGGCAGCCTCCGCACACATCTGCGCCGCCCCCACATAGCCCACATTGCCGGCCACAATATGCACACGTCCTGCGCGGTTCTTAAAATAACTGTAGGGTCTGCGGGGCAGCCAACTCAGCACAGCGGTATCTGCCACACGGGGCGTGCAATCCCCCGGCAGCTCCACCTCGGGCAAGGGTATACACAGCAGGCGCCCCACATAATCCGCCGCCCCATCGGCCAGCATACCCGGTTTCACGCAGCCGATAACTGCCGTCACATCGGCCTGCACAGCCTCACCGGGAACCTCGCCCGTATCGGCATTCAATCCGGTGGGCACATCGATAGCAAGTGTGCAACTGCGGGGGCTGGCCGCACGCAGGGTATTCAACTCGTGCACCAAGGCAGCATAGGGCTCGCGCAGCGGCCCGGTAGCCCCACTGCCCAGCAAGCCATCGATAATCAACAGCCCCTCCTGCGGCTCAGGCGTGGCAGTACTCAGCTCGTGCCCGGCCAACAGAGCAAACTGCTGCGCACTTTCCGGCGAAAATTCATGCAGCCCGCACACCGCACGCAGCGTCACCGGGCAGCGAAAACGTGCCGCCAGACCCAGAGCATCCCCGGCGTTATTTCCACGCCCGGCATACACCACCACACGGCGCGGCCGCAGCGCACACAGCTCGGGCTCCCGCCCTACAGCCTGCCACAAGCGCTCCACGACCGTACTCATAAGCTCGGCAGAGGTTGTAGCACCGCTTGCAAAGAGTTCGCGCTCCGCAGCGCGTATCACCTCACATGGAAAAACCTTCATAGCGTATCAATGCTTGTTTTCTTTCATATAACGAGCCAACCACGGCAGCACATCCACATCTGCCGGCAACCACTCAAGCGAATCGAGTTCATTCGCCGTCAACCAACGGGCAGCCACATGCTCCCGCAGCGTCAGCTCGCCACCCTGCAATGAGCACACGTAGCAGTGCATGCGCAGGTGGAACTTCGGGTAATGCCAGTTGACCGTGTGCAGCAACTGCCCGACTTTAACCTCCAGCGAAAGCTCCTCGCCAATCTCACGCACCACAGCGGCCTCCGCAGCCTCCCCCGGTTCAATCTTACCTCCCGGGAACTCCCAGCCACCGCCATGCTTATGCGGAGCACACTGCGTAGCCAACACCCGACCCTCCTTGTCGAATATCAAGGCAGCCACTACATCCAGAACTTGTTTATCCTTTTCCTTCATATTAAGCGTTTCCATTCCCACCAAAATAAAAGCTACGACAAAAGACAACAACAATACACCAATAATTCCCCAGCCATACCAAACATCAGCCAAAACTCCAATCACACATGCACCACAGATACACGGCAGCACCAGCCACATACAACGTCGAACTACCGACAACCTATGCCGCAAATACCCACGAATCTTTGACCATATTGTCATACACACCGAATTTACTATTCCTACCCCTGATTGTCAAGTGACAATTAACACCCGCCGCCCTCACTGCTCTGCACCAGCAGAGCAATATCACTGAGCCACAGGCTCAATATCACTGCGGCGACAGCCGCAATTTCATTGTGCCAACGGCACAATTTCACCGCGCCCAATGGGCGCGATAAATAAACTCCCCCCCTGCTCGCGCAGCGAGCCTAACTCCCCAATTCCAAAATTCAAAATCAAAAATCCAAAATGAAGAAGGGCGCAAACCTTTCGGTTTGCGCCCTTCATGAGTCCTGGCAGCTATCTACTCTCGCGGGACCTATCGTCCGACTACCATCGACGTGCTGATGTTTCACTTCCGGGTTCGGAATGGGACCGGGTGGGGCCATCAGGCTATGACCACCAGGCGGCTGCCGGTCAAGTTTACTTGCCCATCAGATTGCCTGTTTGTCATGTGCTGCGCGGTTCTGTTTGTATCTGGCGGGCAGACTGACATCCGCGTGGCTGTGTGTGTGAATGAATTTCACAAGTTATCTTGCATTGAATCAAAGCTTGTCACCGGGGGTGACGCTTTAGTTGTGGATGAGG
>JAFURE010000018.1 GCA_017471985.1 Akkermansia sp. | reverse complement strand
GCCTGGTGGTCATAGCCTGATGGCCCCACCCGGTCCCATTCCGAACCCGGAAGTGAAACATCAGCACGTCGATGGTAGTCGGACGATAGGTCCCGCGAGAGTAGATAGCTGCCAGGATTTATGAAGCCCGCAAACCGAAAGGTTTGCGGGCTTCGTCATTTTGGAGTTTTGATTTTGAATTTTGGAATTGGGGAGTTAGGCTCGCTCCGCTCGCGGGGGGGTAGGGGAATTGCGGGACTGAAGACCCGGGCTGAGATGCGGGAGGGCTCAGGCCCCTCACCCCTGCTGCGCAGGGGCTTCGCGCAGAGCGCTCAGGCCACGAGCCCTTACAGCCGTCGGGCTCGTTGTCGGACGATAGGTCCCGCGACCCGTCTCCGCGTCTCGCTGCGCTCGCTAGCTCCGCCGAGGCCTACGCCTGCTGCGCAGGCTCCGGGAGTTTCGTCATTTTGGAGTTTGAATTTTTGATTTTGGAATTAGGGAGTCAGGCTCGCTGCGCTGCGATGCGTGTGTGTGGTGTGACCTCAGTGGTACTTTAACTCTGAGCGAGCTTGCTAGCGAAGTTTCACCGAGGCGCACCGGTGCTGAGGTTTCACTTGTTCATTATAGGTGAAACTTCGGTCACGTGAGCGTAACCTCAGAGTTGTTACCGTAGCAGTTACCCCAGTCGTCGTTGAGTCGATAGAAGGTGGTGTCTGCAGCGAGGGCGAAGCCGACGAGGGGCTCTATATCCCCCCAGGGGGCGATGCGCCAGTCTGCGGAGCCGTCGTGATTTTCGCTGAAGAAGTAGCAAAGGGTGTCTGTGGGGGCAGGGGAAGGCTGTTGCAGGTGGTGAGCGGGTAGCATGCTTTCCGGGTCATGGATGAGCTCCATGAGGTAATGCTCGCTGCTATGGGCAAGTTGCTTTGCCTGTTCGGGGGTGATAAGCCGGCGACGGGCTGCGAGCTGCAACTGCGCAACGGGGGCGGCTACGGTGGGCCAGTCGGCGGGCTCGAGATGGAGCGTGGGAGTGTGGCCGAATAGCTGCTGCATGAGCTCCTGTTGCTCGGGAAGGCTGCGTAGGGCGCTTTCCCGGTCTGTACCGGGCTCGCTATGGTAGGCACGCAGGACGAGGCGCCTGAGGTGGCGGGATTCGATGGCAAGGTGTATTTTCTGCTGTACAGGCGTCAGCAGGCCGGCCAGCCCGGCGTTTTGCAGGGCTGTTCGTATGTTGTGGGAGTAGTCGGCGCTGTCCTGCTCCTGCAGCCATTGTTCGGCAGCCAGCACATCGAGAGCAAGGCTGATTGCGGATTGATTGCCTGCTGCGAGCTCAGCGCAGAAATCGCTGAGGGATTTCCCATTGCAGTAGTAGAATGCGACCTGTTGCTCCGCCGGTAGTGCCCGAGCTGCAGCAAGGCGCTGCTGCATGCGGGTGATGGAGGGGCGGAGTGAAGGGGGCTTTTTCATGATTGCTGCGTGGTTGCTGAGTTGTCTGCCATTATAGCAGAATGAGCCGTGCTGTCAAATGTGGAGTGAGATTAACTTTATGATTAACTTTATGACCGTTTACGGCCGGTTGAAGAGCGGGCTTAGGCCCTCCTGACTCAAAATATCCAAAATTCAACTTTTTAACAGCCTTCGGCTGGGTGAAAAGCGGGCTTTGCCCACGGTGAAGAACCGGGCAAGCCCGGTGGTGAAGATTGTGCTGCGCACAGGGTGAAGACAAGCCCTGCGGGCTTGTGATTGATATTACCACATGCTCTCGTAGGGGGTAAGGGTGTCGTTATTATAGTCGTTGATGTTATTATAGCGGTGTCTTTGCGAAGGGGCTTTGCTGCGATAGTTGGGGGAGTTGTGGTAGTTGTAGCCGGGGCGGGGATGCCGGGGGACGCTGCGGCGGTTGTCGTGATGGTGGCATGCGGTGAGCAGGGCTGCACTGCCGACGATGAGGGGGAGTATGAGTTTATGCAGGTTTTTCATGGAGGTATAGACAGTCCGCGATGCTGTGGTGTTGAATACCCGTTGCAGGTGGTGATGTGGGCACAAAAAAGCGCGCCTGATGTACTCAGGCGCGCCCGGTGGGGTTGAGATTAAGCGGAGCAGTCAGTTTACTTCTTGCCGTTGTTGCGCATTGCGGCCTGGCGCTTCTGCTCTTCGAGGGCTTTCTGCTGTTCTTCCATCATGCGCTGCATGCGGTCGAGGAAACCACCCTTCTTGGGCTGTTTCTGCTTTTTGGGGTCCACCTTTTCGAGGGTGGGCTGGGGCAGGCGACGGATGATGAGGGTCTGAATGATGGAGATGATGTTGGTGGTGGTCCAGTACAGGGCGAGTGCGCTGGGGTATGTGTAACAGAAGAGGAAGAACATGACGGGCATGAACTTCATAATCTTCTGCTGGGTGGGATCGCCGGCCTGCGGTGTCATCTTCATCATGGCAATCATGGAGGCGGCCATGACGAAGGGCAGCACGTTGATGACGGGCTCCCAGCCCATGATGGTGAAGGGCAGGGTGCAGACGGTGTCCATCTGCGAGAGGTCGGTCACCCAGCCCAGGAAGGGGGCGCCACGCAGCTCAGCAGCGGTCTGCAGCACGTAGAAGAAGGCGAAGAAGATGGGAATCTGCAGGAACATGGGCAGACAGCCGCCGAAGGGAGATATGCCGTATTCCTTGTACAGGCGCATCATCTCCATGCTGACCTTCTGCTGGTCATCGGGGTATTTCTCCTTGAGCTCCTTCATCTTGGGCTGGAGCAGGCTCATGCGCTTCATGCTCATGTAGCTCTTGCGATAGAGCGGCCAGATAATCAGTCGCACCACGAAGGTCATGGCCACGATAGCCCAGCCCCAGTTGCCGAACCAGCCGTGGAAGAGGTTGATGAGGGCATTCATGGGGTAGCTGATGAGGTAGAGCCAGCCGTAGTCCATGATTTGTTCGATTTTGGGGATGTCCTGGGTCATGTCCTCGAGCATGAGGTTGAGCTTGGGACCGGTGAAAATCTGGTAGGACAGATTGCGCATGCTGGGCATGTTCTCGGAGGGCGCAGCCAGAGTGAACTCGGGAATGCCGGCAGCAATTTCCACACCGTCAACCTCTTCGCCGGTTACAGGCAGCTTGTAGCGGGTGGGGGCTGCATAGTAGGCGTTGGTGGTGCTGTCAGCCTTGGGCATGACAACGGTGGAGTAGTACTGGTTCATGGTGCCGACCCACTCGAGTTTCTTGCAGTCGGTGACGTAAAGGCGCTGCATGGCTGCACCGAAGAAGGGGTCGAAGGAGCTGCGGGTTTCTTTTTCGAAATCACCGTTCTCCAGCATGATGTAGTGGGTGTAGATGGAGCCCTCGGAGTGGTTAATCTGGCTCATGCCGCCGGCGTACAGACCCCAGTTGGCCACGCTGAGCGGGGTTTTGCCGGTGTTCCATACGCTCACGTCGAGGGTGATGACGTAGGCATTGCCGTCGGTGATTTCGCCGTCGGAGTTGGTGAGGGGCTTCAGGCGGTAGACCTTGCGCACGGTCAGGTCGCCCATGGCGGCCAGCAGGGTTACCTGTTTGTCGTTGGTGTTGGCGGCATCGACCCGGTAGGTGGTCTGGTCAAATGCCGGCTCGGCATTGTTGCTCAGGCGGAACATGAATGTGCCGATACCCTGGGGAACATTGCCGTTCAGGCTTACATCGCCACGCAGCTCCTCCTTGGTGCTGTTGATGGCCTGCCCTATCATGTCAACGCTCTTAATGCTGCCGCCGATGTCCTGGAAAGAGTAGCGGGCCACGGGCTTGCCCTCGGCATCCCTGGATGTCAGGGTGGCGATGACCTGTGGCACGGGCGTAGCCGGAGTAACAGCGGCGGGTGTGGCCGGTGTGGTGTCCAGCGGTTGCGGTGTGGTGGCGGGAGTTACTTCTGCGGGCGTGGCCGGCGCAGTCTGAGCCTGCGGGGCAGGGGCCTGCTGAGGGGGCGTCTGGTTGCTCGTGTACCACCAGTTGGCGGCCAGCAGAGCAATACAGGAGCCTACAACAATTGCTGATGTTTTATCCATAAATCTTTATTGTGGGTAGGGTTAGTGAGAGGAAGTCGAAGTTTTGCGTGGGGGAACCGGGTCGTGCCCGCAGCCACCCCAGGGATTGCAGCGCAGAATTCGCCATATACCCATGAGCGAGCCCTTCAGGGCGCCGTGCTCTTCCACAGCCTGTATGAAATAGGTGGAGCAACTGGGGGTAAAGCGGCACCCCGCCATCGGGCCGGCCAGTACGTGCAGCGGGCGGCTCAGAAAGCGTTTGTAAAAAAGCACCGGCAGAATGACGAGCTTCTTAAGCATGCGGCGGGGTGGAATTCAGGCTTTTCTGCCGGCGTGCCAGCAGTTTGAGAAAATCTTTCTCCAGACCGGCGTAATCTGTCATTGCGGCGCGGTTGCGTACCACAATAACAACGTACAGACCGGTGGCAACGGCATCTCCATGAGCCCGCAGGATTTCGCGCACGCGCCTGCGAAGCAGATTGCGCACGACCGCGTGGCCAATGCGCTTGGTGGTAATGATGCCGAAACGCGAATGCTCCCCGGCCTTGGGCAGGGGGGCAGTGCTGAGAATGAGGAAACGTCCTGCTTCAGATTGGCCCTCGCTGCGTACCATGGCGAACTCCGAGGCTCGCTTCATGGTGTGACTTCGCTTGAGCTGCATCTTACAACAGGACGTTGCTTGTTGCTCTCCGGTACCGGTTTGCTGATTGTCAAACAAGCGGCTCCCCGGTACCCGGCGCCATATTAAACACCGTGCTGGATGGTGTGGCGCTTGTAGTGGATTTCCACACCCTTGGGCAGAAGGCGCTTGCGGCCCTTGGCACGACGACGGGCGAGGATGGCACGACCATTCTTGGAAGCCATGCGTGCGCGGAAACCGAACTGGCGCTTGCGGCAGCGCTTGGAAGGCTGGTATGTTCTCTTGCTCATGATGATGTATGGTTACGTTTAGAAGTTTTTCGGAAATGTGCTGAGGCCGCTATGCGCGGTCGGGGTGAGGTATGATACTCAAAAATCGGCGCTTGTCAAGCACCGATTCTTGATTTTTGTGATTTTTCTGCGAAAAGAGGGCTCATCAGGCGTCTGCCACCATGAATTTGAGCTCTGCTTCGCATGTTACCTCACCGTTCACCAGGCAGCGCCCGTTACATACACCGATGGAGCCACGCATCTTGACGAGGTCGGCCTCGATGATGAGCACGTCGCCCGGCTGAACAGGCTTGCGCCATTTCACCTTGTCGCAGCTCATGAAGTAACCAATCTTGCCCTGGTTCTCGGGCAGGCGGAGCATGAGGATGGAACCCACCTGAGCCATGGCCTCGAGCTGAAGCACGCCCGGCATAACCGGTTTGCCCGGGAAGTGGCCCTGGAAGAACTGCTCGTTCATGGTGAGGTTCTTCTGACCCACGCACTTGTTGTCGCCCTCAAAGCCGAGCACACGGTCAACCATGAGGAAGGGATAGCGGTGCGGCAGTAGTTTGAGAACCTCAGTGGTGTCGAGCACCGTGTCGCCGGAGGGGAAGATGAAGGGCTTAGGCTTGAGAGCCTCCATGCTGTCGAATTTCTTCTGCAGGGCAGAGGCCATCTGAGTGTTGATACCGTGGCCGGGCATGATGGCAATCACGTGGCCGAGAATGCGGTGGCCGTTGAGAATAAGGTCGCCAATCATGTCCATAGCCTTGTGACGAGCACACTCGTTGTGGAAGCGCAGGCCGCCGGCGCAGATGTACTGATCGCCCTTGATAACGATAGCGTTGTCGAGGGTGCCGCCCTTAATCAGGCCCTTATCGAGCAGGGGCTGCACGTCCTCGTAGAAGCAGAAGGTACGGGCGGTGGAGAGTTCCTTCTCGTAGGTCTCGGGATTCACCTCGGTGGTGAAGTACTGGGTTACGCGCCCCTCGGGCCCCACGGCCGTGACAGATACACGGAACTTCTTGTCGGGCATGATGATGATACGGCTGCCGTTCTTGTTCTCCACCTGCATGGGTTCGCGGATTTCCCACACGTGGCAGGGGGCATCCTGTTCCTCGATACCGGCCTGCTTAATGAGCTCCACGTAGGGAGAGGCGGAACCGTCGCCGATGGGCGGCTCGTTGCTGTCCATCTCGATGATGGCGTTGTCCACCCCCATACCGGTCAGGGCTGAGAGGATGTGCTCCACCGTGTGAACCTTAATGGACCCTTCGGCCAGAGTGGTGGCGCGCTCAACGGTCTGAACCTTGGCAGCAGACGCATCGATGAAAGGTTTGTCGGGCAGGTCTATACGCCTGAACTTCAGACCGGTATTGACCTCGGCCGGTTTGATGGTGAGGTTGACGGGAAGCCCCGTGTGAAGCGACGTGCCCTTGATGGAGGCACACTTCTTAAGTGTTCGTTGCATCTGAATAGCCATATCGTGACTATATTCTACACATTTTTTTCGTTTTGTGAAGCTCAAAATGCCGCGTCAGCGAAAATCTTTGAGTTGACTTCACAAAAATGTTAAAAATATAGTGTTATGTGCGATTTTGCTTGCTATTTGAGTGATAGAGGAGTAGTATACCCGACCCCCGCGGCGGATACCGTTCGGGGAAGAATCGAGAAATGTTATGGAACTGAACTTTACAACCTGTGCTGCTATATTTGTATTCCTGGTGACCTACGCCCTTATCGTGACGGAAAAAGTGCAGCGTACGGTTATAGCTCTGTTCGGTGCCATGATGATGGTGCTGCTCGGTGTCATCACGCAGGAGGAAGCCATCAATCACATCGATTTTAATACTCTGGCACTGCTCATCGGTATGATGATTCAGGTGCTGGTTTTGAGCAAGACCGGTTTGTTCCGCTTCCTTGCCGTGCAAGCTGCGCAGAAAGCGAAGGGAAATCCCGTGGCCCTGCTTGTCAGCCTGTCGGTCATTGTTGCTCTCTGTTCAGCGTTTCTGGACAACGTGACGACGGTATTGCTGACCGTGCCTATCACATTCACGCTGGCAAGGGATTTGCGCATATCGCCGCTCCCCTTTGTGATGGCTCAGATTTTTGCGTCGAACATCGGCGGTACAGCCACGATGATTGGTGATCCGCCCAATATCATGATTGCCAGTGCTGTGAAAGAGCTGGATTTCATGGCATTCATCAGCAACCTTGCTCTGCCCTGTGTGGTGATTTTCGTGATTACGATTGGTTTGGTGTTGTTGATATACCGTCGTGAGCTGGTGTGCGACCCCAAGGTGCAGCAGCGTATCATGAAGATTAAGACGAAGGGCTTGATTCGCAGCAAACCCCTGCTGCGCAAGTGTCTGTTCACGCTTGTCGTTACTATCGCGCTTTTCTGCCTGCATGGTCAGATTCCCGGTTGGTGTCTGGAGAGCGGTACCGTGGCTGTGGTGGGTGCAACCCTACTCATGCTTATGGTGATGCCACGTCGGGAGAAGGTGCTCGAGCTCATTTTATCGAAGGTGGAGTGGAGCACGATATTCTTCTTCATCGGCCTTTTTGTGTTGGTCGGAGGTCTGGAGGTCAATGGTATTATTAAATGGATGGCTGCCGGCACGATGGAGCTCACCGGCGGCAATCACACCGTCACTACGCTTTCCATCCTCTGGCTGAGTGCCATCATGTCCGCCTTTGTGGACAATATCCCCTTCGTGGCTACCATGATTCCGCTTATTCAGGATATGGGCGCTATGGGCTACAGCAATCTGGAGCCCCTGTGGTGGGCTCTTTCACTGGGCGCATGTCTGGGTGGCAATGGTACCGTTATCGGAGCCAGTGCCAACGTGGTGGCTCTTTCTCTGGCTCGCAAGCACAGCCTGACCGTCAGTTTCTGGCAGTTCATGAAGGTGGGCTTCCCGCTCATGCTGCTGTCGATTGCGATATCGACCGTTTATCTCTGGTGGGCTTTCTTGTAAAAGCCCACCTGTATCTTTCCTCCTTTTTATATCAAAGGTTTTCTACCACGCCCATAGCGTAGGGAGGCAGGGGGGAGGAAATGGGCATCAGGAACCAGATGAAGGGGCGATTGCAGTCAAATACCTCGCTTGTCTGCGGAACGGGCTTGCTGTCCACAGCGGCCTGAACGGACTCCTTCATGACTACACGACAGAACTGCCAAGCTGTGGTGAAGGGCCAGGGAGCCTGCTCTGTCAGTTTGGAAAAGGGAGTGGCCGAGGTAAACAACGGGTCAATGCCGAGGGCTTTCAGTAGAGGTGTGTTGTCTTGTACACCATCAGAGAACTTGAGGCGCGGTAGTTTGGTTGAGCAGGTACGGCTCGACTCTCTCAGCGCGGTCCGAATGGCCGAGAATTGCTCGCCGGTCAGCGCGGCTGCCATGTTGTGGGCATTGCTGGAGCGGGTGGGCTGCAGGAGAATAAGGAAACAATCAGGAGTTTCCGGGGTAACGCGGGGATGGCGATCCAGACGAATAGCAGCAGCCTTCCAGTTGCCCATAGGGTCTTCTGCATAGTGCTGCGAGTAGACGTTCATAAAGCGCACTTGCGGAGTGCCTCCGTTGGCATTGTGGAAGATGTCGGCAGTAGTAAGCTCCTTCGAAACCGGAATGCTCCAGTTGATGGAGATGTTAATGCCATTGACTGCCAATAAATTCGTTTTATTGTTCACGGTTTCGCCATTGGCAGGGGTACCGACTTCTTCACCCAGCTGATTTTGCAGGCTCAGGTTGATGTTTCGGTAGGTTTCGGGCAGTTTTTCAGAAAACGGTGTTTCGAATACATATCGTACCGCATGTTCTTGATTGAGGGCTGCCGCCGAGTCGGCGAAGAGTAAGGAGCAGTCTGCCAGATAGGCAGAGCTGGCCAGCGGCTTTTCCGAGAGCTTCAGTTCCTGCAGAGCCTTTTCCACCTCGGGTGCGGCGAGGGGAAGCATCTGCAGCAGGGTGGTTGCGAGGGAGTCCGGCGCCAGAATGATGTTGCCGGTCGGCTGCACAACGGTAGCGGCCTTCAGCAGGCGAAGGGTAAAGTCATCGCTGACAATGGGCTCGTGGTCTTCCTTGATTTCAACCGGAGCCTTCAGAAGTGGGGTTTCCGTCAACCAGCTACTAATGTGCGGGGAGAGTAGCCCCAGGCCGAAAGCAAGTGCTGCAATCAGTATGATGTTTTTGATCGAGAGCTTTTGCATTAGCTGTAGAGTGAAAGTTGTTCGTTGAGTTTCGGATTGGGGGTTACCCTGTAGCGCTCGCCCAGTTCGATGGTAGCGCGGTTGCCCAGCGAGTTACGGAAGACGATGTGCACCGGGGTACGCCCGCCGTGCTGCAGCAGGATTTTTTTCACATGTTGCAGGTCAGCCATGGTGTGGCGAGCGGTGTTGAGCACGATTTCGTAATGAGCGGGCTCTTTGGCTTTGCCTCGGCGGGGGGCATTGGCGCTGAGGAGTTCCAGTCCGTTGGCGGATACCTTTTTGCCACCCGTCTTTTCGTCCTCGGATATACGGGCGCGGAACTTCACAAAGCTGCCGGCCTGCAGCAAGCCTTCAATGGCCGATGCCTTCGTAAAGGAGTCACCCCAGAGCAGGGCCTCTGTGCTGCCGGTAAAGTCTTCCACCGCAATGATGGCGAACTTCTGACCGCTCTTGCTAACCTTAATGGTAGCAGCTCGCAGCATGCCCGCCATTTCATGCGAGCCCTTGATTTCATCGCTCGTCATATCGGGCAGGGTACCGATGCGGGTGTACTTGGGCGCATCGATGATACCGCGCATGCTGTCAAGCGGGTTACCGGTGAAGTAGGCCCCGGTCAGGAACTTCTCGTCATCCAGGCGTTTTTCCTTGGGCCATTCCTGCAGAATCAGTTTTTCCTCGGCGGCGGAGGTCGTTTCCTCCATGGCAAAGAGAGCCATTTGGCCGACGGAACGGTCCTTGTGCACGCCGGCGGCACCATTCAGGCACTGCTCAATCGTTTCGAACAGCTGAGCGCGGCAGACCTGCATCCAGTCAAATGCACCGCACTGCACCAGCACTTCCAGCTGGTTGCGGCGCACGTTCTGCGGGGGTATGCGATAGCAGAAGTCCTCCAGGCTCTTGTAGGGTCCGTTGGCTTCGCGTTCCTTCACAATCACTTCCACCGTATCGGAGCTCATGCTCTTGATGGAGGCCAGCCCGAATCGCACAGCCAGATGGCCGTTCGGCATGGTCTCCGGCTGGAACTTCACAGCCGAGTGGTTCACGCAGGGCCCCAGTACCTCGATACCCAGTCGTGTGGCCTCCTGAATGAACACGCCGATTTTCTCGTTGGTGGATTCGTTGGACATGAGCCCGCAGAGGAATTCCACCGGGAAGTGGGCCTTCAGGTAGGCGGTCCAGTAGGAAATATGACCGTAACAGGCGGAGTGCGACTTGTTGAAACCGTAACCGGCGAACTTCTGAATCTTGTCGAAAATGGCGTTGGCGGTCTTTTCGTCAATCTGGTTGACATCCCAGCATCCTTTCACAAAGCGTCGGCGCTGCTCGGCCATTTCCTGCATATCCTTGTGACCCATGGCTCGGCGCAGAAGGTCTGCACCACCCAGAGTATAACCGGCCAGCAGCTTAGCGGCAGCCTGCACCTGCTCCTGATAAATCATCACACCGTAGGTCAGGCCCGATACGGTTTCGAGCAGCGGGTGCTCGTACTCTGCCTGCTTGAGCCCTTTCTTCACGGCAATCATGTCGTCCATGAACTGCATGGCACCGGGGCGGTACAGGGCGAGCAGAGCAATGATATCTTCAATGTTATCGATACCGTAGCGTCGGCAGGTGTCGACCATGCCGCCCGATTCGAGCTGGAACACGCCCATCGTGTCCCCTCGGTTGAGCAGGGCAAAGGTCTCCTTGTCTTCAATGTCCACCGCGTCGTAGCGGAAATCCGGCACGCGCCAGCGCACATAGCGCTCGGCATCCTTCATCACGGTGAGTGTCTTCAGCCCCAGGAAGTCCATCTTCAGCAGGCCGGCATTGTAAATGGCGCCCATATCGCACTGAGCCACCACTTCACCCTGCGGGTTGCTCAGGTCATCTCGCGTGAGCGCTACGTAGTCGTCGAGTGCGCGGTCACCAATCACCACACCGGCGGCGTGCATACCCACGTTGCGCACGGTGCCTTCGAGTTTGAGTGCGTAGTCCCACACCTCGGCATAGGTGGGGTCCTGCAGCAGGTTGCGCAGGTCTTCGTTGGCGTCGTAACTCTTCTTCAACGTTACGCCGGGGCCACTTTCAATCTGCTTGGCGATTCGGTCACTGTCGGCATAGCTCAGGTCGAGCACGCGCGCCACGTCCTTAATCACAGACTTAGCACCCATGGTACCGTAGGTGATGATGTGGGTCACGGCTCGTTCGCCGTACTTATGGCGCACGTAATCAATAACCTCGGGGCGACGGGTCTGGCAGAAGTCAATATCGATATCGGGCGGGCTCACACGCTCGGGGTTGAGGAATCGCTCGAAGATGAGGGAGAACTTGTAGGGGTCGATGTTGGTAATCTTCATGCAGTAGGCCACCAGCGAACCGGCGGCGGAACCACGGCCCGGCCCCACGGGAATATCGTGGTCCTTGGCCCAGTTGATGAAGTCTGCGGTAATGAGGAAGTAGCTGGGGAAGCGCAGCATGTTGATGATGCTCAGCTCGTAGTCCAGACGTTCGCGCAGGTCTTTGTCGTTCTCCACGCGTTCCTTGCCGTAGCGTTCCTCCAGACCCTTGTAGCAGATTTTGCGCAGGTATTCCTCGCGGGTGGAGCCGTCATCGGGGGCGAACTCGGGGTATCGCTCGGTGGAGGTTGAGTCGAGCTTGATGGAGGTATTGCAGCGCTCGGCAATGATGTTGGTGTTTTCGTAGGCGTCGGGGTATTCGGGGAAGAGCTCGCGCATTTCCTCCTCGCTCTTGAAGTAGACGCTGCGGGGGTAGCGCATGCGCTTGCCGTCCATGCGCTTGTTGCCGGTACCCACGCAGATGAGGATGTCGTGGGCATCGTGGTCGCTTTCCTTCAGGAAGTGGGCGTCATTCGTCACGACCAGCCCCACATCGTGCTTGCGGGCCAGACGTACCAGCTCGGGGGTACAGCGGCGCTCCTCCTCCAGCTCGTGGTCCTGCAGCTCGACAAACACATTGTCCCTGCCGAAAATATCCACCAACTCCAGCAGCACTTCCTCGGCCTTCTCGGGCTGGTCCTGAAGAATCCACTCCTGCATGGGGCCGCTCACGCAACCGGTCAGGCAGATAAGCCCGCGGCTGAACTCCCTCAGCGTGGCCAGATCCACTCGCGGTTTGTGGTAAAAGCCCTCCAGATGCCCGCGCGAGACAATTTTAATCAGGTTTGCCCAGCCCAGATTGTTCTCGCACAACAGCACCAGGTGCGTGTATTTCTTGCGACCGGGAATCTGCTTTTTGACATCCAGCGGGGTGGGGGACAGGTATATCTCGCAGCCCAGAATGGGTTTGAACACCGGCTTTTTTTCGTCCGGGTGTTCCTTGTTCCAGGCCAGTATATCCTTGTTGTGCTTTTTGACATTCACCATGAACTCAATCGCCGAGAACACGTTGCCGTGGTCGGTGATGGCAACGGAGTTCATGCCCAGTTCGGCGCAGCGCTTAATGAGATCCTTCGTGTGAATCATCCCATCCAGCAGCGAGTATTCTGTGTGAACGTGTAGGTGTGTGAATGCCATGGTACGTCGCAGAGTATAGCACACTGCCGGGGGAAAAGTAAAGAACGGAGTTTGTGCAGCGAGGGGGTGTCCCTTGGTTGTGATGTGGAAGCTTGGCAATGGGGCGAATTTGTATCTAACAGCAAAGCCGTTGTGGACAAATGTTTGTGCCTGAATTGGGTATGGTTATAATTTTTCTTCGCATATGCTCGAATCTTTTCTTCGGGCTGAGAAAAAAACTTGCTTCTTGCATTTAATATGGTAATCTTAACTTGTCTGTTCATTGATTTTGCGTTTATTGTGGGTAAACAATCAATGAAGTTATTGGCTGTTCATTATATTTTTACTGAAACAAACTTACACCGGCGTATATGGCAACTCCTCGCGTTTACAAATACAAGGCTTTTATCAGCTATCGCCATCAGGATGAAAAAGAGGCGGTCGCTATTCAGCAGTTTCTGGAAAAGTTTCGTTTGCCGACCAAGTTGTGTCGTCAGTACCCCGATCGTCCCAAGCGCTTGGGATTTGTGTTTCGAGATGCAACTGACCTGCCGCCGGCAGAGCTGAAGCAGGCCATCAGCAAGGCATTGGCTACGTCGGAATATCTGGTGGTGTTGTGTTCCGAATGGACCAACCGACCGAATGAGGATGGCAAGCGCTGGATAGATGAGGAGGTGAAGGCATTCCTCGCTCTGGATGAACAGAATAAGTTCAGGATTATACCGGTTCTGCTGCCGCGTGAGGAAATGGATGTTGATACGGCATATATGCCTCCTGTAGTGGTGGAGCACGATATCCTCGCGACGGATATGGCCCGGAAGGGCCGCCAAGGAGCATATTTCGATGTGGTTGCCGCCATGCTGAACCTGGATCCGGTAGATTTGCGCGACCGGGTAGAGGCGGCAGAGCGCCGACAGAGAATCCTCAAAAGAAGTCTAAACTGTGTGCTGACAGCCGGTGTGCTGGCAGGTGGGTTTTTTGCCTGGGATTTCTGTGTGCCCAAGGTGCGCTGTTACCGCGATTATGAGGAGTGCTACAACATTCCTGTGGGTATCGATGAGCTTAACGAGGCGGAGATTGCCGGATTGCAGCGCCATTATCGTATTACGGAGCAATACTATAAGGTGCAGAAAGTGGAGTGCTGTAACTCTGCCGGTTCACTCATTGAACTTACGGACGAATGGGCTTCTGAACGTCCGGTTGCCATGCGCCTGACGCATGATTACATTCGGAATCGTGTTGTGCTATGCGATTATCTGAACAAGCAGGGTAAGGTGGTTTCCTCTCTGCGTTATCCGCTTGACGATCCTAATTATGAGTTGATAGCATTTGTTAGAAAAAATGAGGAAGGTATTGAAAGGGGGGCCGGGTTTTCTACTGCCCTCACCATGTCCTCATTGGGAGTATTGACAAAAAATAAAGATACTCGTAAGTCAGACATAACCCAGCTGAGAGTGAAGCGTGATTCTGCCGGGAGGATAGTTGAAAAGCGTTTTCAGAATCATCACGGTGCCCCTTGTCCGAGCCATGAGGGCGTGTATGGTCATCGATATGAGCGAGATTCTGATGGTAGAGTTCTGAAAATGAGGTATCTTTCAGCAAAAGGACAGGAGATGTCTAACCACTATGGTATAGCTGGTTTTGATTTGCGCTACAACACAGACGCTTTGGTGGAGCAGTTGATCTATGTGAATGAAAAAGGAAAAGCTGCAAGGGGTGAAGGAGGATTTGCTATTAAGCATGTCACTTGGGATGATAAGGGGAATGTGATTTCTATCCGGGCTTGTGATGAGCAAGGAGCCCCTTGCATTATTGACAAATACGGATATACAGAATTGCGGTACGAATATGACGTACACGGTAATCAGGTAAAAGCATCAGCTATGGATGAGAATGGAGCCCCCTGCAAGAGTACAGGGGGAGGAGCTGCTTTGGTGCGGAGTTATGATAAGCAGGGTAGGATTGCGCAAGAAACAATGGTCGGCAAAGATGGAACCCCATTCGTGGATATGGATGGAGTATCCGGGGTGCTGTGCACATATGATGCTCGAGGAAATCTGGAGAAAGTCACATATTTAGACAAAAATGAAAAAAAATGTGTGGGTGGGAACGGCTGTGCAGCATTTGTGTGTGATTATGATGATTTTAACAATGTTAGCAAAGTAACCTTTCTCGGCATGGATGATAAGCCTTGTCTGATTAAGGGAGGCTATGCCGGAATAAGTCATAAGTATGATGCCAGCGGAAATCTTGTGAAAGAAACCTACATTGGGGTGGATGGTAAACCCTGTCTCCATAAAGATGGGTATGCCGGCTATGTAAGCGAGTTCAATGCTCTGGATTATGAGATTAATCGTACGTATGTTGACGTGAACGGTGAGCCCTGCTTGATCCGTGCGGGGTATGCGGGATACGAGTGTGTGTATGATGTACATGGTAATCCGGAAAAAATAACATTTTTTGATAGAAACTCTAAACTTTGTATTTGCAAGGATGGCTATGCCGGTTATGATTGTGTATATGATTCTCGAGGAAACGAACTCAGTAGAACCTATGTTGACGTGGACGGTAACCCCTGTTACCACAAAGATGGTTATGCCGGGTATGTGTGCGAGTATGATGTCCACGGGAATATGTTAAAACAGACTTGGACAGGGCTTGATGGTAAACCCTGCATGAGCAGAATGGGTTATGCTTGCATTATCTCTAAGTATGATGGGAAGGGAAACAAGGTGAGCTGTGCTTTCTTTGATGCAGATGGGAATCCGTGTCATAACACAAGTGGAGCCCATGCTTATATGTGTCGTTATGATACGTATGGCCGAATTATTAGTCAGGCCTGTTGTGATGAGGTGGGAAATTCAATCCCGTTCAGGAACGGGGCGTTTATCTCCACTCATGCTTATGATGAACATGGTAATATGTCCGAAAGTAAGGCTCTTGGTACAGATGGCCGTCTCACGGTTATAAATGATGGCTGGGCAGTTATGCGTTCTGTCTATGACTCGCAAGCCCGTCCGGTTCGTGTACGTTACTATGATGAAAATAATCACTTGTGTATTGCTCGGTCCGGGAATGCCGGCTATGACTGTGAGTATGATGCCCGCGGGAATGAGATAAAACGAGTTTTTCTTGGGCTTGATGAGAAGCCCTTGCTGCAGTCTGAAGGTTATGCCGGTTACATAAAGGAATACGATGAAGATGGCAATGAAATACTGGAAGTCTACTTGGGGGAGGATGGGGCTCCTCTGATGTTGCCTGATGGCTGTGTTGGTTTCCGGAAAGAATATGACGAGTATAATAGGGAGGTTCGATGTCTTTGCATAGATAAGTCTGGAGCCGTTTGCAGGTATAATGGAGATTATGCTGGTTATCGAATGGAATATGATGACTTCGGACGCGAAATCTGCAAGTGGTTTATTGACGAGGAAGGCAAACCGATGCAGACATCGATTGGTCATGCTGGTCTGCGCTGGGAATATGATGAACGTGGAAATAAAACTCTGGAGATGTTCATTAATGTTGACGGTACGCCACTTTCTCTTGCTCCTGGTTATGTCGGAGTTCGCAAGGAATATGATGCTGTGGGGCGTGTAACCTTTGAGGGTGCTGTAGACGAGACCGGTTCTCTCGTAATGTTTCCTGAGGGGTATGCCGCCAGACGCTATGAGTACGATGCGTATGGAAATGTAATACAGGTTTCGTTTTTTGGCGTGGATAATCGCTTGAAGATGCTGCCCTCCGGTTGTGCTGGTATGCTCAGGGAATATGATGCTCGAAATAACGAAGTGAAACGTACCTTTATAGATGATAATGGTAATCCATGTAAGCTTAAAAAGAAAGGTCACGCTGGTATTCTCATGGAATTCGATAAGCGTAACAGAGAAAAGCGACGAGTATTCATCGATTTGGATGGCTCTCCAATTGAGATTAGTGAAGGGTATGCCTCCTTCGAGAGCAGTTATGATGTTTTTGGGCGTATTGTCTGTAGGACATATCATGGAGCAGATGGTAAATTGAAAATGCAACCAGGTGGTTTTGCAGCTGTGCGAAAGGAATATGATAAACTCGGCCGAGTTACTCAGGAAATGTATCTTGGTGAGAATAATATGCCCATTATGCAGAAGAAAGGCTATGCCGGAGTTCGCAAGGAATATGATGAGCATGGGCGAGTTACTCAGGAAATGTATCTTGGCGAGAATAATATGCCCATTATGCAGAAGAAAGGCTATGCCGGAGTTCGCAAGGAATATGATGAGCGAGGAAAGATAACTTTGATGTTGTATTTAGGCGAGGATTGCACTCCGAAAATGCAGAAAGAGGGGTACGCCGGCTATCGCCATGAGTATGATGAGCGCGGGAAGATAGTTTTGAGGGAACTTCTAAAAAGTCGCGTGTAAACGTATTTCGGAATTTCCAAAGACACCTCGGCGTGGTATAATAAGCGCATGGTACCAAAGCTTGAATTGCCACCGTCTTTGCATATGCCCGATTTGTTGCGATTCCGAAGGAG
>JAFURE010000098.1 GCA_017471985.1 Akkermansia sp. | reverse complement strand
TGGCCTTGAATAGTAATCATAATATCTAAGTTTGGTTAATTGTTTTTCATCAATATGGGGTAGTCTCATGCGGCCGAATGCCCGAGAAATCAGGGCAACAAAAAGCCGATAGCGTTGGGTGGCTACCGGATTGTCACAATCAGAATCAGCGGGCATAAGAACCCGCCGTGTATTTCGCCCGTGAGGGACAGCATGCTGTTTTACATGCTGTCTATGAGCGTGTAACGGGGGTACTTAGCGCAGCACAGCCGCAGGTGCCTCCGGGGTGGGGGGCAGAGTATTGGCGGTGGCGGTAACAGCGGTGAGACCCAGAATGATGGCGATTGTCTTGATCATTTTGCTTGTATTCCTTTCTATCGATTTCCCTCGTTACGGTGAGGTGCGCCAATAATACTACTTTTTAACGGGACGTCAAGCGCAATTTTCGGAAAAATGCAAAAAAATTACAAAATAACGCAAAAAAATGTAGACAAACGGGCAAAACAGCGCTACGCGCACACGTATGGAAGGACTGGTTACGAGGTACGAAGGACTAGGTGAAAAAAGGGAAGGACCCGTCTTCGCGTCTCGCTACGCTCGCTTGCTACGCCGAGGCAGGCAAGTTGATAGCTCCGCGGCGGAGCCGCCTGGCTCTGCAATTCCAAAATCCAAAATCCAAAATCCAAAATTGTAAGACACGCAGAAGGTGCTGTGTGAGTGCCTTTAAGCTTGACCAAGGGGCGATTGGGGCGTATAGTCTCCCGCGAGCAAAAATTATGAAAGACCAGATAGCAAGTGTACAAGCCGCCGCTCTGGATCGAATTGCCGGCATAGCCGACATGAAAGGTCTGGAGGATGCCCGCGTGGGTATACTCGGCAAAAAGGGAACCCTGACGCAAGTGCAGCAGGGCATGCGCAATGTGCCGAAGGAAGACAAGCCTGCGGTGGGTGCCATGTTGAATGAGGCCCGCGCCATCATTACCGCAGCGCTCGAGGACCGCAAGGCCGCCCTGCAGGCTGAGTTGGATGCCGCTGCCGTGGCCGGGGTTGACTTTACCATGCCGGGCGCCACCCTGCCCGCCGGTGGTCTGCACCCCATATCGATTGTGAGGGATGAGGCCGTGCGCGTGCTGCGCCGCATGGGCTTTACGCTTTCCGATGGTCCTGAGATTGAGGACGAGTGGCACTGCTTCGATGCCCTGAACACCCCCGATGACCACCCTGCCCGCAATGAGAAGGACACCTTCTACTTCGACAGCGGCAAGCTGCTGCGCACGCAGACCAGCACCGTGCAGGCCCGCGCCATGGAGAAGCAGGCCCCGCCCGTGCGCATTATCTGCCCCGGTTCCGCCTTCCGTCGAGATGCGATTGACGCTACCCACCTGTCGGCCTTCAACCAGATTGAGGGTCTGTATGTGGACAAGAATGTGAGCGTGGGTGACCTGAAGGGCACGCTGGAGTATTTCCTGAAGGCTCTGTTCGGCAGCGAGACCGCGGTGAGATTCCGCCCGCACTTCTTCCCCTTCACCGAGCCGAGTTTCGAGATTGATGTGCTGCTGCAGGCAGCCGGTCAGGCCCCGCGCTGGATTGAGATTGCCGGCTGCGGCATGGTGAACCCCGCCGTGTTCGAGAACATCGACAAGGCCACCGGCAAGACCCAGTACACGGGCTGCACGGGCTTTGCCTTCGGCATAGGTCTGGAGCGTCTGGCCATGATTCGCTGGGGCATACGCGACATTCGCCTGCTCATCGAGAACGACGTCCGATTCCTCGCCCAGTTCCAATAAACCACTAACCCCTTTCCCGTAAATCATACAATGAACGTTTCACTTAACTGGCTTGCAAGCTACATCGACCTGGAGGGTCTGGGCACACAGCAGATGGCCGACATGCTCACCTTCGCCGGTATTGAGGTAGAGGGTATACAGGAGCGCGGTGTGACCACCGATCTGGTGGTAGTAGCTCAGGTGATGGAGAAAACACCCGTCGAGGGCAGCGACCACCTCAATGTCTGCATGGTCGACGCCGGCGAGGGCTCCCTGCGCCAGATTGTCTGCGGTGCCCGGAACTACAAGGTAGGCGACAAGGTACCCTGCGCCCTGCCCGGTGCCGTACTGCCCGGTGGCTGGGAGATTAAGGACGGCAAGCTGCGCGGTGTAGAGAGCCGCGGCATGCTCTGCTCGGCCTCTGAGCTGGGTCTGCCCGACAAGGAGCACGGCCTGTGGATTCTGCCCGCCGACTATGAAATCGGCACTCCCGTGCGCAACTTTGTGGGGACCGATACGATTTTCGAGCTCGAGATTACCCCCAACCGCCCCGACCTGCTC
The DNA here is from genome assembly GCA_017471985.1 of Akkermansia sp. Lineage (GTDB taxonomy): Bacteria > Verrucomicrobiota > Verrucomicrobiia > Verrucomicrobiales > Akkermansiaceae > Akkermansia. Next base: position 575 of record JAFURE010000098.1, on the reverse strand, counting down.
AGCCACTGGGGCATGGCTCGCGAGCTCGCCGGCATTACCGGCCGCAAGCTGAAGGCCGACCCGGCCTCTGCCGCCATGGGCGCGGTGGAAACCAAGCCCGCCGGCGACTTCATCACCCTTTCCGCACCGGATATCTGCCCGCTCTACACCGCCACGCGCATTAAGGGTGTAAAGATTGGCCCCTCCCCCGAGTGGCTGGCTGACCGTCTGGTTGCCATCGGTCTGCGCCCCATCAACAACGTGGTGGACATCACCAACTACTGTCTGTTCGAGCTGGGTCACCCGCTGCATGCCTTCGACGCCGCCAAACTCACCGGCGGTCTCAACATTCGCCGTGCCGCTGAGGGCGAGCAGTTCGAGAGCCTGATGGGCGAGACCTACACCCTCAAGGGCGACGACGTGGTGATTTCCGACTCCTCGGGCTCCGCTCTGGCACTGGGTGGCGTGATGGGTGGTCTGAACTCCGGTGTAACGGCCGAGACCACCGACATCGTGCTCGAGAGCGCCTGGTTTGCCCGCAGCAACATACGCTTCACCAGCCGCCGTCTGGCCCTGGGTTCCGACTCCTCCTACCG
>JAFURE010000097.1 GCA_017471985.1 Akkermansia sp. | reverse complement strand
GGGAAACGAGCAAAACGGCTTTTGGGCACCATTCTTCAACATTGCATGTCCATCCGCTAGCGCGATAATGGCGCCGGATTGAAACTGCGCCGAAATAACGAGCGCTCATGCAGGCTTTCATCATGTGCACGATTTTACTTTTCTATCGGGTAAATGAGCAAAACGGAGTTTGGGACAGCATTCTTCTACATTGCGTGTCCATCCGCTAGCGCGGTAATAGCGTCGGATTGAAACTGCGCCGAAATAACGAGTGCTCATGCTTGCTTTCATCATGCGCGGGATTTTACTTTTCTTTCGGGAAAATCAGCAAAACGGATTTGGGGCACATTTCTTCATCATTGCATGTCTATCCGTTAGCGCGGTAATAGCGTTGGATTGAAACAGCGCCGAAATAACGAGTGCTCATGCTTGCTTTCATCTTTCGCGGGATTTTACTTTTCTTTCGGGTAAACGAGCAAAACGGAGTTTGGGCAACGTTCTTCAACATTGCATGTCCATCGGTTAGCGCGGTAATAGCGTTGGATTGAAACTGCGCCGAAATAACGAGTGTTCATGCTTGCTTTCATCTTTCGCGGGATTTTACTTTTCTTTCGGGCAAATCAGCAAAACGGATTTGGGGCACATTTCTTCAACATTGCATACCCACCGGTTAGCGCGATAATAGCGTCGGATTGAAATTGCGCCGAAATAACGAGTGTTCATGCTTGCTTTCATCATGCGCGGGATTTTACTTTTCTATCGGGTGAACGAGCAAAACGGAGTTTGGGCAACGTTCTTCAACATTGCATGTCCATCCGCTAGCGCGATAATAGCGTCGGATTGAAACTGCGCCGAAATAACGAGCGATCATGCAGGCTTTCATCATGTGCGCGATTTTATTTTTCTATCGGGTAAATGAGCAAAACGGAGTTTGGGCAACGTTCTTCAACATTGCGTGTCCATCCGCTAGCGCGATAATAGCGTCGGATTGAAACTGCGCCGAAATAACGAGTGTTCATGCTTGCTTTCATCGTTCGCGGGATTTTACTTTTCTTTCGGGTAAACGAGCAAAACGGATTGGGGACAGCATTCTTCTACATTGCATGTCCATCCGTTAGCGCGGTAATAGCGTCGGATTGAAACTGCGCCGGAATAACGAGTGTTCATGCTTGCTTTCATCATGTGCGCGATTTTACTTTTCTTTCGGGTAAACGAGCAAAAGGGATTTGGGACACCATTCTTCTACATTGCATGTCCATCCGTTAGCGCGGTAATAGCGTCGGATTGAAATTGCGCCGGAATAACGAGCGAGCCCAAGTAAACAAAAAACACTTGACCGCAGCCCGCTTGCACTTTATACTCTGCGCAAGATGTCAAACTATGCACTGATACTGGCAGGAGGCAGCGGCACGAGATTCTGGCCGCTCTCGCGCAATGCAAAGCCCAAACAACTGCTTGACCTGTTCGGCAACGGCACCATGCTGCGACAGGCTGTCAACCGTGTGAGCGGACTTGTTCCGGCAGAAAATATCTTTATTCTCACCAACCACCTGCAGGAGGCTGAGGTGCGCCGTCAGGTAGCAGAAATACCGGCAGAGAACATCGTGGCAGAACCGGCCAGGCGCGACACAGCTCCCGCCGTGGCTCTGGGTATAGGCCTGATAGCCGCCCGCGACCCGCAAGCCAACATGATTGTGATTCCCAGTGATTCGCGGATACTGGACGACAATGCCTTCCGCGCCTTGGCCGAAGATGCCCTTGCACTGGCCAAGCGGGAGCCCGCTCTCATGACTATCGGCATACGCCCCACATGGGCCTGCCCGAGCTACGGCTATATTGAGCGCGCCGGTAAACTGAGTGCCGAAGGGCTCACCCACGAGTGCTATGAGGTGCTGCGATTCCGCGAGAAACCCGATGCCGCCACCGCCGCCGAATATCTGGCAAGCGGTAATTTCACATGGAACGCCGGCATGTTCATCTGGAACGTGGCGCATGTGCGCTCACAATTGGCCGCCCATACCCCCCAGCTGGCCGATTTCATCGACCGCCTGACTGCTGCAACGGACCTTCCTGATTTCATCTCTCGCGAGTTCCCTGCCCTCACCCCCATTTCCATTGACTTCGCCCTCATGGAGAAGGCTGACCGCGTGCTCAACTTCGAGGCCACCTTTGACTGGGACGACGTCGGCTCCTGGATTTCCGTAGGTAAGTACCTGCCCACCGATGAGCAACAGAATGCCGCCAATACTCAGCTGAGTGCGCTCAGTTCGAGCGGCAATATCGTTTTCTCGGCCAACGGCAAACGCGTGGCACTGGTCGGAGTGGATGACCTCATTGTGGTCGATACAGGGGATGCCCTGTTAGTCGCGCGCAAAGACCGCGCCGATGACATCAAGAAAATCGTGGCAGACCTGCCCGACAACCTCGTGTAACCCCACGACATGCACCCGGCACTCGGCATCGACTTCGGGCAAGCCCGCATCGGCATTGCTGCGACTGACCCCTGTGGCATACTGGCGCACCCGGTGGAGAGCATTCACCTGAGCAAAACAGAACCGCTCGGGCGCATTGCGGAGCTGGTTGCACAAAAGGGAATCCGCAGTCTGGTACTGGGGCTGCCGCTGCGATTGGATGGCACCGAGGGCAGCGCCTGCGAAAAGGTGCGAGCCTTCGGGCGCAAGCTCTCGGCCCGATTCCCCGAGTTGCCACTGATTTATGTGGATGAATTCCTGACCACCACCGTAGCCCAGGAAAAACTGCACAAGGCCGGCAAAAAGGCAAAGGATTTTAAGCCCATCATCGACCAGGCCGCCGCTGTCGAAATCCTGAATACCTGGCTGGAGCAGACATCCCCACCCCCGATGGAAGAACCGGATTTTTACTGATTTTTATGTCCGAGACTGATGACAAAAAGCTGGTGAGCCGCCGCCGATTTCTGAAAACACTGGCCGGCGGCACAGCCGGGCTACTCGCTGCCGGCTGGGGTATTGACCGCCTGCTGGCCCATACCCTCTGCCGCCCGGGTGAGTGGCACGGCCCGGTAACGGACCACTTCGACGGCACCTGCTTTTTCAATCCCACCGTCAGTCTGGACTACAGCACCTCAGCCGCCGTCAAATGGCTGAGTGAGCGCGGACAGAAGGGGCACTACCCCACCGTCAGCGAAAATCAATTCAAGCCAGAGCTTGCTCCCGAGGTAAACGGGAAGAACTGGGAGATCACCATGGTGAACCACTCCACACTGCTCATTCGCTGCGCCGGGCTCAATATCCTGACCGATCCCGTGTGGAGTGACCATACCAGCCCCCTGCCCGTTGGTCCGGAGCGCAAACGCCCGGTTGGCATAGTCTGGGAACAGCTGCCACACATTGATGTGTGCCTGATTTCACACGATCACTACGATCATTTCGATGTCCCCACCCTGCAGCGACTATATGAGCGGGACAATCCCCTGTTCATCGTACCGCTGGGTCTGCGCAGCCTGCTGGCCTACCATCTGGGAACCGAACCGCGCTGCGAGGAAAAAGACTGGTGGGATTCCGTCACCGTCAGCCCCCGACTGCGCGTGGTACTCACCCCGGCGCTGCACTGGAGCAAGCGTTATCGGGATGCCGCCAGTGCCAACCGCTCCCTCTGGTGCGGGTTCTCCCTGCTGGTAGACGGAGGACCGCACATCTTCTTTGCGGGAGATACGGCCCGCTGTGACTGGCCCGTGGAAATCCGCCGCCGACTGGGGGCACCGCAGGTGGCCATTCTGCCCATCGGCATGTACAAACCGGCATGGATTCGCAAGAACCACACCAACCCCGCCGATGCGGTGGAGGCCTTCACCCAATTACAGGCAGAGCTGGCCATCGCCTGCCATTTCGGCACCTGGCAACTGGCCAATGAGGGCTATCAGGAGACCCTCGATGACCTTGCCGCAGCCCTCAGTGCCGCTGGAATACCGCCCGAGCGATTCCCGGCTCCCGACAACGGCCGAACGCTGCGAGGTTGACACGCCCGCAGCCAAGCACCGACTGCACAGCCGACAGTTGTGACCTCGCAAAGCCTATCAGCTCTTCATACGGTCGGTTTGTATGCCATTGTTGCAGTGGTTGCAGAAGTAGTGCTTTATGCCACTGCCCACACCGAATTCCTTCATGCCGCACCAGGGGCAGGCAAACTTGCGCTGCTGCAGCATCAACCCCAGCCCTACCAGCAAAATACCAAGAGCCAGAGCAATCTCAATCCAGAGATTTTGTTGACAGAATACCAACACCGCTGCTGATGACAAAAACAATGCCAAGCCCAGACAAATAACGCGACGCCCCAACCCGGTAGCGCGAAGAATATCCGGCGACACCTCACGCACATACGGCATTTCCACGCCAAAGCGAATCTCCTGCTCAACCTCGCCGCAATCCGGCGACAAACTCATATTCTGCGCCGGCTCCTCGCACACGAGTTCATGGAATTCCAAATAATTCTGCTGCCCCAAATCCAGCACAAGCGCCAGCTGTGTATCATCCTCGGTCCGGGCAGCTATCATCACACGCCGTACCTCACGACCTATCAATCCCTCGGCGCAAGGCTCAGGAATTGCAGCCCCCGGCAATTCATCCATCTGCCAAAGCCCCAGCCCCTCCGGCGAGCCCACCGGGCGAGTACTGTACAGGCGATCACTAATCTTAACATAATAGCCGGCCACCGCAGGGTCATCGCTCTGCACTCGCAACACCTCCTGCAATACACCGGGGGAATCGCCCCATGAATTGATTTTCAACATACTCATTTTCAAAACTCGAAGCCCTGCCCGGCTTTCCGCACAGGCAGGGCTCAGAAATCAGTGTTTCAGCACTTATCAGTACTTCTTCACAACGGCCATCATGGCGTCCATCTGCTTCTCGATAGACTCCACGAGCGCCATCTGGGTGCGGGTGCGATCCAGGTTGTGCTCGGGGCGCTTAATCTTGAAGTAGGTGTCACCCTCCAGATAGTCGGTCAGGAAGCGCATACCGCACTCCATGGTGAGCAGCTTACCGGAGAACGGCAGCAGCTCCTTCTCCAGCGGGGTCAGGAAGGTAGCGGCCTCGCAATAGCCCTTGGCCAGAGCCTCGAAGTACTCCATGCGCATGGTTACAAGGGAGGTGTCCTTCTCATCCTCAGCAGCGGGAGAGGTGGAGGTACGAATCATGTCACCAAAGTCATACAGGGCGGAGCCGGGCATGGTGGTGTCGAGGTCGATTACGCAGATACCCTCGCCGGTCACATCATCAAGCATCACGTTGTTGAGCTTGGTGTCGTTGTGGGTCACGCGCAGGGGCAGCTCACCGCTGGCAAGGTAGTTCACCACCTTGTGGCAGTCAGCCTCGCGGGACAGGTACCAGTCAATCTCCTTCTGCACGCTCTTGGCGCGACCCAGGGGGTCAGCAGCAATAGCGGCCTGGAAGGTCTTGAAGCGCTTGGTCGTGTTGTGGAAGTCAGGAATGGTCTCGAACAGCGGAGCACCGGGAAGGTTGGCACCGAGCTTCTGGAAGTTACCGAAAGCACGAGCCACCTCGATGCACTGACCGGGGTTCTCAATCATGTCGTAGGTGCGGGCACGGTCGATGAAGGGATACACGCGCCATACGTTGCCCTCGTCGTCCTGAGCGTAGGGCTTGCCATCCTTGGCATTCACGATGGTAAGGGTGCGGCGATAGGCCTCCTTGCAGCCCTCGGCCAGCAGCACGCGCAGTGCCTCATCGGTCACGCGCTTCACGTTGTCCATGAGCGGGATGGGCTGTTTGAACACGTTGCTGTTGATGCGCTGCAGGATGTAGCTCACACGCAGACCGGCCTGGTCAACAATCACGCGATAGGTGTCGTTAATGTGACCGGAGCCGTAGGACTCACCATACACATAGTCACCGCGAAGGTCGAAAAGACCGGCGATTGCTTTGATATTGTACATAGCAGTTATCGGAGATTGTGGTTTAGCCGAGTTTGGCGGGGTATACACCCTCTTCCACCAGCTTGGCAATGCTCTCTACCACGGCGGGCTTGTCGCTCGGGTAGGTCACGCCCAGCCAGTTGGCGGTGGTCTTAATCACCTGGCAATCAGCCTTGCCGTTGTGAATCAGTTCGTCGACAACGGTGGGGATGTAGCACTCGCTCTTCAGCTCGCTGCCGTGAGCAGCCAGGAAGCGGGTGAAGTGATCCTTAATCTGGCCGATGAAGCTGGCGGGGAATACCCAGAAGTTCATGGATACGAGCTCCTCGGGGTCAACGGGCTTGCGCTCGCCGCTCAGGCTGTCGCCACGGCATACGCCATCCTCCTCAGTCTTAATCTTGGTGTACTCCTCCACGCTGTCAAGGTAACCGTCCTTGATGCCGCAGATACCGCGGTTCACATCGCCGTGGTCGCTGAGGGTGTTCTTGAGGGGATAACCAATCATGCCGTAGTGCTCCTTGCAGGGGCAACCGCCCTCAGCGGTAAGGAACTCGGCAGCCTTCACAAAGGCGTCTGCACCGTAGAAGTCGTCGGCATTCACCACGCCGAAGGGCTCATTCACCACGTCGCGGGCAGCCAGAAGAGCGTGGGCAGTACCCCAGGGCTTCACGCGGCCCTCGGGAACGGTGTAACCTTCGGGCAGGTCATCGAGGCTCTGGAAAGCGTAGTCCACCTCAATCTTGCCGGCAAAACGGGCACCCACCTGGCTCTTGAAAGCCTCCTCAAAATCCTTGCGGATAATGAAAACGACCTTACCGAAACCGGCGCGGATGGCGTCGTACACGGAGTAATCGAGAATTACTTCACCGTTGGGACCCATGGGGTCCAGCTGCTTAAGGCCACCGTAACGGCTGCCCATACCTGCTGCGAGAACAAGAAGTGTAGGTTTCATAATAATTGTAATAAAAGAGAAGTGTACAGTTGTACGTTGCGTTATTCTACCTTGCAAATTCTCATTTTGCAAGCTAAAATCACCGCATATCACGCACTTTCTGCGGATTTTCAGGCATTTCGTCCTTCACATCGCTGTGCATAATCGCTGCGCTGGTCATCCCCGATAGGACCGACGGCAAAATACTTTGCGTGCGGATGGTTGAAGATAAGGGCACAGACAGCAGCGGCAGGCTGCATCATGCAGGTTTCGGTGAGGGTGGTACCGGTGTGAGCCGTAGCATTCAGGAGCGAGAATACCGTGCGTTTCTCGGCATGGTCCGGCTGGCTGGGGTAACCGCAGGCCGGGCGCACCATCTGCGAGCCCTCCACGGGCCACACCTGCTCCACAATCTGCTGGGTGCACTCGGCCAGAGCCTCGGCAAGCATGTTAGCAACCGCTGCGACCAGCAGGGCATTGTAGGGGTCATTGGCGGCATTGAACTCGGCGGCCCATTCATCGGCCCCGCCGATAGCTACCTGCATAGCACCCACATAGCCCCCCTGCTCCGACACAAAATCCACGAGAGCCAGACGCGGCGAGTTACTGACCTTCTGCTGGCGCATACTGTACAGCACCGTGCCATCGGGCAGGAGCATATCATCCCCGTTCTTACAGGCGGGCCAGATACCGAAGCAGCCACGGGCCTGCAGACGCCCCTCGGCAATGGCGCGCTCCAGCAGAGCTGTAGCATCTGCCCGCAGGGTTTCAGCCTCGCGCACCTTTTCAGCAGAATCTCGACCCAGCATACCGAAGGTGTGCAGCATGATATTCCAGTCAGCGGCAGCGGTGAGTTGCTGCCAGCTCAGCGGGAAATCCGGCTGCGGGGTATGGCAGGCGCAACCGGTGGGCACGCCCAGTGTGAACACGCCCGTTCGCTGAGGAACCGGCTGAGTTTCACTCCACTGCGGGGCGCGGGAACGAGCTTCCGCCAGGGTCAGCAGGGGGACATTCTTCTGCTCATATTCAGCACACAGGCGAGCCTGCTCTGCTTTCTGCCCGGCGATGAATGCATCTCGCCCGGCGCCGCAGAGCGCACTTGCCACGGGAACGATGGTGGAGGCATCGGCCGTATGCAGTACTACACCGCTCGGGTAATGCGGGGCGAGCTTCAGGGCCGTATGCAGCGGGCTTGTTGTAGCACCACCCACCAGCAGGGGGATATCCATACCGGCAGCCTGCAGAGCTGCTGCGACATGCGCCATTTCATCAAGCGAGGGAGTGATGAGCCCGCTGAGAGCCACCAGCTGCGCGCCCTCGCGCTGCACGGCGGCAATAATATCCTCGCAGGGCACCATCACACCAAGGTCAACCACACGGAAACCGTTGCAGGCCAGTACCACGCTCACGATATTCTTGCCAATATCATGAACATCGCCCTTAACCGTTGCCAGTACAACCGTAGCAGCGGCTGACTGCCCGGACTGAGCCGCCTCGAGCAGCGGCGTGAGCACGGCTACGCTCTGTTTCATCACGCGGGCACTCTTCACGACCTGGGGAAGGAACATCTTACCGGAGCCGAACAGCTCGCCCACCTGTTTCATGCCATCCATCAGCGGGCCTTCAATCACAGCCAGAGGACTGCCGCAGAGGGCCAGTGCCTCCTGCGTATCGGCCTCGATATAGGTGGTAATGCCATTCACCAGAGCATGAGCCAGTCGTTCCTGCACGCTCAGGGCTCGCCAGTCGGCCTGCTTGGGCGCAGCAGGCGCGGGGGCCCCGGCTCCCGCAGCTTTCAGAGCGGCCTTTGCCTCGGCAAGTTCCTGGGCATAAGCTATCAGACATTCCGTGGCATCATCGCAGGTATTCAGCAGCACATCCTCCACCAGCTTGCGGCGATGGGCAGGTATGGTTTCGTAAGGGGTCATGAGCGCGGCATTCACGATACACAGGTCACAACCGGCATGGTGCAGGAATGCACTGTGCATGGCCTCGCGCACGGGATTATTGCCGCGGAAGGCAAAGCTCACGTTTGAAATACCGCCGGAAATATGGCAGAGCGGGTGGCAGCGGCGAATCTCAGCCGAAGCCCTGAAGAAATCGCGAGCCAGGTTGGCGTGCTCCGGCAGGCCGGTGCCGACAGTCAGAACGTTCGGGTCAAAGATGATATCCTCGGCGGGGAACCCCACTCGATTGACAAGCAAATCATAAGCACGGTGAGCAATAGCCACTCGGTCATCGTAACCACCGGCCTGACCGTTTTCATCGAATCCCATCACCACGACCGCAGCACCAAATCGGCGGATAATGCGGGCGTGGTGCAGGAACTCCTCCTCACCATTCTTCAGCGAGATGGAGTTCACAATCGCCTTGCCCTGCACACATTTCAGACCGGCCTCAATCACCTCCCATTTCGAGGAGTCAATCATACAGGGCACACGGGCGATATCGGGCTCTGCCGCCACGAGGTTCAGGAATCGGGTCATGGCCGCCGGGCCGTCAATCATGCCGTCATCAAAGCAGAAATCCAGCACTCGGGCGCCCTTCTGTACCTGAGCTCGGGCAATTTCGAGCGCCTCGGCATACTGACCCTCACGAATCAGGCGGGCAAACTTGGGCGAACCGGCCACGTTGCAACGCTCGCCGATGAACATGATTCCTTCTTCTCGACGGTGATTGCAGGCTTCCAACCCGCTCAGGCGCAGTGTATCCTGCGGTTCGGGAGTGGGAATAGCGCGAGGGGCGAATCCCTGCACAGCCTGCCGGATAGCAGCGATGTACTCGGGAGTGGTACCACAGCAGCCACCCACAAAATTGATAAGTCCCTGCTCGGCATAGCCACGCAATATATTGGCCATGTGCTCAGCGCTGTGAGCATAGCCGCCCGGGCTGAGAGGGTCAGGCAAGCCGGCATTCGGGTACATGCTGATGGCGCAGTCGGCCAGTCCGGCGAGCTCCTGCGCAAAGGGCAGCATGAGGTCGGCCCCCAGCGCACAGTTGATACCCACGCTCAGCGGTCGGGCATGCCGCACGGAGTTCCAGAAGGCCTCCACCGTCTGCCCGCTCAGAGTGCGCCCGGCGCGGTCGGTAATGGTAAAGCTTATCATCACCGGCGGCAGCTCTCGCTCCTCGCGCAGTTCGGCAATGGCATACAGGCAGGCCTTGGCATTCAGGGTATCGAAGATGGTTTCGAGCAACAGGACATCCACGCCGCCATCGGCCAGAGCTACAACCTGTTCACGGTAAGCGCGGCGAAGCTGGTCAAAATTAACGGCACGGAATCCGGGGTCATTCACATCCGGCGACAGGGAGGCCGTGACAGCCATCGGACCGATAGAACCGGCAACCAGTCGCGGGCGGCCATCTGCTGCTGCGGCGGCATCTGCCGCGCTGCGGGCAATGGCACAGGCGGCAAGATTCATCTCACGCACCAGCGCCGCCAGTGGGGCATCCGCCAGCACACCATCGTAATAAGCCTGGTCATGCTTCGCCGCAGCCGCACCGGCATGGAAGAACTCATGCTGACCGATGCTCGTGGCAGAGAACGTGCAGGTGCTGATGATGTCCGACCCGGCAGCAAGGTACTGCTCGCACATATCGCGAATGATGTCCGGGCGGGTAAGCACCAGCACATCGTTGTTGTTGCGCAGGTCCTGCGGGTAACGCGCCCGGTCGGCAAAGCGCTCACCTCGGTAGTCAGACTCCCCGAGCTCGTGCTTCTGAATCATGGTTCCCTGCCCACCATCGAGCATGATAATGCGTTCAGCAAGTGTTTTCTGCAACCATTCGCGGCGTGTAGCGGCGTTCATCTTTTTGTTATGAAAGTGAGTGGTTAAAATAAACGGGCGGCACCGGTACCGGAACCGCCCGAAAGAAAAGCTGTCAGTTGACCGTCACGCGGTTCAGCGGCGTGCTGCAGGGTTGCGGTGCCATACGATAACACCCTTGCCCAGTGCGTACAGATAAGCAATCATCAGCACGGCAATGAACACCGTCATCGACATGAAAGCCGCGCAGTTGTTCATCACAAACTCCTTAAAGCCAAGTGCCCAGGGGTACAGGAACACCACCTCAAGGTCAAACACCAGGAACAGAATGGCAACAATGTAGTACTTAATCGAGAAGAAGGCAGGTGCACCCTCACCCTCAGGCACGTTACCGCACTCATACGGAACATCCTGCGCAGGCTGCAACCTCGCACGACGACCGAAAATCACGCTGAGCACAATAATCAGACCGGCAAAACCAAAACCGGCCACTAACTGGATAAACGCTGATAAATATTCCTGAAGCATGGCTTAACGAGGATTTTTATACCACTACACGCGCGGGTTGTCAAGACGGAATTTCAAACTCTACGCATGAAGAAATACAAGCGGGCCTCATACTAATCGAGTGTTAACATTCCATATCGCTCATTTTTTGATAAAAATCCTGCAATACCTCTGCTTTCTGCTCATCCGTCAAATCTCGCTCAATGCTCTGTTTCAGTTTGTTTATACTATCCACGGCCGACAACATGTCACCCTCTGCAAATTTCTCGGCCAGCAAAATATACTTGTAAGCCAGGGGCAGATTTCTTTCCTCATCACTACCCTTGGCGTACAAAGAAGCGAGTTGCTCACAACAGCTTGCATCCCCGTCCTGTGCGCCATCCATCAGTATCTCTACACCTTTTGACACATTGGCTCGTACGCCCTGCCCCAGAATATAACATGTGGCAAGAGTACTGCTCGCCGCAGTGTAGCCGGCCTCCAGCGCACGACGAAGGAAATCTACCGCGCGGCTGAAGTTGCGACGGCACCCCTCGCCAGCATAATGCATCATCCCCACATAGTACATGCCCAGAGCATTCCCACAATTTGCCGCCTTCCAATAGTACTTCAGTGCGGTTTCCTTGTTCATACGCACTACTGTACCGGTTGCATAATAATAAGCAATCAGGAGCATCGCAGACGTAGCCTCCGGGTTCTTGCGTAACCTCAAGCGTGCGTATTTCAGAGTAGACTCATCATCGCCGGCCAGAATGCTAACTTCGGTCAGCAAACTCCATACACAATCACTGCGGTGCTCAGAAGGTATTTTTTCCAGCAAGGCACGAATCTCTGCGGGGGCGTGCCCCTCATCTTTCCATTTGCATGCCAATAATTCGCATGCGTCAGTATCGCCAAGCTCAACCGCTTTCTGCAGGCACTTCTCCGCTTTGGCCGCGTCGTACACCCGACCATCCTCAACCAAGTGCATCTCACCCAGCAGTCTGTAAGCAGTGTCCGGGGCTTCCTCCATCAGCGACTTACAGTAGCGCTCCACCTTCTTCCAATCGCAGTTCGGCGGCGTATTGTCCAGCATGTATTCACAATAGTAAGTTTGGGCATAGGCATCGTCATCTTCAGCCATTTCCTCCAACCAGCTCAGGCAGATGGGCGAGAGCTTCCCCATCATCAGTTCACGCTGAATGCAAAACATACGAGCAAGCTCATCGCCGGCAAGTGCATTCGCCATCATCAACTCTTCAGTATCGTTGTCAATCATTGTTATTTCTCAATTAGCACAACGTAATCGGTATACCTATAAGCTCCAGCCATTCATTCACGACAGAAAGCAACTCATCGAAGCCGGGAGGAAATTCACCCTTGGTTTCATCTGAAAAACTGATATGCTCTTCATGTAAGGGGGAATAAAGCCGCAAATCCCAGTGAACAACATCGCTGACATCATCCATTTCCCAGTCAAAGTCATCGTCATCGGACTCTTCGTCAGAGCGACTGCGCAACCACTCATCCCATTCCTGTATACGAGCCTCATCTGTCAGGAAATGAAGGAAATCAAAATACGAATCAAACACATCGGCGAGACCAAAACTGTATGTTGGATCACCACTGGCCGAATAAAGCACCGACGGCGTGAGTCGCACACCACGTTTTCGGCGGTTCACACGACGACTGACACTCACCGTCACTCCGTGCGGGGTTACACGCAAATCCACCCCCTGCCCATTGATTGGCTGCCAGGAGAAGGCAAACATCGTAACAAAGGGCTTTTCCTTTTGCATTTCAGCCCATATGGCAGATTCTTCTATCTTCGGCATATACTGATTTATCGTGTTGTTCTTTTACCTATCGCTATCAGTAGAATCTCTGACACACAGCAATCTAGCTCATTATGCAGGCAAAGTAAAGAAAAATCGCGACTCCTCACTTCACAGAGCAACACTTATCGGCTCCATTCCTGAGGAGTCGGGAACGGATGTAGGAGGGAATGGCTCGCTGAACCTCGGGGGTATTGAGAGTTGTATGGAAGTACGCGCGCCCTTCACTATCGACCACGGTCAGGGTGAGGATATTGTCAACACCGCGGAGGATGATTTTGCCCTGAGCATCACTGAACTCGAGGGTAGCCTCGCAGGCGCGGCCGGCCATCCAGCCGGGCTGCTGCACATGGCAGGTAGCGGCGATGTCCCGCATAGCCTGCAGGTCGTTGATAACACTCTGCACGTGCATCTTCCCCTCGGGCAGGAGTTGAAGTTGGTTTCGTATGCGCTCTTTGTAACGGCGGATATGGTAGATTGACTCCTGTGAAAGGATAATGGTCTGCTCAGGCGCCGGTCTGAGGGCATTCACCTTGAAAACTGCAAGTTTTTTGCTGAGGTTGGCCGGACGGGCAGCCAGCTGAACCGACATAGCGCAGGGTTCGCCCTGCCTCAACCAGCGCACCTCGACCTCGGAACCGGGGCCGTAGTGAGCAACGGCAGCCCGCAGTTCCGCCGCTGAGCGGACAGCATAATCCCCCAGCCCGACAATACAGTCACCGGACTGCAAACCTGCGCGCTCTGCCGGGCTGTTTTCCACGACAGCAAGCACAGTAAGCATGCCCCGAGCAGGCAGTAAAGGAGCGGGAGCGCCGTTTACCACACTATGCTGGCTTTCGACAGCAACAACCACTCCCGCCCCATTACTGCCCACCGTATCGGTGGATTGAACCTTCAGGGGAATCACCCCGAAATAGGCACTTCTCCCTTCATTATCGGCCGAAGCCCCCTGCTTGCCGACAGAGGCAAACAAGAACATCGCGCCGATTAGTGAAAGGACAAAGCACTTCATATCACATCTTCATTCATATCGAACTCAACGGCATTGGGCACCCGAATCATCAACACGGAACCATCCTTTCCTTCATGCCTGAGCGTATCCTCGCACATGTAACCACCGACTTGGTTCGCGCGATGAAGTTCATTCGGGCTCTCACATCTTTGTTTCAGGGGCAATGCCGCGTAAAGGCGCGTTACTTTTGCCATTGCGGCAGGCTCACACTGCACCTGAGCTGCCACAGCCACCTTCTGCGCACTCCCCACGGGTGCGGGCGCAGGGGCAATCACCCGCCCTATCAACACCATCGCCAGCAGAATGATGACCGCACATACAGCCCCGGCAACTGCCAGTCCCCGTCGCCATACACGCACAGCCCGTGCATTCTGTCGTTGGCGATAAAGCTCAGCCTGAATACCAAGCTTCATGCGGGCAATGACCGCTACGGTCGGCGGTTCCGGTTGCAGGCTTTCGGCAAGCTCGCGGCTGAATTTGACATTCCGGCGGATTTCCTGCTGCAAATCAAGCATAGCGCACAGCAGTCGGGTCCGCAGCTCCGGTGAGAGCTCTGCGGCCGGCGTGCGTTTATCATTGCGCTGTTCTTGCTCGGCTTGCATATTATTCCGGCATGGGGTTAGAATCGAGTCTTTCGCGGAAATCGCACAAAGCCCTGCGGTAGCGAGAGTTGACGGTATTCATATTCTCGCCGGTCACACGGGCAATCTGCTGGAAGGTAAGCCCCTCCCATATCTTGAGGATGAGTACCTCCACATAATCGGCAGGCATGGTGCGCAGCACACTCTCCACATGACGGCGGTGCAGCTCGTCATCCAGCCTGCTGCGCAGCCACGGGTTATCCTCCATCGGTTCGGGAAGAGTCGAGGCCTCGTAGTTGCGGCGCGTTACACGGCGGCGGGCTTCATCTGCCGCCAAATGACGAATAGCGGTCAGCGTGTAGGCCAACCATTGCTCCTGCCCGCCATGAAATTCGCCGCATTCCACTGTGCGCACCAACTGCAGCAGGGCATCCTGCAGCACATCCTCGGCATCTGCACATGTGGGGGTCTGCTGCCGAGCATACAATAACAGACGAGCTCCATTAGCATCCAACCAGGCGCCCCAATCGATGGGGGCGTCGGAATTGCTCATGGGTGGTTCTGTTATTTCGTCTGGCATGCCGCTTTATATAATAAGGCGTATCAGAAAAGATTTTTGTTGCTATTTTTTGCATTTTTCTGAAAAAAACTTATTTTTGCCT
>JAFURE010000096.1 GCA_017471985.1 Akkermansia sp. | reverse complement strand
CGCATAGGCATCCCCTTGTTCGGCGGCTTTGCGGTACCAGCGCACGGCTTCATTGTAGTCCTGCGTTACACCCCGGCCATTATAGCAGCACCCACCAAGTTTACTCTGCGCATCGGCATCCCCTTGTTCGGCGGCTTTTCGGTACCAACGCACGGCTTCATTGTAGTCCTGCGTTACACCCCGGCCGGTTTCGTAGCACCCACCAAGGTTATTCTGCGCATAGGCATACCCTTGTTCGGCGGCTTTGCGGTACCAACGCACGGCTTCATTGTAGTCCTGCGTTACACCTTGGCCATAATAGTGGCACTCACCAAGGTTATTCTGCGCTTCGGCATGCCCTTGTTCGGCGGCTTTGCGGTACCAGCGCACGGCTTCATTGTAGTCCTGCGTTACACCCCGGCCATTTGCGTAGCACCAACCAAGATTACACTGCGCTCTGGCATACCCTTGTTCGGCGGCTTTGCGGTACCAGCGCACGGCTTCTTGGTAGTCCTGCGTTACACCCCGGCCATTTGCGTAGCACAAACCAAGGTTATTCTGCGCATAGGCATATCCTTGTTCGGCGGCTTTGCGGTACCAACGCACGGCTTCTTGGTAGTCCTGCGTTACACCCTGGCCATTTGCGTAGCACAAACCAAGGTTATACTGCGCATTGGCATACCCTTGTTCGGCGGCTTTGCGGTACCAGCGCACGGCTTCATTGTAGTCCTGCGTTACACCCCGGCCATTTGCGTAGCACACACCAAGGTTATTCTGCGCTCCGGCATTCCCCTGATCGGCGGCTTTGCGGTACCAGCGCACGGCTTCATTGTAGTCCTGCGTTACACCCCGGCCGGTTTCGTAGCACCAACCAAGGCCCCACTGCGCATCGGCATACCCTTGTTCGGCGGCTTTGCGGAAATACTCCATCGCCTTGTCATAATCGACGGAATATCCATTTTGACCAAAATAATAATTACACCCCATTGAAAAATCCGCTTCGGCCTGACGTTTGCGTTCAGGAGCCTCGCGGGCCTTTTGCTCGGCTTCTTCTTGCGCCTTCTGTTCAGCTTCCTGTTGAACGAGCAGACGTTGAGCACCTATTTCCTGTGCGTGCCGGTAGAGCACATACCCGCCGGGGATTACGAGTGCGAGCACGAGAATCAGCAGAGTAAGCGCGACATTGGAGCGAGAGCGGTGCGCCGGTTCGGTGGGTACGACCCCCGGGGTATCTTTTTTATTGTTAGTTGTGATTTCAGCCAGCCACTCCTGAGCGCTCTGCCAGCGGTGTTCAGGCTTCTGTTCGCGGGCTTTGTCGATGCTGCGCAGCAGCTCGGGACTGTAGCTGCCCATGGCTGACGAATCCTGTTCCAGTTGCTCATACGAATAATCAGGCTCATAGCCTGTGATAAGTCGGTAGCAGGTAGCCCCCAGAGCGTACAAATCGGTGTGAGGTTTCGGCTGTTTATCGTACAGTTTCTCGGATATCTGTTCCGGCGGGGCATAGCCCCCGGTGCCGACTTGCGTGGCGGTTTTCCCGGTATTGTCGGGGCGCGCAGCACCGAAGTCGATGAGCACCGGCTTGCCCTCGGGGGTGATGAGGATGTTCGCGGGCTTTATGTCCCGGTGTATGATGTTGTGCGCATGAAGGTGCGCAAGAGCCCCAAGCATACAGGTCAGGAATATGCACAGCTCGCTCTCCGGCATGGTGGCGCCACCTTGATAGCAGGTAGCCATATCTCTGCCCTCGATGAGGGGCATCACGATGTAGGCAGTGTTGTTCTCCTCGAGCACCGAGAGCACCCTCACAATGTGCGGGTTGTAAGGCAGGTCAATCAGGGTGACGGCCTCCTTCACAAAGCTTTTTTTCGACCAGTCATAGAACTCTTTATAATTTGGATTGGGAACTACGGTCAGGCCGTCCTCGGAGCTGCGCTCTACGTAATTTTTCTTGTAATCCTTTGGGTAGTTTTCCTTAATCACCACCCGTCGGCCGGTGAGTTTTTCCGTCGCCAGATATGTGATACCGAATCCCCCCTGACCGATGGCTCGCTGCAGAATATAGTTCTGCAGCCTTGTTCCGGCCGGCAGGGCATCTTTAATCTGTGTGGAATCCGTATCGACTATGACTGTGTCGGATTGCACGATGGAGGAAGATGAGGTATTCATGTATGGGGAAGATTCGTGAAGGTGGACTGGACGTTTATTCTATCATAAAAACGGCGGATGAAAAGCAGCATTTTCACCTCTCTTGGAAATGGTAAGAAAGGGATGGGACGGATGCTGCTATACTGATAGACGGCAAAAGGTGGAGAAATGTTTAACGTTGCATGCAAAAAAAACAGATAAGCCCCGCCTTGCAGCGGGGCTCATGAATTCCGCGCGCTATTGCGCGCCAAACCCTAAACTTTCCCGAAGGCCTCGGCGTATGCTAGCCGAAGACGGGAACTTTCAAAATTCAACTTCCAACTTTACAGGTGTGCAGCCTGGCGCCCCCGGAAAAACCAAAAACGCCCTGCCATCAAGGGACGACAGGGCGTTTTTTGAAAACGGAGAATGGAGTTATTTCTTCTCGGTAAGGCGGGGAGCATTGACGATGTTCATGACATCGTTACCCGGTGCTGCGGAGCGGGTTTCGAGGGGCTTCACATCGTAGGGAGCGAAGTCTGCCTCGGGCTTAATGTTGCCACCGGTAGCCAGCGAGAAATAACCGCGGGCGGGGTTGAAACGGCAGTTAATCTCGTTGTTCGGGTTGGCATCTCGCGTAAAGCGGTACTGCATGGCCTGGTTCCATTCCTTGCCGGTCCAGCGCCAGGCGGGGCCGAAGGTGGCACGGCGCTCGTGGCGCTTGGAGTCCACGTCGCGCTTAAAGTCCTCCACAAAGCCGCAACCGCCGCCCAGACCGCGGGTCAGGGCCTGTATGCGCCAGCAGCTCAGCAGTTCCCACTGCTTGGTTTCGGGGTCCCAGATGTAGCCGGCAAGCTGACGGAAGTCCTCGCCATCGGCCTTCTCAACCACGAGGGTACGAATCACTTCACCTTCCTTCCAGGGGAAGGGGCGCATGGAGTTGCCGCCGGTACCCTCGCCACCAAAGCGACGGGTGGTGACCAGACGCCCTTTCTGCACGAGCTTGGCGCGCTCCTCCTCGGGGGCGGCGTGGGGGTTATCCCCGCTGTCTTTGGCATCCCAGATGGAGAAGATAGCCACGCGCACGGGCTGACCGTTGGAATCCTTGTGGCCGAGTTCCTGCACGCCGATATAGCCGCAGCCGAAGTTGTTGAGGGCAAAATAGGTGCCGGGAGCACTCTTCTCAATAACGGCCTCTGTATAGGCTGCCGTATGCTCATGAATGGTGGGCAAATATCCGATGTGAACCGAAGTACACTGGCGCTTGGCCATGTTCTGCGGAGCCCAGTAATCAGAATAGCGATCGGCTACAGCCTGCTGGCCGCAAAGAGCAACCAGCGCCGTAACCCCTGCCAGAATGGTGTTTACGGGTTTCATCTGCCAAGTATTATAACGATTTTTCAATTGTTTGCAAGTCAAATCTAACGATAAAACAACAAGCGCCAATGTATAACACTGTAGCAATGTAGGTAAAAAAACGGTCGCTGCCCGTTGTGACAGCGACCATGTAAGAAAGTTAACGTGCTTTCTGCCGAGAAAATCAACCC
This sequence comes from Akkermansia sp., assembly GCA_017471985.1. Taxonomy (GTDB): domain Bacteria; phylum Verrucomicrobiota; class Verrucomicrobiia; order Verrucomicrobiales; family Akkermansiaceae; genus Akkermansia. Next base: position 5,060 of record JAFURE010000096.1, on the reverse strand, counting down.
TGGTTTTCCGGGGATTCTTCCTCATCTTCGTCCTCATCGTCGTAGACCTCAATAGCGCGGCGCATGCGGCGGGTGAGGAAGGGGCGAATGATGAGACCGTAGCCCAGGTAGCACAGGAAGATGATGGCGGGAGCAATCCAGGGGAAGCAGACGAAAGCGCAGATGGCCGCTACCACCAGAAGGATGGCAGTGATGGTGCCGCGCTTCTCGAAGTTGACGTGCTTAAAGCTGGGGTAGATGACCCGGCTCATCATCAGCAGCGAGACAATGGCCATGACACTGCCCATGACATACTGCCAGAAGGGCTGGATGGCCAGGTTGTGGTGGCAGGTGAGGTCGATGACAAGGTACATGGTGCTCACCACGGCACCGGCGGCCATGGGAACGGGCAGCCCCACGAAATCCATGCTCTGATTGGGTTTTTTGGGGGCTGCGGCCATACAGTTGAAGCGGGCCAGACGCAGGGAGGCGCAGAGCAGGTAGAGCACGGCGATACCCATGCCGAAGGCATCGGGCAGGTCAAAGAGCACAGCTCGTGCCAGCAGCATGGCCGGGGCCACGCCGAAGGAAATCACATCGGCAATCGAGTCGAACTCGCGGCCGAAGGGGCCGTCTGCTTTGCACATGCGGGCTACGCGGCCATCGAGCAGGTCGAATATACAGGCGGCGAAGATGAGGTAGGTTGCCTGCTGATAGTAATCGAAGGCCTCGGGGGTTCCGTCTTCAAAGGCCATTCCCTTAAAGATGGTGAGAATGGCGAAGAAGCCGCACAGCAGGTTGCCCGCTGTGAGCATGTTCGGGAGTATGGGGATTTTCGGTTCGTCCGGGTAAACCGGGGGTTGTTTTTGTGCCATGGTCGTGAGTTGTGGTTGTTTGGTTAAGAGAGAGTTTCCTGAGCTTTGGCAATCAGGGTATCCTTTGCGGCGAGTTCGCGGCCGGAACCGCGAGCCATGTCGGCCTTGCCGCCGCCCTTACCGCCCACAATGGGCGCGAGGGTACGGATGAGGTCGCCGGCTTTCAGTCCGGCAGCCTGAGCTGCTGTGCCGCAGTAGGCACCCAGTGAAAGTGTGTTGCCGTCATCGGCCACCAGGAAGGCGGCGGCCTCGTAATGGCGCTTGCGCAGGCCGTTGAAGAGCTCGGTGAGCAGGTCGTTGCCGCCCTCGGCGCAGATAACTACATTGCCGCCGGTAAGCTGCTCTGCCAGAAGGGCATCCGCCTGACCGGCTGCAGCGGCTGACAGGGCCTTCTTCAGGCTCTTGTCGGCCTCGAGGGCGGCCTCCTTCAGCTTGTCGCAGTAGGCGTGGAACTCATCGAGCAGGGCATTGACCACGCGAATGTCGCGGGACTGCACCGCCTTCTCTGCGGGATGTCCGTCGTTGGTGGGTACGGGGATGGTGGGGCGGCCGAGTTTCTCGAGCTTGCTGTTGGCGAGGTTGAGTTTATCGAGGGCTTCCTTGCTCTCGGGCAAGCGGGCGCTGATGATATCCTTCACGACATCGAGTCCGGCCTGACCGGCTGCAGCCTCAATTCGGCGCACGCCACTGGCAATGGCGCCTTCGCTCTTGATTTTGAAGAAGCCTACCTTGCCGGTGGCGGGGGCATGGGTACCGCCGCACAGCTCCATGGATACGCCGTCGAAGCCGCCTGCCTGACCACCCATCTGCACCAGGCGAACCACATCGCCGTACTTGTCGCCGAAGAACTGGCAGACCTCGGGGTGCTTGCGGATTTCGGTCATGGGGTACTCGTGGCAAACGATGGGCAGGTCCTCCTGCACCCACTGATTGACCAGTTCCTCCACGCGGCGCAGGTCTTCTTTGGAAATGGCGGCGCTGTTGACGTCGAATCGCAGGCGGTCGGCATCCACCAGTGAGCCCTGTTGAGCGATGTCATCGCTCACGAGCACACGCAGTGCCTTGTGCAGCAGGTGAGTGGCGCTGTGGTGCCCCTCGATGGCGCGGCGGCGCTCGGTATCAATGCTCAGTACCACGCTGTCGCCCACGGCGGGGCGTACGCCGTCTGCCACGGCAATGATGTGGGCGCGGGCCTGTCCAATCTGCTGTACACCCAGCACGGGGGCACTATCGCCACCGGCCTGCAGGGTACCGCCGTCGCTTACCTGACCACCCATTTCGGCATAGAAGGGGGTCTTGTCGGTAATGATGAAGAGCATGCCCTCGGCCTCGTGCACCTCGGTCACAGTGGCGGTGGTGCTGTCATTGGCGTAGCCGGTGAACTCCGTCACGGCATCGGTCTTGAGCTCCAGAGCGCGTACCACCTGCTTTTTCTGGGCGGCCTTGGCTCGCTGACGCTGCTCCTCCATGAGTGCCTCGAATCGCTCGATGTCAACAGTCAGGCCGCGTTCGCGGGCCATGAGTGAGGTCAGGTCGATGGGGAAGCCGTAGGTATCGTAAAGTTTGAAGGCAAAGTCACCGCTCACGGCACCGGTGGCTGCGACTTCCTTGTCGAAGAGTTCCAGCCCGCGGTCCAGTGTTTCGTTGAAGCTGGTTTCCTCGCGCAGCAGTACTTCCTTAATGGTGGCGGCACGGCCTACCAATTCGGGGAACACACGACCCATTTCGGCGGCCAGTGTGTCGACCAGCTCGCTGAGGAAGGGTTTCTCGAGTCCCAGGGTGCGACCGTAGCGCACGGCGCGGCGCAGAATGCGGCGCAGCACATAGTTGCGGCCGTTGTTGCCGGGCAGAATGCCGTCGGCAATCGAGAAGCTAAGGGTGCGGATGTGGTCGGCAATCACGCGGAAGGCGATGCTTTCCTTGAGCGTGGCGGCGTTTTCGGGGGTGGCGTCCTGCGGGTAAATGTCCACGTAGGTGCGGCCGGAGATTTCCTCGATGCGGCTGAAGAGCGGGCGGAAGACGTCGGTGCTGTAGTTGGACACGCGGCAGTTGAAGTCGGTGAAGCCCTTGGTGCACTGAATCATGGCGCAGGCGCGCTCAAAGCCCATGCCGGTATCCACGTGGCAGGCGGGCAGGTTGCGGAAGGTGCCGTCGCTCTCAGCATTGTACTGAATGAACACGAGGTTCCAGATTTCGATGCAGAGGGGGCTGTCCTGATTGACCAGACTGCCCTGAGTGTTACCCTCGGGGGTAAGGTCTACGTGCAGCTCGGAGCAGGGGCCGCAGGGGCCGGTCTCGCCCATCATCCAGAAGTTGTCTTTCACGCCGCCGTTGACGATGTGTACCTCGGGGTCGAGCCCCTTGCTGCGGAACAGCGGTGCCCAGGTATCCCAGGCTTCCTGGTCGAACTCACCGGGGTCGCCCTTGCTCTTGTCGGGGCAGTAAACGGTGGCGTACAGACGCTCTGCGGGGAAACCCCAGCGCTCTACCACGAGCTCCCAGGCCCAGGCGATGGCCTCCTTCTTGAAGTAGTCGCCGAAGGACCAGTTGCCCAGCATTTCGAACATGGTGTGGTGGTAGCTGTCCTGCCCCACATCCTCCAGGTCATTGTGCTTGCCGCCGGCGCGAATGCACTTCTGCGTGTCGGTGGCACGGGCAGGCTTCCACGGCGGGGTCCAGACACCCAGGAAGTAGGGCACAAACTGGTTCATGCCGGCGTTGGTGAACAGCAGACCGGGGCTCTGCGGCATCAGCGAGGCGGAGGGTACTACGGCGTGCTGCTTCTCGTGGAAAAAGTCCAGGAAGCTCTGGCGAATCTGGGCGGCGGTCATCATATCGTTCTGTCAGATGATGTTAGGTGTATTATTCTCTGACCTGAGTATACACCCGTTCCGCGCGCGTGTAAAGCACAATACGCGATTGTGCCGCTCTCGGCACTGAAAAAAGCCGCTTGTGGCTCAAACTTGTCTGCTTGTTATTCTGTCATGAATTGATGTTGTTCACGAAAAAAGGACTTGTTTCGGAAAAGTTAAATGTTATAATAACGTGCAAATAATGAAAAGGCTGATTGTCAGTACGGTGTATTTCATGACGGCATGTGGGGCGGAACAGGCGCCGCATGTTGAGTTGGATTTGGAGTCAGCTCTGGTGCGCCTGGTAAGCTACGGTATCATAGAGGAGGATTCTGAGGATGAATTGGATGACACTGTAGAGATACTGCAGCACTATGAGAAATACAGCAACGGGGACGAGGGAATCAACGAGTTTCCCTATTGCCTGCGTTTGATAGAGGCCGGTGGCGAGGAAAATCTGCTGCCTGTGAGCTGTCTGCGCCCCTTTGTGGCAGCAGGAGCCACGGTTCAGGGGGAAGGTGGAGATACCTCGCCCCTGCAGGCGGCGGCTGAGGTCGGTAATGTGAAGGTGGTTGCCTATTTGCTCGATGAAGGGGCAGATATTCACTATACCGATGCAGCGATGAACACTGCGATGGATTACGCGCTGATGGGTGAGTTCACCCCTGAGCACTGCGAGGTGGTGCGGGAACTGCTGCGGCGCCATGCCTTGCCCACTCCCTCGGCCATGTGCTATGCTGCTCGCTACCATACCGCCCTGCTGCGGGACATGGTGGCGCACTGCGGTTTGCCCTCACCCGAGGTGGTGAATGCCGCAGTGTGGAATGCCGACTCACTGGAGTACCTGCTGCAGAACGGGGCTAACCCCTGTGCGTGCGAGGACAACGGTACCTCGCTTTCCCGAGCTCTGCTGCAGCGCATCAGCACCGGCAAGTGGCAGGTGGAGGAACTGGTGCGGCTGGTTGACCTGCTGATATTGCACAAGGTGCCTTTCTACACGGCCACTCCGAGGGAGGAGCTTGAACTCATGCTGCCGGAGGACATGCCGACGGAAATCCGCGAGCACCTGCTGGCTCTCTACACCACGCGCCCCGAGCCCACCTTCCCCGAGACCGAGGAAAGCGATGTGGAGGAAATTGCAGAGGAGTAAGACTTAATGCGTTGGGTTATTAGACAAAGAGCAATTTGTAGAGCTGTATGGCGAACCGAAGGTGAGCGGAATTTAATAAGCCCGCACTTGTGCGGGCGGCAGAGCATTAGCCCAGTGCAAGCGAGCGGAAGCTCGCGCAGCTCTGGGTAAAGAGAAAAAATAATCAAAGCCCCGCAGAAGTGCGGGGCGACGGAAAAGCGTGTT
>JAFURE010000095.1 GCA_017471985.1 Akkermansia sp. | reverse complement strand
AGAAGCGATGGAGGAGGATTTTTTATCTTCATGAGGGGAACAAAGAATCAGAAAAACTCAATATACCGCATTCAAAATGAGCTATACTCCTGCCGAAGTAGTTCGGGGCAGGTCTCTCAGCCTTCCGACGCGCGTGGAAACGGGTATCCCTGCACGAGCTGCTCATTAACCGTTAAACAGACAAACACGAAAATATGAAAAAGACGCTTATTGCTCTTATGGCTCTCGTCGGCGCAGCCTGCGCTGCCCCCAACGATTTGAATATCGCACCTGGTGGCAATTTCTGGGGTGGCGATTTCACTCTTACATTCACCCTGAATGAGGGTGTGCTCAGCGCTAGTGACACTATTGATGTTTTAGCCCTGTACTGGGGTACTTACACTGATGCAAATTACAACTCTAATGGTATAACTCTCACATGGGCTTCTGATGAAGAGGTAACTCTTTATATCGGTGACGGCAGCATGGCCAATGTCGGAGAAAGTGCCGATGTTGCTGAAATTACGGAGTCAACAACTTTCACCGGTGGGCGTGGTGCTACTTTCACCACGAAACTGGAAATGGGTAAGACCTATACCCTTGTAAATGTTGCTGGCGACTCGAATCAGTCCGTTTCGCTCTACTCCGGTCTTGACACATCGGTTACTGCTCTCGAGACGGTAACGTACAATGGAAATATGAATGGAGGTAATGCAGATACAACTATGGGGTCACTTGTGAACAGCCAGTATGCTGTCTCTGTTCCCGAGCCGACAACGGCTACACTGAGCCTGCTGGCACTGGCCGGTCTTGCCGCTCGTCGTCGTCGCAAGTAAAAAAATCTACAATGTAAGTAGTAAGGCGGGGCAGCCCCTCCAGCGAAAGAGCCGCCATCATTGCCGATGGCGGCTCTTTCTGTAATTCCCGGACAGAAGGCGAACTACCCTTTAATTGACCAAAGAGCAATTTGCCGAGCTGTATGGAGAACCGAAGGGGAGCGGAATTTAATAAGCCCCGTGTTAACGGGGCGATAGCACATAGCGCGGGGTAAGCCGCGCAGCGGCGAAGCCCCGGGTATTGAGCAAAAAATATTGAGAGCCCCGTGAAACGGGGTGACAGCCTGACTGATAAGAGCGGTAGCTTTGGGATTTAGATGTATGCAACCGTCAGGCCGAGAAAGGCTGTCGCCACCGTTTCACGGGGCTTCATTTCCTCTTATTCCTGTAACAGGGGCTACGCGAGCTATCGCTCGCTAACCCCTGCCTATGTGCTGTCGCCCGCTCTCGCGGGCTCTATGCTAGGCTCGCTATGCTCGCAAAGGATAATAAATATCTTTTAACGGCCTTCGGCCGGGTGAAAAGCGGGCTAAAGCCCGCGGTGAAGAACCGTGCTATGCACGGTGGTGAAGACTGCGCTGCGCGCATGGTGAAGACCAAGGCTGACGCCTTGGGGATAGGGGGACAAGCTCCAATTTGTAGAGGATGCTACAGAAATCAGTCTTTCTGCAGTATGGTTTCGCGTGTTTCTTTTGCGCCGTTGAGCCAGCGGAGCACGCCGGCGCGGTCCTGGTCCTCGAGCAGGAAGATGAGCCTGTGAAGGTCATTCACGCAGTTGTTGAGCACCTGGCGCACGGCGACATCGTTCTCCCAGAGGATGTCTGCCCACATGCTTGCTGCGCCGGAGCACACTCGCGTGGTATCCCTGAACCCGCTGGCTGCCAGTCGTTGCAGGTCGGGCAGGGGGACATCGCCGGGCAGGGCATTGCGGGCGCCGAGGGCGGCCATGATGTGCGGCATGTGCGATATGCGTGCCACGGCGCGGTCGTGGTGGCCGGGCTGCATGCTGTAGGGCTTGCAGCCCAGCGCTTGCCAGAAGTCTGCCAGTCGCTGCTCCATTTCTGCGGCTACACCATGCGGGTTGGTGATGGCGACGGTAGCCCCCTGCAGCAGCTCGGGGGTGGCATTCTCGAGCCCCTGTGTTTCGGCACCGGCCATGGGGTGCGAGCCGATGAACATGCGACCGCGGTCGGTGAGAAGTTCGCCCGTGGTGCGGTGAACATAGGCCTTTACCGAGCCTACGTCTGTTACGAGGGCATTCTTGCTGATGGCGGGCAGAATGAGGCGCGCGAGTTCTTCAAACGCGCCGATGGGGGTGGCAAAGATGATGAGCTCTGCCCCCTCTGCCGCCGCCAGGGCATCGGTATAGGTGTGGGTGATACCCAGGCTGTTGGCGAGTTGCAGCGGCTGCTCACGGCGGGCCCACAGGCGCAGCTCGCAGCCAGGGAGCCTGTCCCGCACGGCCAGTGCCACAGACCCGCCCAGCAGGCCCGGCCCGTAGATGGTGACTGTGCTGAATGGTGGCTCCTGCATGGCGTTACGGTACGATGAACTTGAAGTTGGTACCCTTTACCTTCAGCACCTTGCCGCTGGGGTGTACCTTGCCCGTCTTGGGATCAATGATGCGGATGGTCTTGGTGGGGTCGAGCGGGTTGTAAACGCGGATGGGGTCACCCTCCACACGTGTGGCCACGGGAATGGGGCCGGTGTTGGTGATGAGCTTGGGATCTGTCGGGGTGGAGGTCGGGGCTGATGGCGTCGGTGGGGTGACGGTGCTTACAACCGGCGGCTGGACAGCCGTTGTGGCTACGCTGGGCTGAGTAATGGTCTTGGGCGTGCTCGGCTGGGGAACATAAGGTGCCGGAGCTGCCGGGCGAACCGGCGGCTGTACAACGGGAGTAACCGGGGCGGTGGGGCGTACCGGAGTTGTGGGGGTGAGCACGGCGGTGTACCCCGGCGGTGTGGGGTGTAGGGCGGGTGCTGTGGGTTGCTGGCCCGTGGGAGCCCAGGTGCCGGCAGGGGCATAGGGATTCTGCTGCACGACCGGTTGCTGAACCACGGGCTGTTGCCGCGGGGTGTAGGGCATTTCGGGCACCGGGTTGGAGTGGTACACGCAGGAGGAAAGCACGCATCCCATCGCTGCGGTGGCTATGGTGGTGAATTGAATCGTGTTTTTCATGGACGGCAAAAAGCTTTTCTGACAGCGTGAATTTTAGGGCGATTTGTGCCGAAAGTCAACTTCAAATCGCGTATTATATGCCTTTGGACTTGAAAAATAGACTTTCGGGCGTTAAAATGACGGCATGAGCACCATGTTTCATTGTCCTGATCTTTTTCGTTATTCCCGCCGTCTGACCCGCGAGGTTCAGGTGGGTAATCTGGGACTTGGCGGGGGGAACCCCATCCGCATTCAGTCCATGCTCACCAGTTCGACGCTCGACACGGCTGCCTGTGTGAAAGAGGCTTTGGCTCTGGCCGATGCCGGTTGTGAAGTTATACGCCTGACTGCTCAGACCAAGGTATTTGCCGCCAATCTGGAGCACATTGCCCGTGAGCTGCGCGCAGCCGGGTGTCAGGTGCCGCTGGTGGCCGATATTCACTTTAAGCCCGATGCCGCGATGGAGGCCGCTAAGTGGGTGGAAAAAATCCGCGTGAACCCCGGTAACTTCATCGACAAGAAGAAGTTTGTGGAGCGTGACTACACTGATTTGGAATACGAGGAGGAGCTGGAGCGCGTGCGCAAGGCCTTTACCCCGCTGGTGCTTTTCTGCAAGGAACATGGCCGCGCCATGCGACTGGGTGCCAACCACGGCTCGCTTTCCGACCGCATTCTGAACCGCTACGGCGACACGCCCGAGGGTATGGTGGAGAGTGCTCTGGAGTTTGCCCGCGTGGCTCGTGAGCTGGATTACCACCAGCTGGTGTTCTCGATGAAGTCCTCGAATGTGAAGGTGATGATTCAGGCCTACCGTCTGCTGGTTAAGCGGCTGGCTGAGGAGGGTGCTGACTGGAATTACCCCATTCACCTGGGCGTGACCGAGGCCGGTGAGGGTGAGGACGCCCGCATTAAGAGCGCCACCGGTATAGGTTCCCTGCTGGCTGATGGTATTGGTGACACCCTGCGTGTATCCCTGACCGAGGACCCTGTGTACGAGGTGGCTCCCGGCTTCGAGCTGGCTGCTGCCTATCAGCCGGGGGCCGAGCACCCCTCAGCCGGACCGGAGCAGACCCCGGCCGCTCCCTTCGACCCCTTCAGCTTCAGCAAGCGCAAGGCTGATGTGCTGACGGTGAATGGCGTGACTCTCGGCTGGAATGAGCCGGTGCGCGTGGTGCTGCCGCAGGCGGCATGCGATGCGCTCAATCCCGCTGAAATGAAGGACTTTATGCCCGAACTGGCATACGAGACCTGTGGCGCTGTGGAAATCGACCCCTGCAATGCCGCCGAGGTGGAATCGTTGCAGCAGGCACCCGCTACTCTGGTAACGGTGAAGGATGGCGTGGATATGCCGCTGCCGCAGGCGTTCCGTCTGCTGGCTGCTCTTATTCCCGCCCGCCACAGTATTCTGCTGAAAGACACGCTGGGTAGCGCTCCCGCACAGAGTGCACCCATGGCGGCGGGCATCAATATCGGTTCGCTGCTGTGCGACGGCATAGGCAATGCTGTGCTGATTCGCAGCGAGGCTGACCCGCAGAAGGCGGCCTATCTGGGCTTTAATGTGCTGCAGGCTGCCGGGGTGCGCCTGAGCAAGACCGAGTACGTATCCTGCCCGTCCTGTGGCCGCACGCTCTACAACATTCAGGAGGCCGCCGCCCGCATTCGCAAGGCTACCGGCCACCTCAAGGGGGTGAAGATTGCCATCATGGGCTGCATTGTCAACGGTCCCGGTGAAATGAGCGATGCCGACTTCGGTTACGTGGGTGGCGCGCCCAATAAGATTAACCTCTACGTAGGTCATACCCCCGTCGAGCTCAACATACCGCAGGAACAGGCCGTCGACCGTCTTATCGAGCTGATTCGCAGTCATGGTCGCTGGGTTGACCCCACCTGAGCTTAAGCTGATTATTGTCGAAAAAAACGCCTGATGCCACAGAACGTCAGGCGTTTTTTTGTGAGAAAGGATAGACCGGTCAGCGGGGCTTTTCGCTGATACGCTCATCCGGGTTGCCAAGGCAAGCGCCGTTGGTTAGCAGCCCTGCAAATAGCAATTTGTAGAGTTGTACGGCGAACCGAAGGGGAGCGGAATTTAATAAGCCCGCACTTGTGCGGGCGGCAGAGCATTAGCCCAGTGCAAGCGAGCGGAAGCTCGCGCAGCTCTGGGTAAAGAGAAAAAATAATCAAAGCCCCGCAGAAGTGCGGGGCGACGGAAAAGCGTGTT
>JAFURE010000094.1 GCA_017471985.1 Akkermansia sp. | reverse complement strand
TTCGCCGCTTCGCGGCTCAGCCGCCGGGCTATTGAGCTCTCGCCCGCTGTCGCGGGCTCAGAGTACGGTTCGCCTTCGGCTCACACCCCTACAAACATCAATTTGCTGCACTGCGAGCTTGCGAGCCGAATGTTCAATTTCAAAATCCAAAATTCAAAATCCAACTTTTCAACGGCCTTCGGCCGGGTGAAAAGCGGGCTAAAGCCCGCGGTGAAGAACCGTGCTATGCACGGTGGTGAAGAATGCGCTGCGCGCATGGTGAAGACCAAGGCTGACGCCTTGGGGATAGGGGGACAAACTCCAATTTGTCGAGGCACCGACGAGCCGCTGGGTGGAAAATAAATGGCTTTGTCGAGTTTTTAGAGATGCCCAGATTGTAGATAAACATCAATTGTCGCTTTGTTTTTACGCTAACTGACGGACAAAGCATGGGAAAAACAAGGAGTTGAGCGTAAAAGCACCACAATAAGATTGACATTGAGGGGGTACGGGTGTAAACTGTCGCGCGTATGAGCACACCCACCAAGAGCTATAAAGATACGATCTTCCTGCCGGACACCACGTTCCCCATGCGTGGTGATCTCACGACCAAGGAGCCGGCTCGACTGGAGAAATGGGAGAACGAGAAGCTTTACGAGCGAATTACCAGCCGCCGCAAAGCCCAGGGTGCGCCGAGTTTCATATTGCACGACGGCCCTCCCTTTGCGAATGGCGACGTCCACATGGGTACCGGTCTGAACAAGGTACTTAAGGACCTTATCGTGAAGAGCAAGACGATGGCCGGTTACTATGCCCCCTTCATTCCGGGGTGGGACTGCCATGGTCTGCCCATCGAGGCTAAGGTGGTGAAGGAGTTCCAGGGGCTGGAGCCCGCTGAAATCCGTCGCCGCTGCACCGAGTTTGCCCTGGGTTACATTGATCAGCAGCGCCTTTCCTTCCGCCGCCTGGGCGTATTCGGCGACTGGTTCAATCCCTACATCACCATGAAGCCCGAGTACGAGGCTGACATCCTGCGCGTGTTCGCCAAGCTCGTGGAGAGCGGCGCCGTGTACCAGTCCATGAAACCCGTGCAGTGGAGCTACGCCCACCACACCGCCCTGGCCGAGGCCGAGGTGGAGTACATGGAGGACACCTCGACCGCCATTTACGTCGGTTTCGAGATGGATGGCCCCGTCAATGGCATTGATGGCTGCGAGATGGTTATCTGGACCACCACCCCCTGGACCTTGCCGAGCAACCTGGCTATCGCCCTGAACCCCGAGTTTACCTACGTTATCGGTCGCTATGCAAAGGACGGTGCCGAGCGCAAGTTCATTGTGGTTCGCGAGCTTATCGAGACCTTCACCGGCAAGACCGGTTGGGTACTGCAGGAGGAGCTGGGTACCTTCAAGGGCAGCGAGCTCGAGAAGCGCAATGCCCGTCACCCCTTCCTGAACCGCGATTCCCTTATCATCAATGCCGCCTATGTGACGACGGATGCCGGTACCGGCGCTGTGCACATTGCCCCCGGTCATGGTGCCGACGACTACATTGCCGGTATGGCCTACGGCCTGCCTGTTCTTTCCCCGGTGGATGACGACGGCAACTACACGGCTGAGTGCGGCCTGCCCCACCTGGTCGGCAAGCACGTGTTCAAGTGCAACGAAGACATCATCACCCTGCTTGTTGAGGGCAACCGCCTACTGGGTCGCGAGGAGTTCACCCACCAGTACCCGCACTGCTGGCGCTCCAAGACCCCCATCATCTTCCGCGCCGTTAAGCAGTTCTTCATCAGCATGGACAAGCTGCGCGGCATGGCACTGGAGCAGATTGACAAGACCGAGTGGCTGCCTGCCTGGGGCCGCAACCGCATTTACAGCACCGTGGAGGCTCGCCCCGACTGGTGTATTTCCCGCCAGCGTACCTGGGGTGTACCGCTGCCCGTCTTCTTCGATGAGAACGACAAGCCGGTGCTGAGTGCTGAAATCGTGAACAAGGTGGCTGATCTGGTGGCTGAGCACGGCACCAACATCTGGTTCGAGCTGACAGACGAGCAGCTCTGCGAGAAGCTGGGTCTGCCCACCAACCTGAAGAAGGGCCGCGACACGCTCGACGTGTGGATTGATTCCGGCTGCTCCCATGTGGCTGTGCTGGAGCGCCACCCCGAGCTGCACGCTCCCTGCGATGTTTACCTCGAGGCCACTGACCAGCACCGTGGCTGGTTCCAGAGCTCGCTCATGCTCTCCTGCGCCTGGCGCGGTGTGGCACCGTACAAGAAGGTGCTCACGCACGCCTTTGTGGTGAATCAGGACCGCTCCAAGCTCTCCAAGAGTGCTCAGGGTACCTACACCAAGCCCACGAATGCCAAGTACTTCTACGAGAAGTACGGTGCCGACATCGTGCGCCTGTGGGTCAGCTCCGTTGACTGGCAGAATGAGGTGCCCTTCGGTGAGGACCTCTTCAAGCAGGTGACCGACCCCTATCGCCGTCTGCGCAACACACTGCGCATTCTGCTGGCTAACCTGAAGGGCTACAAGGGCGAGAAGCCCGCCACCCTCGACCCGCTCGATGCCTGGATTCTGGAGCGCAGCAATGCCCTCATCAACGAGGTGCGCGCCGCGTACGATGCCTACGAATTCCGCAAGGTATTCATGGCCATCAACCAGTTCTGCACGAACGACCTCTCCGCTCTCTACATCGACATCACCAAGGACAGCCTGTACTGCGATGCTGCCGACAGCAGCCGCCGCCTGAGCCGCCAGTTTGCCATCAGCCGTGTATTTGATGTGCTGGTGCGCCTGCTGGCCCCCATTCTGGTGTACACCGCTGAGGAGGCCTGGGAGCACGCCGGTCACACCGATTCCGTGCACGAACAGGACTTCCCCACCGCTGACCCCGCTTTCGATTGCGGCATGACCGCTACCTTTGCTCGTCTGCAGCAGATTAAGAGCACCATCCAGGTGGCAATCGAGGCTCAGATTAAGGCCAAGGCCTTCAATAAGAACAATGAGGCCGTGGTGACTCTCACCCTGCCGCAGGACGAAGCCGCCGAGGTGGTTGCCCTGCTGGAGGATGCTGAGTTCGCCAAGACCTTCTTCATTGTGAGCGGTCTGAACGTGGTGCGCGGTACCGAGCTGAGCGCCACGGCCGAGAAGACCACCCACGGCATGTGCCCGCGCTGCCGCCGCTACGAGCCCGCCGTGAATGAGGACGGACTCTGCGAGCGCTGCGCCGCTATCTGCAAGTAAATCACTCAATCCCCGGTCGCCCCTGTCTGCCACGCGCGGACAGGGGCGAGCTGAATCTCAGACAACGATTTTTTTTATGAAGCGCGTTACCCTTTATCTTATTCTGCTCATTGCCCTGCTGTATATCCTTGACCAGGTCAGCAAGTGGTACATTGTGTTCCATTACAATATGCCCACACCGTATTATCTGGATGTCACCCCGGTGATAACCGACAGCAGTATACTCAATTTCAGTATTCTGCGTATTCACAATACAGGCGTGGCCTTCGGTATGGGTAACGGCACAGCCTGGGCGCCCTTCTTCTTCCTCGGCGTGCAGGTCGTGGCACTGGTGGTGCTGACGGTACTCTACCGACGCAATTTCTTCTACAACCGCACGCTGAAGGTAGCCTGGGCCTGCATTATGGCCGGTGTGCTGGGCAATATGACCGACCGCCTGACGCAGGGTTTTTTCCTGCCCGGGGCTGAGAACAAGGGGTTCTTTGCCAACCTCATCAACGGCTACGTGGTGGATTTCCTCGATTTCTCTTTCCCCTGGCTGACGACTGAGATGTTCCCGAATGGTTACCACTGGCCGGCCTTCAACGTGGCGGACTCCTGTGTGTGCATCGCAGCCGGTCTGTTCCTGATTGCCTCGTTCATGCCCCAGCCTGAGGCTGAGGAGAAGGCCGAAGAGAAGAAGGACTAACCCGAATGTTGATATGTGGCGCGTCGCTCTTTGTCTGCTGACTGCCGTGCCGGCACTGGCCGGGTTCAGCAAAACTACGCAATCAGTGAAGCTTGGTTACGGGCAGAATGAGGTCAAGCTCGTCTTCACGGCTGATACTGATATTCGCCGCGCCAAACCTCACTGCGATTGTACCGAGGTCGATATTGAGGGCAATCACCTGGTGGCAACAGTCGATACCTCGAAGTTTGAAGGGCAGGTGGAGAAAACGATTGATGCCACCACGGCCGATGGCAAGACCACGCGCCTGACTATGCGTTTTACCGTGCCGGCCGCTGTGCAGCTCAGTACCCGTACCCTGCAGTGGCGGGTGGGGGCTCCGGCCACGCCGCAGACCCTGCGCATTACGTTGCCGTCAGGTTCACCGGTACGCGGTGTGACAGAGGCCGCGCTCTCCGGTTCTGATTTTGATTACGACCCGCGCAAGGGCAAGCGCCCGGGCGAGTTCACCGTGACCGTTACTCCCAAAAGCACGGCCAGGCGCGTGCTCAATCGCCTGATTATTGAGACGGATTCAGCCGACCCCCGCTTCTCCCGCTACATTATTTACCTGCAGGTGAAGAAGTAAAGTCCGCTTCTTTATTTTTCCTCGTCGAGCGGATCATGGCGCCCCACGGTATCGAAGAGAGGGCGGTAGGAGGGCAATTTCCAGTTGTGGTGTACGGCAGCCATGCGTACAATGAATACCGTGGCCACGCCCAGAATGAAGGAAAGGGAATAGGAGCACCCTAGTGTCATGAGGATTATGAAGAGCACGCAGCCGGCAAAGGATGCCGTGGCGTATAATTCACCGGGGCGGAACACGTAGGGTACGTTGCCGGTCAGGACATCGCGCAGCACACCACCGGCCACGCCGGTGCACACACCCATGCAGATGGATACCAGCCAGGGACAACCGATGCAGTGGGCCTTGGCCGCGCCCAGCAGGGTGAAGAATGCCATGGCAAAGGCGTCTGCCACGCGAATGGTGCCCACAGGCGGGGCAATGAAACGCGTGACAAAGAACACAAACAGGCTAGTGCCCACAGCGCAATACAGGAACACTACGTCACTGGGGTTCACCCAGAATACGGTTACCGGTGTGCCATCCGGTCGGGTAAGCCCTGTCAGCAGCATATCGCGCACGGTACCACCACCCAGAGAGGCAATGGTACCGCAGGAGATGATGCCGAATAAATCCATGCGCACGCGACTGGAGGCTGAGGCTCCGGCCAGTGCACCCACCACTGAGCCGAAAATCGAGCAGAGGTAGAAGAGCCAATGCTGGTCGAAGGATTGTACCTCCTGCAGATTTTCGATGGCGGCGAGTGGAAACATGGATTGATTGTTATTCAGTTACGATTTTCAGCTAATAGCGCGGTAAAGAAACCAGCAAATGATGAGCACCAGAATGAAGGGCCAGGCTACACTCAGAACACCCAGCACCAGCAGCAGGAATACCACCAGAACCGACACCATCAGGATGATGCGGCTTACCGGCATGTTACGCGTGAGCAGGCGCCACAGGCTGGGGTTGGCTTCCTCCTCTTCCTCCTGTCGCAGATTGACCGAGGCAAGCGGCCGCCAGGTCTCGGAATCCTCGCGGCGCACCCAGGTCTTGCTGTCAATCTGTCCGGCGGCACGGAGCTGCACGAGCTCATTGCCTGTCACCGGGCCGATTTTTTCCTCACCGGTATCGTAATAATACTTATGAGCCATCAGAGTTCGAGCGGGGGCAATCAGCCGTGAATGGCCAGCCCGTCGGCAGCCAGTACAGCCTCGTGAATAGCCTCAGAGAGTGTGGGGTGGGCATAAATCATAGCTTTCATGTCCTCCTCGGTCAGCTCGCTGTTCATGGCCAGCTCGGGCTGAGTAATCATCTCAGTAGCGGTGTCGCCCATGATATGTGCGCCCAGCAGCTCGCCGTTTTCCTTACCGAAAATCAGCTTCACAAAGCCTTCGGTCTCTCCCGTGGCTACGGCCTTGCCGATACCTAGGAAGGGGAACTTGCCCACCTTGTACTCCACGCCGGCTTCCTTCAGCTCGCGCTCGCGCTTGCCCACACTGGCCACCTGCGGGTGGCAGTAGGTGCAGCCGGGGACATTGATGGGATGCTTGGGTGTGTGGTTGGGGTCGAACATGCCTTCCACTGCCTGCTCGGCCTCAAAGCTGGCGGTGTGAGCCAGCATAATACCGCCGATGCAGTCACCCACGGCGTACACGCCGGAGATGTTGGTGCGGTAGTTGTCGTCGACCTTAATGAATCCGCGCTCAGTCAGCTCAAGCCCATTGGCATCGGGCACCACGGGAACCACGCCGATGGCCACCAGACACACATCGGCGGTAATCTCCTGCTGCTTGCCATTCTTGGCGGTGATGGTAGCGGTCACGCTGTCGCCGTTGTCCTTAAGGCTCTCGACCTTGGCGCCGGCCATGCAGGTGATACCCTGTTTCTTGAAGGAGCGCTCCATGGCAGTGCACACGTCGTTGTCCTCATTGGGAAGTATGCGGGGCAGAGCCTCCACAAGTGTCACCTTGGTGCCGAAGCAGTGGTACACGTAGGAAAGCTCGGTACCGATGGCGCCGGAACCGATGACAATCATGCTGTCGGGGCGCTGCGGCATGACGAGGGCGTCCTTGCTGCCGATAATCGTCTTGCCGTTGAAGGGGAAGGCGGGTACCTCGCGGGTGCGGGCACCGGTAGCGATCAGGATATTGGCGCCGCTCAGGGTGCTCACGGTGCCATCGGCTGCGGTTACTTCCACCTGCCCGGGTTCGGTGATGCGGGCTGTGCCGATAACATGGTCAATCTTGTTTTTCTTGAAGAGGAAAGCAATGCCGTTGGAAAGACGCTCGGAAACGCCGCGGCTGCGGGCAATAACGGCGGGCCAGTCTACGCTCATATCGCCGCAGGAAATGCCGTACTCAGCAGCGTGCTTAGCCATGGTGTTGTACACTTCGGCATTCTTCAGCAGGGCTTTGGTGGGAATGCAGCCCCAGTTCAGGCAGGTGCCGCCCAGGTTCTCCTTCTCCACACAAACCACGCGCTTGCCCAATTGTGCCGCACGAATGGCACCCACATAGCCGGCGGGGCCACCACCAATCACTATCAAATCGTAACTCATGGCACCATTTTACTCCTTTCCACCACTGCTTGCAACCGTAAAGAACGCTCGCGCGCACGCGTCTGTGTCATGCGAAAGAGCTGCTTGCACTATTGATTGCCGATTATTGAATCTCTGCAAGCTCGACAAATTGGAGCTTGGCCACCTATCCCCAAGGCGTCAGCCTTGGTCTTCACCATGCGCGCAGCGCATTCTTCACCACCGTGCATAGCACGGTTCTTCACCGCGGGCAAAGCCCGCTTTTCACCCGGCCGCAGGCCGTTGAAAAGCATTTATCCCTTGCGAGCCAACGGCGAGCCTAAACCAGAGCCCGCGACAGCGGGCGACAGCACATAGGCAGGGGTGAGCGAGCGATAGCTCGCGTAGCCCCTGTTACAGGAATAAGAGGAAATGAAGCCCCGTGAAACGGTGGCGACAGCCTTTCGCGGCCTGACGGTTGCATACATCTAAGGAAACGCTGATTTAATCAAAAAAGTCATAGTTAAGGCTTTTATTTCCTCTTAATTGTGATATAATAGACTTGTTATTAAAAAGTTAAGATGAAAATAAAGCAGCTAACATTGACCGATATTGAACATGCAGGGC
>JAFURE010000017.1 GCA_017471985.1 Akkermansia sp. | reverse complement strand
CTCATAGCAATCAACCTTGTTGACATCAACACCCGGGACTGACAGGATAAGCTTAACACATTCGGTATGCCCATTGTAGACCGCGCTGTAGAGCGGCGACCAGCTATCCCGATCCGCCAGATTGACATCGATACCGGGAGCAGCAAGCAGGAGCCGCACACACTCAACATGACCGGCATAGGCTGCACGCATGAGCGGAGATTCCCCGTTTTCATTGGTACAGTTCACATCTGCACCGGCGGCTATACACTTGCCGAGAGCTGTGGCATCCCCCTCTACGGCTGCCTTCAGAAGCCTGGAGTCGATTTCTGAGGAAGCGGATTTCCGCTCAGCCTTCACTTGCGAGTCAGGCTGTGCTGCCTGTTCATTTTTCAACAGGGCCCATTTGAGCAGCAACGCACATTCACTGTGACCGGCTGCCTCTGCGATATCATAGGCTGTGTACCCATCCGTATCAGTCGCGCTAATATCGATTCCCGGAGCAGCCAGCAGAAGCTGCACACACTCGGTATACCCCTGCGCTGCGGCACAGAAAAGGGGTGTCCGATTATCCTTATCGCCCATGTTGACATCTATGCCGGGAGCAGCAAGCAGGAGCCGCACACAGGCGGCATCACCCTTATAAGCAGCCCAGTTGAGGGGGGTATCATTGATTTCAGTCACGGCGTTAACATCAATCCCCGGAGCACTAAGCAGAAGTTGCACACATTCGGCATTCCCTTTATTAACAGCAACAAAGAGTGGAGTATACCCATATCGTCCCCGGCTATTAACCTCGATATCCGGATGGGCAAGCAGGAGTTGCACACAGGTGCTGTCGCCCTCGTGTACAGCCCAGATAAGCGGGGACTCGCCCTTCTTATTCACATGATTAACATCAATTCCCGGCACGCCGAGCAGAAGTCGGGCACATTCTGTGTGATTATTGCGAATGGCATTGATGAGCGCGGTATCATTGTCACAATCAGCTGCATTGACATCAATTCCGGGAGCTGCCAACAGGTGTTTCACGCACTCTGTATGCCCTTCGTGTGCAGCCATCAGAAGAGCAGAATACCCCACACTGTTCGCATAGTTCACATCAGCACCGGCATCTATCAGAAGACGCAGCAAATCAGCCTCCCCCTTATGCGCAGCACTCAACAAGGCAGAGTTGTATTTATCTCGGGTAATTCCTTGAGCCTGCAACCGTTCATGTTCGAAATTTGTTGCATTAGCATTTGGTTGCTCTTTACGCTCGGTAACGCCGTTAAAGTATCGAAGCAGATTCTTTAAATCCCCACGATGCTCTGAACCGGTCGCAACCAGAGAACAAGAGAATGCCAACACAGGCAGAATAACAGCTTTCATAATCTTTTATACTATGTTCTACATACAGCATGCCGATAACAGTTCGATCGTTTATCATACACGGAACAGAACAACATCATTCATGCTACCACAACATAGGACGCACGGAAAGCAAAAATTGTTGTAATCTTTTTTAACATTTGTGATTTTCTGCTTTTTTTCACATAAAGCTTGCACAGCATATACTCCATATCTATAATCACAGACATGGGGACTTTTATCACTTGCTGTTTATACCTTGCCTGTCTCGTAGGCTTCGTGATAAGTCTCAGCAATTGGTATTTCTTTTTCCAAAGCCTGAAAACCAAAGAGAATCATTCGCAGATTGGATTCATCGGGGGGCTTATCATCTATTTTTCGTTGTATCACCTGCTTCCCGAAAAATGGCAATCCGCAGCTATTCTCGGCTTTTTGATAGATATTTCCTACCCCTTATTTCTATTGGGACCGCTCTTCAAAGCGAAAAGGTGATACAACCTCGCATAGAGATTTACAATTTCAGCTTCTGCGATGCAGTTATTCAGGTGTAAGCCTGTCAATTTGAAACTTTGTCAATTGTAGATGAAAAAATGAGTTTGCCGTAAAGAAACTCATTCCTTGCTTGCAGAAGGGCGGATTTCATGTTATATTACAGTCCAGCAGGATGTGCGCACGCTACAAAGCCGATTCGGACAACGCCCCGGGGACCCCTTCCCGGGGCGCAGGGGGCGCGTACACTCAAGCTGCACCCCGACGACGAGTACCGGCGGGGCAATACGACAGGGATGAGGAACCGACTCAGTCCCCCCACCGGCAGCAGCCTGCACCAATTTCACCGCAGCGTGACAGAGGAGCACTTCACGTCAACATTGTCCCCAACGGGCAGGGGCGTGGCGCAGGTGGCCCACTACCACTGCGCAGCGATTATGTAGATACGGAGGACCCGCTGACCACCCCGCCGGACATCGACGGGCGCCGCGTGCTACACGATGACGGACGGCGCGACCCGGCCAGTGCATTCGGCACCCCCGGCCCTAAGAGGGAATACCGCAAGAGCCGCGTGAGCCCGTCGGCAGACGACACCCCCAACCCCTGGGCAGAGCTGAAATCGCCCCCCAAAAAAGGCACCAGCCTATGGCAGGGGCTGCTGATTTGGATATTCTTCCCCTTCCGCATGATAGCCTTTGTCACGCGCAAGCTGCCGGGCATCATCAAATGGACCCTGCGCCTGAGCATCAGCGGAGCCTTTGTCGGCAGCCTTCTGGCGCTCATACTGGTACTATTCTACGCCATCAAATCGGGGCGCTACGATTTAACTCAGGTCATGCGCATGCCTGAGCGCACGATTGTGCACGACCGCAAGGGCAATGAAATCGGCACCCTGCACGGTGAGAACCGCCGCAGCATAGCCGACATTGACAGCGAGGTGCCGCATTACTTCATCGATGCGCTCATCATGCAGGAGGACCGCTCCTTCTGGGAGCACGGCGGCATAGACCCGCGCGGTATGCTGCGCGCCGTGGGGCAGGTATTCAAGCATGGGCGCACCACACAGGGCGGCTCCACACTCACCATGCAGCTGGCCAAGAACACCTACAACCACCGCCGGCGTAATTTCGATGCCAAGTTCACCGAAATGGCACTCGCCCGCCGTATCGAAGCCACCTACGACAAGAAAACGATTCTCACCTGCTACATCAATCGCGTATTCTGGGGGCACACCTTTCTGGGGCTCAAACAGGCGGCTCATGGCTATTTCTGCAAGGAACCGCGTGACCTGACCATAGGAGAGGCCGCCATGCTGGCCGGCATTGTGTGCAGCCCGAATGAGTTCTCGCCCTACCGCAGCCCGTCGTCCGCCAAAATTCAGCGTAACAAGGTTCTCAAACTGCTGGTCGAGCACGACAAAATCACCCGTAACCAGTACGAGGCCGCCCTGGCCGAGGAGATTGTGACCCGCAAGCCCGAACGCCGCGGTATCGACAACTACGCGCTCGACCTCATTCGCAGTGAGGTGGACCACATCCTCGAAATGCTCGATACCCGCGAGGAACGGCTGAAGGAAGAGGCTGTGTTTGCCGGCGGTCTGGTGGTACGCACCACACTCGACGTCGACCTGCAGGATGCCGTCATGAAGGAAATCGACAGCCGCCTGGTTGACATGCTCGAAAAACGCCGCGGCTACCCCCACCAGACCCGCGCTCAATATCAGGCTCTGGTCAAGGGGCTGAAGCCCGATGCCGTGCGCCCTGCACCCAAGTATGTGCAGGCAGCCTGCGTAATGATTGACAACGCCACCGGCGCCCTGCTCTCCGTTGTGGGCGGGCGCGACAGCACCGAATCCCCCCTGAACCGTGCGCTGCAGAGCCGCCGTCAGGTAGGTTCGCTCTTCAAACCCATCGTATACTCCACATTCTTTGAGCGCGGCGGCAGCCCGAACAGCACCATTTCTGACGGTCGCCTGCAGCCGGGTGAAATACCCGGAGCCAAGCGCTGGAGCCCCCGTAACTCCGATGGCCGTTTCACCGGCAACCACCCGGCGGGATGGGGATTACTCAAGAGCCGCAACACCATGTCGGTGCGAGTTGGTGCCCGTGCCGGCCTGCAGAACGTCATCAACACCGCCCTCATGTGCGGGTTCCCCACCCCCCCGCGCAAGCCCGGTCCCACCATCTATCTGGGCACGTGGGAGGCCTCACCCCTCGAGGTAGCGGGTGCCTACACTCCCTTTGCCAACGGCGGCGTGCGCCCCACACCGTATATCATCGAGAGCATCACCGACTCTGCCGGGCGCCTGATATGGCAGAACCCGCTCTCTGCCCGCCGTGTGTACAGCCAGCGCACCGCCAACGCTACATCGGAAATTCTGCAGAAAATCACCAAACCGGGCGGCACAGCCGGCAGCATGCAGCGCCTGGGCTTCAAAGCCCCCGCCGGTGGCAAGACAGGCACCACCAACGCCTATCGCAACGCCTGGTTCTGCGGTTTTACCTCCGACATCACCGCTGCGGTCTGGGTGGGGTTTGACCGCCCGACCACCATTGCCGACAAGGCCTACGGCGGCACCCTGGCACTCCCCATTTGGGTCGGTGCCATGCAACAGGCAGAAAAACTCGGCTACCACATGGGCCCCATACGCCTGACAGCTGCCGGTATGCGCAGCAAGGGCATGCGCCTGTGCCGCGAGAGCGGTGCGCTCGCCCACTCCGGCTGCGAGTACAAACACACAGCCTACACCGAAACCATGGCCGACTTCAACAAACCTCGCGCCTTCTGCACCAGGCACAGCGTTGTGCAGGCGGCGGGAATTGATGACGACCTGGCCGAGGATCCCGACGACACAGAACTGCAGGAAGACGACATCGCCGTGGACCCCGAAGCAGAGACTCCGCTCTTCACCGATGACGATATCGCTGAGGAAATCTGAGCCGAAAAATTCCTTTTCCTGAATTTTCAGACTTTACAATAACAGGCAGCAGGAGTATAGTTCAGCCTGAGAACCATATAGCCATGCACGCTCCAAGTCTCATTCAATCACTCAAGACGTACGACAGGAAAACATTTTTTGCTGACCTTACGGCGGGTCTTACAGTAGGTGTGGTAGCCCTGCCTCTGGCCATGGCCTTTGCCATCGCCTGCGGAATACAGGAGATTACACCCTCTACCGGCCTGATAACCGCCGTTGTGGCAGGTTTCATGATATCCCTGCTGGGTGGCAGCAAATACCAGATTGGCGGACCCACCGGTGCCTTTGTGGTGCTGATTGCGGGTGTAGCCGGCAGCTTCGGTATGGCCGGGCTCATTCTCTGTACCCTGCTGGCCGGTATATTCCTGATTCTTTTCGGTGTGTTCCGCATGGGCGCACTCATTAAGTTCATTCCCTACCCGGTCACCACGGGCTTTACCTCGGGCATAGCCGTCACTATTTTCTGCACTCAGGTCAAGGATTTGCTGGGGCTCAACATCCCTGTTGCTGTGCCGGCTGAGTTTGTGGAGAAATGGGCCTGCTATTTCCGCTACTTCGACACTGTGAACTACTGGGCACTGGGTATCTCGCTACTGACGATTGCGGTGATACTGGTCACCAAGCGTCTGCTGCCGAAAGCACCCTTCATGCTGGTGGGCATGCTGGTCAGCACGGTCGTGTGCGCCGCATTCGGGTTGCCGGTGGAAACGATTGGCTCGCGCTTCGGCGAGCTGCCGCAGGGCCTGCCCATGCCGGAGTTCCCCGCCTTTGACTGGGGCAATCTGCCCGCTCTCATCAAACCGGCCTTCGTTATAGCCCTGCTGGCTGCCATCGAATCCCTGCTCAGCGCCAGTGTGGCCGACGGTATGACCGGTTCACGCCACCACCCGAACACCGAGCTCATCGGTCAGGGCGTGGGCAATATCGCCAGTGCCCTCTTCGGCGGCATACCCGCTACTGGCGCCATTGCCCGCACCGCCACCAACATACGCGCCGGTGCCAAGACCCCGGTATCGGGCCTCATCCATGCCGTCACCCTGCTGCTTATTCTCATGCTGGCCGGACAGTACGCCGCCATAGTACCGCTGCCAGCTCTGGCAGGCATTCTGGTGCTGGTGTGCTGGAATATGGCCGAGGTAAGCACCTTTACCCACCTGCTGAAGGGCCCGCGGCAAGATGCCGCTGTGCTCATCATCACCTTCATTCTCACCGTCCTCATCGACCTCGTTGTGGCAGTCGAGGTAGGCGTAGTACTGGCTGCCCTGCTCTTCATCGGTCGTATGGCAAAAATCAGCAACGTGGAATCCATCTCCCGCGAAATCGAGGGCGAGGACCCCGAGGAGCAGCCCTCCCGCTCCCGCTACCTGCGCCATATCCCCGAAAATGTTGAAGTGTTCGATATTCAGGGGCCCTTCTTCTTCGGCGCGGTTGAGAAGTTCAAGGACAACGTATTCCGCACCATGGACGACAAGATTGAGTACGTACTGCTGCGCATGCGCCTGGTACCGGCGCTCGATGCCTCGGGCCTGCACGTGCTGGAGGACTTCCTGGACTACTGCCGCCGCCATGGCATCACCCTGCTGCTCTGCGGTGTACAGCCCCAACCTCACAAGGTCATTCGCCGCGATGCTGACTTCATAACCAATCTCACTCACGACAACATCTGCGAGAATATCGATACCGCTCTCGTGCGCATTCAGCAGCTCGAAGCCGGCAAAAAGCCAGCCGACACCACGGAACAACAGCAAGCCTGATTTCCGTTACAAGTAACATTCATCGCAAACCCGCACCTCTGAAAAAGGGGGTGCGGGTTTTACGCGAAATGACTCGCCAAAGAGCAATTTGTAAGGGTGTATGGCGAACCGAAGGTGAGCGGAATTCAAAAGCCCGCACTTGTGCGGGCGACAGAGAATTAGAGCCCAGGGTGGAGCCGAAGGCGAAACCCTGGGGTGAGTAAAAAAAAGAAAGAGAACCCCGCAGACTTGCGGGGTGACAGAAAAGCGTGTTACAACCGCATGCGTTTTTTTTATAATTGCCTCCTGCTCTTACGGTACAACATTAGTGTATACTTGAGCAACACTCCTCTGTCACCCCGCAAGTCTGCGGGGTTTAGATATATTTTTCGCATTTTCCCAGGGTTTCGCCTGCGGCTTCACCCTAGGCTATTGTTCTATCGCCCGCAGGAGCGGGCTTAAAGTTCGGTTCGCCTTCGGCTCACACCCCGCCAAGCTCCAAT
>JAFURE010000093.1 GCA_017471985.1 Akkermansia sp. | reverse complement strand
GCATATGCAAAGACGGTGGCAATTCAAGCTTTGGTACCATGCGCTTATTATACCACGCCGAGGTGTCTTTGGAAATTCCGAAATACGTTTACACGCGACTTTTTAGAAGTTCCCATATATAGGTTCTGATATTTTTTGCTGTATGCTTGAATTTGAGAATTTGGTTTTCGTGCAGTTGTATGTTATCACTCTCAGCGCCTGCATTGGCGGGCGATGGGGGTATACGACTTATCGGCTGCTATGGCAGCCGGTGATATCCGCCTGCGGCGGGTTAAATTGTGCCCTGTGGGCACAGTGATATCCCATCGGGGTTATATCGCCCGCTGTCGCGGTCGGTTATCAGTGGGTTCGAATCCCTTGAAACAGAAAAGCACCTCTGATGAGGTGCTTTTAGAGCGGGCGATGGGATTCTACCCGCCCACCGGTCCCTGACGTTGTCAGGGTACCCTCGCGAAGGTGTTCGCTCGGCCCGGTGGCAAGCTGCTCGCTTGCTCACAGCTTGCCCACTCGTCGTGGGTTCGAATCCCTTGAAACAGAAAAGCACCTCTGATGAGGTGCTTTTAGAGCGGGCGATGGGATTCGAACCCACGACATCAACCTTGGCAAGGTTGCGCTCTACCACTGAGCTACGCCCGCGCTTGTGTTTTCCTGCTTCCTGCAGGTCGGTGAGCGAATTATACACGATTCGGCGGAGAACGCAAGCCTTTTTTTAAGAAAAATCGATTTTTTTTTACAATTTTACAGCAGATGGCCGAGGTCACGTGGGGTAAATCGGGCTCTGGTGTTGTCTTGCCCACGGCGGATTTTGCTGCCCCAGGCGTAGTCCGCCAGTAGGGCCCGGCCAAGTGCAATCAGGTCAAAGTCATTGGCGCTGAGCATGTGTGCGAGTTGTCGGAGCGGTGCGGGCTGCAAACCTACAGCACCCACGCTGATGACCGGGCGCCCGGTCAGGAACCTGACCCAGCCTGCCAGTGTGCGGGGGCTGCCTTCAAACTCCGGCTGATTGTATAGCTGAGTGGAGCAGTCAAAAATGTCCACCCCGGCCTCGCTGAGCGGCTGTACAATCTCGGCCAATTCATCGGGAGAGTGGGCGATTCGGGCATCGTATTGACCGATTTTCCACTGCGACAGGCGGAAAAGGATGGGAAATCTGCTCCCGACGGCTTTGCGCACTGCCTGCACGACTTCGCGTGCAAAGCGCACACGGCGGGGCAGGTCGCCGCCATATTCGTCGGTGCGGTGGTTGGTGGCGCTCCACAGGAACTGGTCGATGAGGTAGCCGTGAGCTCCTTGCAGCTCTACGCCGTCAAAACCCAGGCGTCGGGCATTGGCGGCGGCGCGTGCAAAGGAGTCCACAATTTCATGGATTCGGCCGCGGCTCATGGGGGCTGCTGTCTGTTGCAGGCTGACGGGGTCAATGCCCGAGGGGCCGACGGGCGGTTCCTGCGGGTTGGGTGCGCTGCCATCGGTGGGGCGGGCCATGCCGACATGCCAGAGCTGGGGTATTATCTTACAATTAGTGGCATGCACGCTGCGGCAGATATGTTTCCACCCGCGCAGGGCAGCACCACCGAAAAAGCGCGGTGTGTCGCAGTCGGCGGCTGAGGCCGGGTCGTCGATGGTGGTACCCTCGGTGATGATGAGCCCCAGCTCGTGCTCCGCCCTGCGGCGGTAGTAGCGCGCCATTTCGGGGGTAGGTATGCCGTCTGTGGCAAAATGGCGGGTCATGGGAGCCATGACCAGTCGGCTGGTAAGCTCGATTTTACGGTGAATAAAGGGGCGGAATAAAATTTCTATATCGCGCAGAGCCAGGGCAGTTCCGTTTTTCATGCCCTTACTTTATCACATCTATTCCCCTGAGCAAGAGGTTAGAATAACCGTTCCGAAAAGCGGTCAGAGCCCCAGCACGCAGCGCAGAGCAAAGGCTGCAGGCAGGTTCCTGGGCGGAGTGAGTATCTCTGCCTGCGGAACCTGAGCGACAAAGGACGGGCGGGGATTGACGAGAACGGCTCGGTCGCAGATGGAGAGCATGGGCAGGTCGGCCGCACTGTCGGTGTAGCCCACATCGGCGTGTGTGATACCCAGCTCGGCCAGGCGCACGAGCTTGTTGGAGCCTTTGTTGTTGCCGGGGGCAGGGATGGTTGGCATGAAGGGAACCCGCTCAAAGTTCTGTGTGGGGGTGCCGATGGTATGGCTGAAGCCCAGCGCGGTACCTACCATTTGGGTCCACCAGTCAGGGGAGGCCGAGCAGAGTACCGTCACATCTCCCGCCTGTTGGTGGGTGCGCAGGCGCTCCAGCACAGGGGGATAGAGGGCGGGCAGGATTTCCTGCTGCACGAACTCTCGGCAGTGTTGCTGCAGCTGTTCGGTCGGCATGCCCCAGGCGTATGCCAGAAAGGCTCTCTTCATGCGCTCGGTATTGAAGATGTGCAGCCCGCGCAGTATGCCGCAGGGGGCAACCGCCAGCAGGTACAGGCGGCGCCAGCCATGCCGACGCAGCACCCAACGGCAGAACCTCAGCTGAGAATCCCCCGCAAAGAGGGTGCCGTCCATATCGAAGAGCGCTGTAGCCATTGCCTGTTGTTGATACAGAGATTAACGGAAATAGCCCCCGCAGCGCCACTTCCATACCAGCATGACGATGGAGCCCAGAATGATGCCGCCCAGATGCCCGGCCTCGCCGCCGGCATTGTCGAG
>JAFURE010000092.1 GCA_017471985.1 Akkermansia sp. | reverse complement strand
CCCTCGCACACATTCCAAAGCGCACGTGGCGGAATTGGTAGACGCGCTAGTTTCAGGTTCTAGTGAGTAACATCGTGATGGTTCGAGTCCATTCGTGCGTATAACTGAAAATGAGGGAGTTACGATAAAAAGTAACTCCCTCTTCTCTTTGGAAGCATTCTCAAAAATGCCCTGAAAACGGCTGAAAACGCACACCAAATAGTCCGATTTTGGTCTGTAACTATAAGCCTTTATAATCAACGACTAGTATAAAATTCTAGTCATTTGCGGAAAAGCCGATTTTTGTCTGATGATTTCAGGTTTCCACTCAATCCCCTCTATTTTCAGGAACTCACCACTCTGCACCAGACTCATGCACCAAGAAGGGATGAGGCAAAGGGACTGCTCTGCCCATTTACCACCTTTACAGACCAAAACAGACCAACTTTTAGTCTGATGGGTTATGTAAGGGGGGGGCTGAAAAAGGGGGTGTAGAAAACGATGAAGCCCTTGTGAGAGCCCCTCTGTGTGATAAAAGGTTGATTTCAGCAGCCCCCTTTTCAGAACCACCATTTACCTGTAAGGGTATTCTCCACGGCAGACCCTTTCCATAAAAAGAAGCATCTCTATAAGTCGTTCTAATAGAGATGCTTTGATTATGAGATTGAATAGCAGGATTGAAAAATTCCAAGAAAAATTTTCCGAAAAATTTTACAATAAATTTGTGTCCTAAATTCGGGTGGCGGTATACAACTCTTTCATTATAAAGTATTTACTTTTTTTGTAAGGAGTGAAGGGATGAAGATAAAAGAAACCGCCCTTGGCTTTGAAACCTTGGGCGGTCGCGCGATGCAGGGCTTGGTTACCCCACCTGAACTTGTAGTTGTTCCCTACTTGCGGCCTGTCTGGGCGTATCAGCGAGAAGCCCGACGACGACGAGCAGCCAGACCTGCCAGAGCCAGCAGGGAAAGTGTGGCGGTGGTAGGCTCGGGGACAGCGGGGGCAGCAGGGACTGCGGTGTAGCTGAGGGCAATGTCGGAAATGGTTACCCTCGCACCATCGCTTTCAGCTCCTGTTGAGGGGTTTGCGGTCCAGACAACAAAAAGCGTGGAAGGGTTCACATCGGCGGTGTTGTAAGTTTCTTTTACTGTATCAGCTTTAGTAAGGCCTGTTGTTGCAATCAGTTCAGTTGCAGTAGAAGTAGTTGCATCATAGCTCCAGAGGGAATAGCCTGCTTTCTTGTCATTTTTGAAAGTCAAAGTAATGGCGGAAGCTGCTTCTCCCAACGATACTCCAAGAGCTACATACTCACCGTTGAGGTTAGAACGGCTCACGAATGTGAATGAATTTGTTGCAGTAATCTTAATTTCATTGTAAGAGCTTTGAGCATAGGCCTGACCTGTGCCACCAAACCAACCCGTCAGGTCGGTATTGCCGATGTTATCAGCGGTAATAGCAGCGGCTAAGTTCTGAATAATTTCAGCAGAAGCGCCTGTTCCAATGCCGCTTGCATTGCTGCCTGCAATCCAAGTGAAGTCATCAGTGCCAGGCAAGGTCAGCGGGGCAGCACCAGCCACACCACAGATGGCGAAGAGTGTGATAATCGTTTTCTTCATGTTAGTAAGAATTGATTATTAGATGTTTAGATTAGACTGTTCAAGTCGTTCCATCTCTTGCGCATTGAGAAGAGAGCAGACTTGCTACAATCCAACGAACCTACAATACAGCATTGCTGATGCTGATGCAAGCATAAAATTCGTAAAAGATTAGAATGAGTTAGGACATTAGAAAGAATGATAAGCAATGCGTGTGAGAGATACTCAATCATACCTAAC
This sequence comes from Akkermansia sp., assembly GCA_017471985.1. Lineage (GTDB taxonomy): Bacteria > Verrucomicrobiota > Verrucomicrobiia > Verrucomicrobiales > Akkermansiaceae > Akkermansia. The sequence continues at coordinate 11,740 of JAFURE010000092.1, read as the reverse complement.
TAGCAGAGTTTCAATGCAAAGATAAAGCATCCGCATCCGCAATGCTGATGTCTCCTTATCTAACTCATCCACAAACGCTATCAGGAGTGATGTTGTAGTAATCCTCGGCTTCCGTCTTGGTGATGGCTCGGCGGTAATGTTTCAGAAGCGTGGCGATGTCATGGCCGAGTTGGTTCGCTGTGGATGTATAGCCGTGTCGCTCTGCCATGAATGAAGCAGCCGTGTGACGAATACAGTTTTTAGGGAGTTTGATACCAGTTTCTCTTGTAAGCGTCCGCAAGAATGAACTGTGAGCATCTCTCCTCTGCTTCACACTATTTCCAGTGAGCAAGTATTCAGTTGGATGCATGGTTACGCCGTGAGCCTTTGCGAAGTCCATCCATGAACGGAAGTTTTCGGAAGGGTAGATGTAACGAGCCTCACCATTCTTGGCGTTGGCAGCGGAGATGTAGATTTCATTACGACCGCCAACAAAGATGTCCCTGTATGTTATCTTGGCTCTTTCATCAACTCGTGCTCCACAGAAGAACCCTACGGCCAGAACAGGAATGAACTTATGATACCTGGGCGTGTTCTTTACAAAGGCAAAGATGTGTTTTACCTCCTCCACACTCAAAGTTTCAGGTTCTTCAATCTTCTTCTTGCCAGGAGGATTGAGATTTGCCACAGGATTGTATGTTGCAGGGATTTGACCTCTCTTTATGCAAAACTTGAATACAGTTTTGAGCAGGTTGAGGTATTGCTCTCGTGTATTGACAGACGCACGCTTTCCATCAATACCTTTCAGAGAATTCAAATTGCTGTTCGCTCGTGTTACTCCTTTGCTCCTGCGGCTTTCAGCAGAGTGATGATTTCCGCGCTCTCGCAAGTGATTGCCATATGCAGCGGGGTCACTCCATCGTTATCTGCTTTATTAACATCCGCTCCTGCTGCAATAAGGATTTTTACGATTTCCGAATTACCAAAGAAAGCAGCCACATGCAGAGGAGTCTCGCCATCGTTGTTTGCTTTATTAACATCCGCTCCTGCCGCAATAAGTATGCTCACGATTTCTGAGTACCCATAATAAGCAGCACATCGCAGAGGAATGATGCCATGTTCAACTGCATGATTGACATCAGCCCCTGCCTCAATGAGTATTCTTACCACTTCCGTATAACCTCCGTCAATGGCATAGTTCAGCGGAGTCCGGTCATTACCGCCTGCCCGATTGACGTCAGCCCCTGCCGCTATGAGGGCTTTCACGATTTCGGGGTAACCACGGGAAGCAGCCGTATGCAGCGGGGTCTTCCCCCATGTGTCTGCTTTGTGGACATGAGCCCCTGCGGCAATGAGAGCTTTCACGACTTCAGTTTCACCGTCCCGAACAGCCGCATGCAGCGGCGTCCAGCCATTGTTGTTTGCTTTGTTGACATCTGCTCCTGCCGCAATAATGGCTTTGACGATTTCCAAGTTACCTCCGTCAGTAGCCGAGCGCAAAGGAGTCACTCCATCGTTGTCTGCTTTATTGACATCCGCCCCTGCTGCAATGAGGTCTTTCACAACCTCTGTTTCACCTTTCAGAGCAGACACATGCAGAGGTGTCCGGCCATAGTTATCACCCTCATTGGCGGCACTGTTACAATTGATGCATGGAAGTAGAGCCAACAACAGACAGCATCGGAAAAAGATTTTTATTCTCATGGTAGTTAAATGTTATGTATTAATAAAGTCTTTGCGTGTGTTGGATTGCTCCACGAGGAGTGTAACACATCCTCATACCCACATCAAGTATAAAGGGACTAAAAGAAGAGCAAAGGATTATACTAACACCGTTTCAGGACAAATGCCGTAGAATCTTCCGCTTCCATCTTGGTGGTGTCAGGGCAATAAAACACCCACCCAAGGCGTGATACCGAGGGTGGGCGATAGGAAGATTGCTGTTCGCTCGTATTACTTGCGACCTGTCCGGGCGCCTGAGTGGGCGTATCGCAGAGAAACCGGAAGCTCCGGGTAAAGAGAAAAAATAATCAAAGTCCCGCAGAAGTGCGCGGCGACGGAAAAGCGTGTTACAACCGCATAAGTTTATTTTATGACCAGCTCCTGCACTATTGGTTAATATCCGCGCATTTCTGAGCAAAACTCGTCTGTCACCCTGCAAGTATGCGGGGTTCACATTTCTTTTTTATCCCTACCACAGGTTCCGTTCGCATTGCTCACTACACCTGTGGCTACTTCTCTATCGCCCGCAGAGCGGGCTCAAAATACGGCTCACCATTGACTCGTTAAGGTTAATAAATGCCTATTAACAGCCTTCGGCAGGGTGAAAACCATGACTGACGTCCTGGTGATAGAGTTTTTAGAGACGCCCAACTCTTAACCAGTACTTCCACATATCGCGCCGGGCGAATCATTCTTCGGGTGTTTGCATGTGGTCGAATATACGCTGCATATCAGCGATATCCGTACAGCGGCGCAGGGCGTGCTCCTGCTCGGGGGTAAAATAGTCGTAGCAGAAGGCCAAGTACTTTTTCATGCGGTTGCAATGCCCGGCGGGAGTGCGCTTGGTGTGGAGTATGCGGTTGGTTTCCTCGGTCAGCACGGTGAAGTAGTGGCGCAGCTCATCGGTTGTAGGGGCCGGACCGCCGCGAAGTTGGCGGAAGATGTAGGGATTGCGCACGGCGCCACGGCCAATCATAACCCCGGCGGGGCAAATGTGAGCCAGCCAGTGCTGAGCCTGCTGCAGGGTGGTGATGTCGCCATTGCCCAAGACGGGGCAATTCAGGTAGCTGACGGCCTGTTGCACGGTTTCGGGCTGTACGGTATGAGCGGCGTAGAGCGCTTTGCGCGTGCGACCGTGCACCATGACCAAATCGGGTGAGGCAGCGGCAATTTCGGCCAGAATGGCGGGGAACTCGGCGGTATCTGCCCAGCCGGTACGGCATTTCACGCTGAATTGCCCGGTCGGCACCACTGAGCGCAGTCCCTGCAGGCAGGCGCGCAGGGCCGGTAAATCCCGCAGCAGACCGGCCCCGGCACCGTGGCGGTTGACCAGCGGGGAGGGACAGCCGGCATTCAGGTTGATTCCGGCAACCGGCAGTTGCAACAGGCGCTCGGCATCCCTCATCAGCGGGGCGGCCTCGCTGCCGGCCAGCTGAGCTATGATAGGTACGCCGGTTTCATTCTCCTCGATGCAGCGCAGGTTAGCCTCGGCAATGGCGCAGGTGGTGGGGGTGCTGCGGAAGTAGGCTGTTACGAAGATGCTCGGCAGGGAACCGATACGCGTCAGGGTACGCATAAAGGCCAGATCAGTCACATCCTGCATGGGAGCCAGTGCTGTGAGGGGGGCGGTCATGTGTGAATGTGAGTTGCAGATGTCCCTCAGATGGGGAATAAGGAGGCTTCTTGCATGAGATTGTAAATAGTGGGATTTCCCTTTTCCCTGGCGATGGAGAGGGGGGTGTGCCCATTGTTATTCGGCAGATAGATGTCGATCCCCGGGGCGTTCAGCAGGAGTCGCACGCATTCAGCGTGGCCGTTGTCGATAGCGGCACTCAGGGCTGTCCAGCCGAAGCGATTCTGCCGGTTGACGTTGATGGTGGGGGTATTGAGCAGGAGTTGCAGGATTTCCGTATGTCCCGCAAGTGCTGCACAGAACAGTGCCGTGCGACCTTCTCCATTGGTTTTGTTGACATCAACCCGGCTATCCAGAAGGATTTTTACGCAATCAACATGTTTTCCCCAAGTAGCCACAATGAGCGGTGTGTCGCCATGGGAATCTTTACAATTGATGTCGCCCCCTGAATTGATAAGTCGCAGGAGTTCTTCTTTGTCGCCATTGCGGGCCGCTTGCAGGATTTGCTGAGGTTGAGGCGCCGAAGCCCGAACCGGGGCCGAAAGGGGGAATACGCCACGTTCTTTCATCAAATCCATCATTCTGGCTGCTATGCCATAACCCAGCGATAAACAACGCTGCAGCATGGGAGTGGAGACTTTACCATTCGCTCTTGCCAGTGCTACACATTTCTCGTAGAGCTCCTCCTCGGTCAATTCTATGTTCTTGGTTAAGGGGGGCTCAATAGCGGGGGCGAACGGGGTAAGCAGGGCCTGTGGTACGGCCGTCGGCTGTGCCTTCAGCGTCTGCAACCAGTCTTGTGCGCACTGCCAGCGGGCGCGGGTTTTGAGGTTGAGTGCTTTGTCGATGCTACTCAGTATGATTGAGGAAAAACGCCCTTGCAATTCGGGTTGATTGGCTAGAGGAGTGTAATTATCATCATCTGTGCGCTCGTGGCAATCAGGGGGAACTTGACCGGTAATCAGATGGTAGCAGGTAGCCCCCAGAGCATACAGGTCTGTCCAAGGGCCTCGGTTCCCCTTAACCGCCCACTGTTCGATCGGGGCGTAGCCGGGGGTGCCCATTTTGGTCTGAGTGTGGGTGCCAGCAACTGCTCTTGCTGTGCCGAAGTCGATGAGTATGGGCTCTCCTTTTTCGTTGATGATAATATTGTCGGGCTTAATATCGCGATGCAGCAAATCCTTTTCGTGCAGGTAATCCAGTGCATTCAGCAAGTTGGTGAGCACGGGGGTAAGCCACTTTTCGTCGATTTCTGTATGGTGCGGTGCTGCTATGTGTAAGGGATTGCCACCGACATGGGGCATTACATAGTAGGCCGTGCCCAATACTTCGAAGGCGCAGCTGATGGGCACAATATTGGAGTGCTGCAGGTGTGCCAGTAATTTGGCTTCTTTCAGGAAACTACCCAGTGCCCATTCGTATGTATCGGCGTTTTTCGGAAGATTGGCGCTGACAGAGTTGTTCGTATGGTCGCGCTGCGAGCAGAACGCCGGGAAGTTCTCTTTAATGATGACGGCACGCTCCGTTACCTTTTCCTCGGCCTGATAGGTGATACCGAAACTACCCTGTCCCAATGTTTTTCTGATGATGTAGCAATTATTGAGGAGGTAACCTTCGGGAAGGGCAACAGAGGCAGTCTGTTTTGTCGATGGAGGTTCGATGGGCATGGGAAAGGGGGGGTGCTTATTGTTGAATATGAACCTGTCGTGTGCCGTCGGCCAGCTGCAGGGTGGCGGTGCTGCCAACGGGCAGGTCGGCGGTGCTACGAGCCAGTCGCCCGGTCGGCAGTTGCACGAGGGCAAAGCCACGCTCCAGCGCGCGCTGGGGACTGGCTGCAGCCAGATTGGCTTCGTGCACCTGCAGGGCGGCGCGCGCGGCACTCAGGCGACTCTGAGCGATGGAGGTAAGCCGCTGCTCTGTGGCGTTGAGCGAGCTGTAGGCAGCGCCTATGCGGTGCTGCAGGGTCTGCGGGGATATGCGGGCGGCCAGCAATTCCAGGCGGTTGGCGGCAGCGGTCATTTTATTCTGCAGGGCCTGCTGCAGAGCGGTCTCGAGCACATCGACCTGCTGGGCAAAGGGTGCCAGTGCCATGAGCGGGTCACCCAGCGGCCCCTGTTCCACGACTTTGAGCCGCAGACGGGCGGTCTGCAGGGCTCGGTTCAGATTGAACTGCAGGGTGGTATCGAGCTGTTGCAGGTACTGTTGCAGGGCGGGCCCGTCGGGGGTGGTGAGTTCAATAGCGGCTGTGGGGGTGGGGGCTCGCAGGTCGGCTACAAAGTCGGCTATAGTAAAGTCGGTCTCGTGCCCCACGGCGCTCACAATGGGTATGCGGCTGGCCGCTATGGCTCGGGCCAGAACTTCCTCGTTAAAGCACCACAAATCCTCAATGGAGCCGCCGCCGCGGGCCAGTACCAGGTAATCCACCTGCGGCAGGCCGTAGCGTGCAGCATCGTTCCAGCGGCGTATGGCCTCTGCCAGCCCGAACTCCGCCCCCCTGCCCTGTACCTGTACGGGGTAGAGGTACACCTGCATCCACGGTGAGCGGGAGCTGAGGCGGTGGCGCATGTCCTCAATCACCGCCCCGGTGGGCGAAGTAATGAGCCCCACGCTCTGAGGGAAAGCGGGTATGCGTTGCTTGCGCTCGGGGGCGAAGAGCCCTTCGGCCTCCAGTCGCCGCTTGAGTTCCAGGAACTGTTGCTGCAAGTCACCCTGACCGGCGGCCTTCACACTGCTGACCACAAATTGCAGCGAGCCGCGGCCCTCCCACACGGTGGCGCGCCCGGTGAGCTCTACACGCAATCCTTCCTGCAGGCGCACGCGGCAACCGAGTGCCTGATAGCGGTAGAGCACGCACTGCAGCTGAGCCGTACTGTCCTTGAGCGTAAAGTAAATATGCCCACTGCCGGCGGGCTTGCACGAGCCGATTTCACCCACCACGCTCCGGTTGCCAACCTGATATTCAACGGCTGATTTCAGGTCGCGAACCAGCTCTGATACGCTCTGTGCCATGGGCAAACTCAGGCCTGCTGCTGCGGTATGAGGGCGCTGTTCGGGTCCTGCCACTCGGGGTCATACCCCTTGGCGTATGAGAAGAGGTCGCGGTGGATGTACTCGTAGTAGAGCTCTCGCTGCTCTTCCTCCAGGCGTTCCCAGATAGCCACATTGAGGGCTCGGGCGACCTTCTGCATCATTTTAAGGGTGAGCTGGCGTCCCTGACGTGCTTTCTGTACCTGCTTGTGGGTCAGCTGCTCGATGGAGACTGTCACCAGGTCATGGTTCTCGAGCCCCCAGGCCAGCATGATGGCGTCGATTCGCTGGGGTCCGTGATTGCGTTCGTTTTCTTCCATAAATGTGTATCTATCGTTGTTCCGATAGGGAATGATTCCCGTTCTCGAACCGGAGCGGGGCTCCGGCTGATAACGGGAATACGGTTGTCAGTTGAAAGGTTCCGGTGCCGACATATTTAATAGCCGGGGATGTGGCGCACATAGAAACCGCCGCACCTGCGCGGGGTCGTGTACCAACGGGGGCCTACTCCGCGGCCGCTGCCCGAGGTGTCGAAGCGTATGCCCGCCACCATCACGAATACATGGCCTCGCTTGGTGTATACGGTCAGCCACTTGCCGAACCCGGGGCGCCCCCACTTCAGGAAAGTGTGGCTGGTCGGGTGCACGCCCGGCTTGAGCAGGCCGGCCTCACGCAGCACAAAGGCTGTGGAACCTGAGCAATCGTATGCAGTGTCGTGGTGGCGACCATGACCGCCCCCTCGGCGGTACGGTTTGTTGATGATTTTATTACCTGCGGCAATAACGCGCTTAATGCGCGCCGGGGCCTTCTGTGGTGCTACGGCCCTACCATTACGCAGCACATAGGCGGTGTACCCCTTGCGGTACACATAGCGCGGCGTATATGCATTCTGTTGCATCTGCTGCTGTTGCGAACACCCGAACAGCATAAGCAGCATTACAGAAAGCAGTAGTGCTGATATATATCTCATACTTGAAAACGGTACAAGTGTATTCTAGCATAACTCTATCAATTAGGCAAGCGCAATGTTTCATGTTAAACAGCCAAGGACAGGAAATAGCAATTTGGAGAAGGACAGGTTACAAGTTTCGATGGACGAGTTGGCATGTTCCGCGGCTTGCGCCGCATGGTAGTTAAACTTAGACTCGGCGACTGCCCCGCTGCTTGCGGCGCAGTAGCCAAGCTCAACACTTGTCTATCGTAATTTGTAACTCGTAAGCGAGCGCCCTGTCTCGGCGTATCGCAGAGAAGCCGGAAGCTCCGGGTAAAGAAAAAAAATAATCAAAGCCCCGCAGAAGTGCGGGGCGACGGAAAAGCGTGTTACAACCGCATGCGGTTATTTTATGCTCAGCTCTTTTGGTTCAATGTCCGTGCAATTCTGAGCAAAACTCCTCCGTCACCCCGCAAGTCTGCGGGGTTCACATTTCTTTTTTATCCCTACCACAGGTTCCGTTCGCATTGCTCACTACACCTGTGGCTACTTCTCTACCGCCCTCCGGGGCGGGCTCTATGTTTAGGCTCGCTACGCTCGCGGGTAATTTAAACATCAATTTTGCTTCGTACTTCTTCGTTTGCCTACTTAAAACAGATTTTTTCAACATTCCGGCATCTATTGTCGTCTTTATAGAACAAAGATTCTTTTCATTCCACATTTTATCAGCTAAAATCAACCAGCATGTCAGCGAACAATACCATACAATCATCTGCCCTGCCGGTGGGCTATACTCTGCGAGATACCTATACCATCCAATCCGTGCTCGGGCAGGGTGGGTTCGGTATTACCTATCTGGCCGAGGAAGATGTGACTGAGCGCCGCGTGGTCATTAAGGAGAACTACCCCTCTGCATATTCCCTACGCCAAACGGGCAGCCTGACAGCCGCGGCAGACGGAACAGCCAACCTCGAGTTCTACGACTGGGCTCTGAACTCGTTCCTGAATGAGGCCAAGGTACTCACCCGATTGAAGCACCCGCATATCGTGCCCGTGCTCGCAGCCTTCAAAGCACTGGGAACGGCCTACTATGTCATGGAACACATCAACGGCACTCCTCTGCACGAGTGTGCCCCGCCCGCCGACAGCATGACAGAGGCTTGGCTACTGCCCGTCCTGCGCAAGTTGCTGGGAGCCCTCGATTATCTGCACACTCAGAACCTGCTGCACCGCGACATCAAACCCGCCAATATTCTGATAACGCCCGCGGGTGAGCCCATTCTCATCGACTTCGGTGCCGCCCGCCATATCATCGCCACCCACACTCACTCGAGGGTAGGTACTCCCGGCTACTCACCACCCGAGCAGATGTCTGCCAACGTCAAGCCCGGTCCGTGGACCGACTTTTACGCCCTGGCCGCCACCTGCCACCGACTGATTACCGGCCAGAACCCGCCGGACTTCACCGACCGTATGTTCGCCGACCCGGGTACTACCCTGCTCGCTCCCCGCACCGAGCTGCACGGGAAATTCTCACCCGCTCTGCTCAGCAGCATCGACAAGGGCTTTGCCCTGTATCCCGCAGACCGCTGGCAGAGCGCGAAGGAGTGGCTCCATGCGCTGAATGCTGCCACCGGCACAGAACCGGAACCGGTCACCATATCAAGCCCCACCCCTCTGACCGTGTGCCAGACACAGCAACCGATGCCGGCTCCTACTAAACAGCAGGAGGCCCGCCAACGCCTGCAGGAGCAGAATATTTCACCGGATGAATACGCAGAAAAACTGATAAAATGCGCGGAAGTGGGCAAAGCAGAGCTGGTACACCTGCTTATCGCCGCCGGGGCAGATGTCAATGTGGCGGACGAGGATGGCAAGACTCCCCTCTACTGCGCGGCAGACAATGGCCACAGCGAGTGCGTGAAACTGCTGCTGGCTGCCCCCGGTATCGACGTTAACTTGGCGAATAAGGATGGCGAGACTCCCCTCTTCTGGGCGGCCAGGAATGGCCGCAGCGAGTGCGTGAAACTGCTGCTGGCTGCTCCCGGCATCGACGTCAACAAGGCGGATAAGGATGACGAGACTCCCCTCTTCTGGGCGGCCTTTAATGGCCACAGCGAGTGCGTGAAACTGCTGCTGGCTGCCCCCGGTATCAACGTCAACAAGGCGGATAAGTATGGCTGGACTCCCCTCTACTGGGCGGCCAGGGATGGCCACAGCGAGTGCGTGAAACTGCTGCTGGCTGCTCCCGGCATCGATGTCAACAAGGCGGATAAGAATGGCAACACTCCCCTCGACCGGGCGGCCGGTCTGGGCCGCAGCGAGTGCGTGAAGCTGCTGCTGGCGGCTCCCGGCATCGACGTCAACAAGGCGGAAAAAAATGGCGTGACTCCCCTCTGCATCGCGGCCAGGAATGGCCACAGCGAGTGCGTGAAGCTGCTGCTGGCTGCTCCCGGTATCGACGTCAACAAGGCGAACAAATATGGCTGGACTCCCCTCTACCGGGCGGCCTTTAATGGCCACAGCGAGTGTGTGAAGCTGCTACTGGCAGATCCCGGCATCGACGTCAACAAGGCGGACATAGATGGCCGGACTCCCCTCTACTGGGCGACCAATAAAGGCCACAGCGAGTGTGTGAAGCTGCTGAAAGCAGCAGGTAAACGCAGTGGTTTTGGGGGCTTCCTCGACAGCATTTTCGGCTGAATAAGGGCAATTTGTAACTCGTCCATCCATTCCCCGGTAAGCTCCAATTTGTGGAGGGGCCGATTCTTTTCTCGACATTATGCACGCGTTCAGTATACTAATGGAGAGTATGGAACACAAGGAGAGTGAGAGTAAACCGGTGGGGAGGATTGTGAGCATCGATGCCCTGCGCGGGCTGGATATGCTGCTATTGTGTGGCGGAGCAGTAGTGCTGCGCTTGTTGCTGGAATGGCAGGGGGGAGATACGGTGCCGCCATGGCTCATGCAGCAGTTCGGACATGCAGAGTGGGGTGGTGACTTCACCTGCTGGGATTTGGTCATGCCCTTGTTTATTTTCATAACCGGGGCGAGCATGCCCTTTGCCTTTGCCAAGTACCGGCAGCGGGGCGGGGAGCGGTGGCGGCTCGGTACGCTGTGGCGGGTATTGCGGCGAGTGGTACTGCTCTTTGTGCTGGGCATGCTGGTGCAGGGAAATCTGGCTTGCGCCCGCCCTGAGCACATGCACCTGTTCTGCAATACCCTGCAGGCAATAGCCGAGGGCTACCTCATCGCGGCAGTGGTGCTCATGTTCTGCGGGTGGCGGGGGCAGTTGATATGCTGCGTGACCTGCATGGCGGCATATTGGGCGCTGCTGCGCTTTGTGCCGTACAATGGGCAGCCGGGCGGACTTTTTGAGCCCGGCAATAATCTGGCTATCTACATTGACCACTACCTGCAGGGACACTGGCAGGACGGCACCCCGTACAGCTGGATTCTCACGGCACTTTCTTTCGGTGCACTCACTCTCATGGGGTGCCTGAGCGGTGCACTGACCGCTGCCCGGCGCGGGTGGCGGGCAGTTGCAGGGCTTGGTTGCGCAGGGCTGTCATGCCTGGGCGCGGCACTCCTGCTGGAGCACGATACCCCGCTCATCAAGCATATCTACACCACCACCTGCGTGCTGTGGTCCGGGGGCTGGTGCATGCTGCTGCTGGCTCTCTTCCACCTGCTCTTCGACTGCTGCGGCAAGTGGGCTGCGCACCTGGCGTTCCCCCTTCAGGTAGTGGGCTGCAATGCCATGCTGGCCTACCTGCTGAGCGAGGTACACGGCCCTCACGGTCATAATCTGTGGTGGGGCGTGGCGCACCCGCTGGTGTATGGTCTGGCCGGTCTGGCGGAGCAGCCTGCTGCTGCCTTTGTGCATGCGGCTCTCAGTCTGCTGCTGCTCTGGCTGTTCCTGTATTTCCTCTACCGCCACCGGGCTTTTCTGCGCGTGTGAACCAGATACCCGATAATTTTCATACGCGCCGGAACAATCAAGAATAGGGCAATTTGTTGATAGATAAGTTACAAGTCAATTATAATTTGAGCAAAATCTGATTTTTTTGCAAAAAATCGATTTTGTAGTTCGGCATTGCCCAAATTTGGGCAATGCAGGAGCAGGATTTGGAAGAGGGGGAAGTGCATTGCCACTTCCCACCTCTCCCAAACCCTCACCCCCTGGGCTAGGGTAGTATGGGTTTCCCTTCGGGAAAACTTTTTTATGCTGCGCTTTTTACTTTCTGCTTATGTTGCGTTTTTTTCGATGCCCTTTTGGCTTCGTTTTCAATTGGTGGCATTCCTTTGGCTATCCAATCTCTTACTTGGGCATTGATGCGCACCAACAAGCGCCTGATGCAAGCAATTGTGGCTTGCTTGTGCCGTTTTCCCTTCGCTCTCAGTTTATCATAGAATGCGTGTATTGGATTATCTTTTATCCTCTTAAT
>JAFURE010000016.1 GCA_017471985.1 Akkermansia sp. | reverse complement strand
TTATAGGGTGAACTCTGCGCTGATGGAAGCAGAAAGCCAAAAAATGCGCCAAAACAGGCGCATTTTTTCGTCAACGGCTCTCTATGACTTTACTTCATACTGTCCGGTCTTGTCTTAATTTGAGTTTTTAGAGGTTCCCAACACATAATTTATAAGTGCTTTATAAATCATCAAATGGGTTTATGATGGGTCTTTTTCCTTTTTTCGCCATCCGCCCCTTGACAAATTCTGTACCGTCACACAATGAAAGAACACCTTTTCTGATTGTAAAGGACTCCTGTGGGTGGACGGCTTACAGGAATCGTTTGATGCGCCGGCATACTTCTTCGACATTTGTTCGGCTGTTGAAGGCAGAAATGCGGAAGAAGCCTTCACCGTGTGCACCGAACCCTGCACCCGGGGTGATGACCACCAGTGCTTCGCGGAGCATTTTATCGAAGAAATCCCAGCTTTTCATGCCCTCCGGGGTTTGTACCCAGATGTATGGAGCATGGATGCCGCCCCAGACGTTCAGGCCGACGGACATACAGGCGGCTCGCAGCAGCCCGGCATTGCTGAGATAGAAGTCAATGAGTGATTTTGTCTGTTCCAAACCTTCGTCGGTAAAGAGTGCCGCAGCTCCGCGTTGAACGATATAGCTGGCTCCGTTGAATTTGGTGCCGGTACGGCGCTTCCAGAGCTCGGAGACGGAAATTTTGTTCCCCGCCGCATCTCTGCCCCTAAGCTCCTTTGGTATCACAACATACCCGCAGCGCACGCCGGTGAACCCACCCTGCTTGGAGAATGATCGGAACTCGATAGCGCATTGACGGGCTCCGGGGATAGCGAAGATGGAGGTGGGGATGCTCGTATCGCTGATAAATGCCTCGTACGCCCCGTCATATAACAGAATGCTATCGTTTGCCAGCGCGTAGTTTACCCATTCTTGCAGTTGTTCGTATGTGGCAACAGCTCCCGTGGGATTGTTGGGAAAACAAAGGTATATCAAATCTGCATGTTGTGTAGGGACTTGGGGCACAAAATTGTTCTCCGGGGTGCAGGGCAGGTACACCAGACCTTCGTAGGAACCATCTGTACGAGCGTCGCCGGTGTTGCCGGCCATCACGTTGGTGTCCACATACACCGGGTAGACCGGATCCGGGATGGCGATGGTGTTATTGTGTGCAAAGATATCCAGTATGTTGCCGGTATCACACTTTGCCCCGTCAGATACAAAGATTTCATCGGCTTCCACTTCAATACCGCGTTGTTTGTAGGAGACTTTCGCAATGGCTTCGCGCAGCCATGCGTACCCCTGTTCCGGCCCGTATCCGTGGAACGTTTCGCGCTTGCTCTGGTCATCCACGGCTTTGTGCATGGCATCGATGGCGGCTTGGGGGAGCGGCTCTGTCACATCGCCAATGCCGCAGCGGATGATGTGGGGGGCTTTCTCCGGATTGGCTGCGGCAAATGCTGCTACGCGGCGCCCGATTTCCGGGAACAGGTACCCGCTTTGAAGTTTGAGAAAATGTTGGTTTATGTTGGCCATGATATAAATGTTGGGTTGATGATGAAAAAACGGATTGCAGTTATCACGAAGGAACGGAGATTTCCCCACGGAAGACAATGGTTGCCGGACCGGTGAGGGTAACATCGGAGAATTCCGTGCTCCCGATGCGGGTAAACGCTACCGAGAGGGAATCCCCCCCTGCCACATCCACCTTGATGGGGCTTGCGGCTCCGGTAAGGACGGCGTGCAGCAGGGCTGTAGCCGTGATTCCTGTGCCGCAGGCCAGGGTTTCTCCCTCGACTCCGCGTTCATAGGTGCGCAGCCTGAGGTGCTGCGCAGACATCACCGTTGCAAAATCCGCATTGGTTCCGGCGGGGGCAAAGCTGCGGTGGTAGCGCAGGTAGGCGCCCATCGTGTTCAAATCGATGTTTTCCACATCGGGCAGGAAGACAACGGCATGCGGCACCCCGGTATTCAGAAAATGAACCGGCGCGGGAATAATGTTATCCGCCGGCAGGATGTTGAGTTTAAGCCCATGCGGATTGGTCAGCCGGATGCTGACGCTTCCGTCCGGATTCACGAGTCCCCGAACTGTGCCGGCCAGGGTTTCGAAACAAAGCTTTGTTATTTTCCCTCCTGACAAATGAGATACGAATGCGGTGAAGCAGCGGGCTCCGTTGCCGCACATTTCGGCTTCCCCTCCATCTGCATTGTAATACCGCATGCGCACATCTGCCATATTCTGAGACGGTTCGACGGCGATGAGTCCATCTGCCCCGATACCGAAACGGCGGTTGCATAGCCGGGCTATGTTTTCCCCCGTCAGTAAGTGACTGAGGGCGAGGTCGCGGTTATCGACCATGACGAAGTCATTTCCGGCGCCGGTCATTTTGTAGAATGGAATAATCATAGTAGGCTTGTAGTGGACGTGGAAGTTTGCTTGTCGGTTATCGGGATGAGGTGCCTGTGGTATTCCTGAATACTGTATACTTCATACCGGCCAAAGGACATTTTCTCCTCTAACCCGCTGATGGCAGCCACTGCGCCGGAAGCCGTTGTGGTGATGGGGATTCCAGCGGCGACTGCCTGCGAGCGCATCTGCGTTTCATCCAGCATGGGGGAGGTGCCTGATTCGGAGGTATTGATAATCCAGTTGATTTCTCTGTCCCTGATTAAATCCAGCACATTGGGGCGCCCGCGGGATATGCGATAAACCGCACGGGTCTTGATCCCGTCATTGTACAGCATGGTTGATGTGCCGATAGTGGCATAAATCGTAAACCCATAGCGTTGAAGCGTGGCGGCTAGCGGAACAAACAATTCCTTGTCACTATCCCTGACGGACATGAAGACACTGCCGGAGTCGGGTAACTCGGTTCCGGCTGCCATCTGGCTTTTAAGATAGGCCAGCCCCCAATCTCTGTCGATGCTCATGACTTCCCCTGTCGATTTCATTTCCGGGCTCAGCGTTACATCAGTTCCGGGGAATTTGACGAAGGGGAATACGGCCTCTTTGACGGCATAATAGGGGAGCTTAACCTCTTCTGTGAACCCCAATTGCTCCAATTTGGAGCCGACCATGCACAGAGCTGCCAGCCCGGCCAGCGACTTGCCTATTGCCTTGCTCACAAAGGGAACAGTGCGTGAGGCCCTGGGATTCACCTCAATCATGTAGACTTCTCCATCCTTGACGGCCAGTTGCATGTTCATCAGCCCGCATATATGCAGAGCCTTGGAGAACGCATGCGCAAAGGTGCGCACTTTGTCCGCAAGCTCCGGCGAGAGGGTGACTGGTGGCAGCACTGAGGCAGAATCCCCCGAGTGAATGCCGGCTGGTTCCACATGTTCCAGAATGCCGCCGATGACGGTGACTTCTCCATCTGATACACAATCAACGTCCAGCTCTACCGCATTCTCCAGAAATCGGTCTATCAGAATGGGGGTGCCCTCTGACACGACGGCCGCTTGCTCCGCAAAGTAACGAAGTTCCGATTCTTTGTAGACAATCACCATGCCGCGACCGCCCAGCACATAAGACGGACGAACGAGTACCGGGTAACCTATGCGCTGAGCTACGTACAAGGCCTCGTCTACTGTGCTGGCAATGCCGTTCTCGGGCTGTCGGATGCCGATTTCTTTTGCCAGATTGCGGAAATAGTCCCTATCTTCTGCCAGTGCAATGTGCTCCGGCGAGGTGCCTATGATGTTTACCCCGGCATCTTTGAGTTGTTGAGCGAGGTTTAATGGAGTCTGTCCGCCGAATTGAACGATTGCACCGCAGCATTGTTCGCGCTTGTAAATGGGCAGCAAATCTTCGAGGGTCAATGGTTCAAAATAAAGCTTGTCAGAAGTGTCGTAGTCTGTTGAAACGGTTTCGGGGTTGGAATTAACCATGACTACTTCATATCCGGCTCGCCGCAGCGCTGCGGCCGCCTGACAGCAGCAGTAATCAAACTCAATACCTTGCCCGATTCGGTTGGGACCGCCACCGATTATCATGATGCTTTTCTTCCCGGGGGATACGCGTGGCGCTTCCCCCTGCGTGTTGTATGAGCTGTAGTAATAGGGGGTAAGTGCCTCAAACTCGCCGGCACAGGTATCCACTGCTGCGTAGCCCGGCTGCAGGCCTATGCGTTCTCGCGCAGAACGGATATCCGCCTCGCGGCAATGCAAAAGGTGTGCTATCTGTCTGTCGCTGTACCCCAGCTCCTTGGCCTGGAGGAAAAGCGGGAAATCCGCTTCCAATCCGGCCGGCGAGCCGGCTGATGCTATTTCATCCTCAAAAGCGGCCAGTTCAGCAAGGTGGCGCAGGAAATAGGCATCTATCCCGGTAAGTTCCTGCACGCGTTGCACAGACCAGTGCCGACGGAAAGCCGCCCGAATGTAGAAAATCCGCCCATCATTCGGGCGGGTTAGTTCGGCCTGTAATTGCAAGTCTGTAGCTTGTTCGTAAGTGGTATCCTTACCATCTGCACCGAAACCGAAACGCCCGGTTTCCAGTGAGCGCAGGGCTTTCTGCAGGCTTTGCTTCAGGTTACGCCCTATTGCCATAACCTCTCCCACGGATTTCATCTGAGTGCCGAGAGTGCTGTCTGCGTTGGGGAACTTCTCGAAAGTGAATCTCGGGATTTTGGTGACAACGTAATCAAGCGCCGGCTCAAAGCAGGAAGGTGTGTGGCCTGTTATGTCATTCTTCAGTTCCGGTAAGTTATAACCAACTGCCAGCAAGGCGGCAATTTTGGCAATGGGGAATCCCGTGGCCTTGCTGGCAAGCGCACTTGAGCGGCTGACTCGAGGATTCATTTCAATAATGATTCGTCGCCCGGTATCCGGGTGTACAGCCCATTGCACGTTAGAACCACCGGTCTGTACTCCAATGGCTTTTAACACGCGCAGCGAATCATTGCGCATGGACTGGTATTCCGCATCGGAAAGCGTCTGAATGGGGGCAATGGTGATGGAATCGCCGGTGTGGACCCCCATGGGATCCAGGTTTTCGATGGAGCAGACAATCACACTGTTTCCCGCTCTATCCGTCATGACTTCCATCTCAAACTCCTTCCACCCCAGCAGAGATTCTTCGATGAGTACCTCGCAGTTCAGGCTGGCTGCCAATCCGCGGCGAACGATGTCCGCAAACTCCTCCGGCGTGTGAGCTATGCCACCGCCCGTGCCGCCCAGGGTGAAGCCGGGGCGTATGATGAGTGGCCAGCTCCCGATGGTGCCGGCTACGGCTTCTGCTTCCTGCAGGGTGTGTGCAGACCCGGAGCGGGGCATGGCAAGCCCGAGTCCGTTCATGGTTTCTTTGAAAAGCTGTCTGTCCTCAGCGCGGCGAATGGCTGCTGCCGACGCACCGATGAGCTCCACGTTGTAGCGTTTCAATACGCCGCTTTCCTCCAGCTCCATGGCCAGATTGAGAGCCGTCTGTCCGCCAAGTGTAGGTAAAAGAGCATCCGGTCTCTCTCTGCGTATGATTTCATGCACAATATCGGCAGTCAACGGCTCAATGTATGTTCGGTCTGCCATGTCGGGGTCAGTCATAATTGTGGCCGGATTGGAATTAATCAGCACAACCTCATAGCCATCCTCCCTCAGAGCTTTACATGCCTGGGTTCCGGAGTAATCGAACTCACACCCCTGACCGATGATGATGGGGCCTGAACCAATGAGTAGAATCTTGTGTATATCTGTTCGTCTGGGCATAAGAATGAATAGTTAGTTTTGTGGGGATGCAACAAAATTAGGGAAAGGGAAGAGCGGATGTGGCATTCGCACAATGTCTTGCTTAAAGCGGTTTATACGGTAAAGGTTCTGCACTTTTTTTCTGAACTCAGCACTGCCTGCATTGAGCCGTATAAGTCGGTCGAGTTCAGCATAAGAAAACCCGAGCCGTTCCTCATCTGAGCTCTGCTGTAATCCGTCAGCCGGTGTTTTATGAACAATGTGAGCAGGCAGGCCCAGCCAATCGCCCAGGGCCTTGACCTCGGTGACAGTCAGGCTCTGTATGGGAGCGTAACAACCGGCATTGTCACCGAACTGAGTTGCGTAGCCAACAATATCTTCTGATAAATTGGAGGTGTTGATGACAAAGGTATTGCGCTCGCACTGCGCTATGGCAAAGAGGGTTGCCATACGCAACCTTGCCGGCAGATTGATGCGGCAGACCTCACTTATGTTACACCGGGGTGTAAGTTCGCTCAGTAGGGCTTCAAAGCATGGGTTGATATTGACTTCCAGACTGCGAATGGCCAGTTGTTCCACGACTTCCCGAGCATCGCGGATGTCACTTTGCTTGCCATTGGGCAGCAGCACTCCCAGCACGTGTTCTGCACCGAAAATCCGCGCCAGCAGTGCTGCCACAACGGCGGAGTCCTTGCCGCCGCTTATGCCGACAACAAACTGCTCAGCCCCTACCTCTGACGCCCAATGATGCAGATGTGTCTCAATATGCAGAAATGCGGCTTGTGCATTAAAATGATATGTGGATGTATTCATGAGTTTTCAATCAGCATGCGAAAGTCGAGGAAGAGAGAGCCTGCATCGTGCGGTCCGGGGGCGGCCTCGGGGTGGAACTGCACGCTGAAAGCCGGTTCCGTTCGGTGGCGTATGCCCTCGATGCTGTTATCATTGAGGTTGATATGGGTGAGTGCCAGACAGGATGGTAAATCCCACAAGGCAAAATTATGATTCTGACTGGTGATGTCCACACGACCGGTCTGTATATTCAGCACCGGATGATTGCAGCCGTGGTGACCGAAGGTAAGTCGGTGGCATTTTGCCCCGCATGCAAGCCCCAGCAGCTGGTGCCCCAGGCAGATTCCCATCATAGGTACCCGCCCAAGCAATTCGCGGACTGCCTGCTGTGCGTAGCCCAGTGCAGAGGGATCGGCAGGGCCATTGGACAGAAATACACCATCCGGCCGCATGCGCAAAACCTCAGCAGCAGAAGTATGTGCCGGGACTACCATCACTTGCATATCCTGCTTTTGCATGCTCCTCAGGATATTGTATTTTATGCCAAAATCGTACGCCACAATTCTGTATTTGCCCTGCGGATTTATTTCGTATGTATTCGGAGTGGTCACGCGCGAAGCGTAATCCTGCCCGTCCAGGCCTTCCCATACTGCGGCAAGCGCAATGGCAGTGGATTCGTCCATGGGCTCCTCGCTGACATGAAGATAGGCCCGTTGGGTACCGTGCGTGCGCAGATGCAAGGTAAGTGAACGTGTATCCACCCCGGCAATAGCCGGTATACCTTGGCGTTGCAGATAGGTTCCCAGTGCCTCTTCGGACCTGAAGTTGGCAGGCGGATTGAGTTCGTGTACAACGAGTCCGTTCAGAAAACAGCCCCGGGATTCTGCGTCCTGCTCCGTACAGCCATAATTTCCGATTTGCGGTGAAGTGAGTGTCACAATCTGTCCGGCATAGGATGGGTCGGTTACGATTTCCTGATATCCGGTCATGCCTGTGTTAAAGACCACTTCTCCCGGTGTATCCACCGGGGCACCCACTGAGTACCCCCTGAACACCGTGCCGTCAGCCAGGGCCAGAAAGGCGCGGCGTTCTCTTTTTGCTTTCCATCTGTATTCCATATCAATAGGTTCGTTCATTCTTATTCTCTACAAAATTAACCAAAGCCCGATTGGCTACCCGATAACCGCCCGGCGTCGGATATCGCCCCGTAAAGTACCAGTCACCGCTGTGGTGCGGGCAGCATTCCCTCAGTGCTGCGCAGCTCTGAAATACAACCTGCACCTCGGCGCGCATGTCTTCCGGTGTGAGAAGGCGTGCAATTTCTGCAATCAATTCCTCATCCGGAATGGCGGCGTAAACCATAGCCAGGCAATTTGTCCGGCTCTGCTTTTGTTTCAACTGCTCGCGGGCACAATCATAGGCATGTATCAGAGTTTGGGTATCATTTCTCTTGCGCAGAATGGATACAGCCGCCCGGAAAGCAATTAATTCGCCTGCTGTGGACATGTCGATGCCATAACAATCCGGGTATTTAATGGGGGGAGCCGTACTGGCTACAATGATTTTGACCGGATCCAACCGGTCCAGCATGGGGAGAATGGCATCTCTCATGGTGTTGCCGCGAACAATGGAGTCATCCAATACCACCAACGTATCTTCCCCCGGTTGCACCAGCCCGTAGGTCAGGTCGTACACGTGCCGATATAAATCGCGGCGACTGGCGGCATCGGCGATGAAGGTGCGAAGCTTGGCATCTTTGACGGCTATCTGCCCGGAGCGCATGCAGGTGCCGCGCTCGGCGGCAAGGCGCATGAGCTCCTCCTGCAGTCCGAAAAATCCGACTCTGGCCGAGTTGGGGATGTAACTGAAGAAGGTATGTGCCAGATCATTTCTGACAGCCTGCAGGAGTTGCGGCATGAGGTGGCGGCCGAGATTGCGCCGTTCCCGATGAATATCCGCATCATTCGGTCGCGAGAAATAGATGCGTTCAAAGACGCACCCACGGGGTTCGGCTTCGGGCAGGCAATCGCCGACCTCCAGTTGGCCGTCTTTCTTCATCACAACAGCCTTTCCGGGGGGCAGTTCCATCACCTCCCGCGTCGTGCAGTTGAAGGCTGCCTGTATGGCCGGTCGTTCACTGGCTACCACAAACACCTCATCATCGAAATAATAATACCCGGGGCGGATGCCATGTGCATCGCGTATGGCGAAGACATCCCCCGAACCTGTCATGCCGCACAGCGTGAATGCGCCATCCAGAGGCTGCAGAGCCGCCCGCAGCACCCCGGAAAGGTTGACCATTCCGGGGGTGCGGGATTCTTCTCTGTCCAGGTAGTGGGCTATGGTTTGCAGCAACAGATACCCATCCGCATGACTGGCCGGGTGATGACCAGATTCCAGAAACCGCTTATACATCTCTGTATTGGTCGTCAGATTGAAGTTTCCGGCCAGCAGGAGCATGCGACCCAGCTGTGTCGATTCATGCACAAAGGGATAACAGCAACTAACATCGTAACGCCCGAAGGTCGCATAGCGCAGGTGTCCCAGAAGCAGCTCGCTGTGAAATTCCGCCCCATCGCCGACCTGTTGCAGCACATCTGCCAGTGGATTATCCGCTGCCGAGCGTACCAGCTGATACGCCGGACGCCCCGGTTCGGGGTGGAGATGCAGGGCTGCTATACCCGCACCGTCCTGGCCGCGATTGTGTTGCTTTTCGAGTAGAAGAATGAGGCGGCTGAGCCCGTAATTCTCTATACCATATTTACTTTTGTAGTAGGAGAGGTCTTTTCTCAGGCGCACCATGGCTACGGCGCATTCGTGTTTTAAAGCGTCAGACATAAGTTGATAGAGTGCTAATCAGTATACGAAGAGCATTTCATGGTATTTCGGCAGCGGCCAGTTCTCATCGGCCACGTATGCCTCCAACCCGTCTGCAACACCGCGCAGATTCTCCATGGCTGCCAGTATTTCCTCGTGCAATCCGCTCAGCGCCTGTCGCAGTTTATCGCAGTAGAGTTGCAGTCTGTCCAGCCCCTCTCCCAGAATGACCGCCTGTGAGCGCAATGCTTCTACACCGGAGCTGACACCGGTTTCCTGCGCCAGTCTCAGACTGTGCAGAATTGTGAGGTACTGCTGCTGAATACCCGGAATAATCTGGCTGGTTGCAATTTCCAGCGCTGTTTTGCCTTCTATGCGTATCTTGCGGTGGTAATCTTCCAACCCGACCTCGAAACGGGATTCCAGTTCGCGACGGCTGAAGACACGGTATTTCTCAAACAACTGTACATTCTCCGGGCTCGTCAGGCACTTGAGCGATTCCATCGTGGTGCGGGTATGCGGCAGGCCGCGGCGCGCCGCCTCCTCCAGCCAGCTCTGCGTGTAGCCATCACCATTGAAAATGACGCGCTTGTGTGCCTTCAGGATG
>JAFURE010000015.1 GCA_017471985.1 Akkermansia sp. | reverse complement strand
GAGCCCCTACTGCCTGCGCCGCAAGCTTGCCTGGCTGTGGACCAATAAGCGCGAGCTCACCGTGCTGCATACCCCGCACCTCGGGGATGTGCTGCAACTGGCCGTGGGAGCCACGGGTGTGGGCGCCATCTTCCAGACCTACGAGGCCGGCAAACCCGTGCAGAAAGGCGATGAGCAGGGCTACTTTGCTTTCGGTGGTTCCACCGTCATGACGTTCTTTGAGCCCGGGCGCGTGCAACTGGCCGAGGATATCGTGCGCAATACCGAGAACTGCGTGGAAACCTTCGCCCGCGTGGGCGATGTGCTGGGCAACATTGTCAGCTGACTTGCTGAGCGATATTAAGCTCGCTACGCTCGTTGTGAAGAACGCACCGCGAGGCGGTGCGTTGATTTTGGGGTTGACTTATAGGCAGTTATAAGTTATATTTCCCCGCGTTATGTTACAGGCAGGTATTGTAGGACTTCCGAATGTCGGCAAATCGACCCTTTTCAATGCAGTGACGCGCTCTCGCAAGGCAGAGGCAGCAAACTATCCGTTCTGCACCATTGACCCGAATGTTGGCGTGGTGGAAGTGCCGGACGAGCGCCTGAACGTGCTGAGCGAGATGAGCAAGTCCGAGAAAATCGTACCGGCGGCCATTGAGTTTGTGGACATTGCCGGTCTGGTAAAGGGTGCCGCCGAAGGGGCCGGCCTTGGTAACAAATTCCTTTCCAACATCCGCGAGACAGATGCCATCGTGCAGGTGGTGCGTTGCTTCGAGAACGACGACATTATTCACGAGCTCGGCAGCGTGGATCCTGTGCGCGACATCGAAATCATTAACTCCGAGCTGATTCTGGCTGACCTGGCAGCTATGGAAAAGCGCAAGGAAAGCCGCATTAAGAAAGCCCGCGGTGGCGACAAGGAAGCCAAGGCCGAGGTAGAACTCATTGAAAAGCTGCTGCCGCACCTGGATGAAGGCAAGCCCGCCATTACCCTGGAGCTGAGCGACGACGAGCGCAAGCTGATGAAGGAGTTCTTCCTGCTGTCGAACAAGAAGAGCATATTCGCCTGCAACGTGAGCGAGGACGAACTGGCCGAGGCCGTGAAGAACCCCGATGCCCACCCCTACGTGGCTGCCGTGCGTCGCTATGTGGCTGAGCACCACAATGCCGAAGCCATTGTGATTTCTGCCCGTATCGAGGAGGAGCTCTCCGAACTGCCGAAGGAGGAAGCCGTGATGTTCCTCAATGATTTGGGCGTAGAGGACTCGGGCGTGAGCGACCTCATTCGCGCCGTGTACCACCTGCTCGGCCTGCGCACCTACCTGACCACCGGTGTGAAAGAGACCCGCGCATGGACCATCCATGCCGGCGACAAGGCTCCCCAGGCAGCCGGTGTGATTCACACAGACTTCGAGCGCGGGTTCATTGCCGCTCAGGTCGTGGCCTACGATGACCTTGTAGCCTGCGGTTCCATGGTGAAGGCCAAGGAACAGGCCAAGCTGCGCATTGAAGGCAAGGATTACGTGATGCAGGACGGCGATGTGGTGGAATTCCGCTTCAACGTCTCCAAGTAAACAATATCGTAACAGCAAGATTTCACCGGCAGCGCCCCATGCGGTCGCTGTCGGTTCTTTTCTGCTTGCATGCAAGGGGGAGATATGATAGGATGAAAGCCATGAAACTGTTCATGATAGCAGGTGAGAAGAGCGGTGACAAACAGGGAGCGCTGCTCATACAGGAGTTGCTGCGCCGCCGCCCCGACATTGAGATTGTGGGATTGGGTGGCAGCCGCATGCACGCTCTGGCCCCCGGCGTGGAGGACTGGGCCGAGCAGGCCGCCGTCATCGGCATTGTAGAAGTGCTCAAGCATGCGCGTTTCTTCCTGAAGCGCCTCAACGACATGGCCGACCGTATAGCCGCAGAGCAACCGGAAGGGCTCATTCTCATCGACTATCCCGGCTTTAACCAGCGCCTGGCTGACCGCGTGCACAAGAGCTGCCCGAACACCAAGATAGCCTGGTTCATAGCCCCTATGGTATGGGCCTGGCACAAGAGCCGCGTACCCAAACTGGCAGCCATGCTCGACCTGATGATGTGCACCTTCCCCTTCGAAAAGCCGCTGTTCGAGGCCGCCGGTCTGCGCACAGAGTTCGTAGGTCACCCGCTGGTGGACGACATTCTGGAGCAGCGCCGAACCGACGTGAGGGAGAAAGGGCTCATCGGCCTGTTCCCCGGCAGCCGCATGCGCGAGATTGAGCGCCACTTCCCCGTATTCCTGGATTTGGTGAAAAAGGCCGAAACCACCCACCCGGAGTGGCGGTTCGAAACCTCAGCCAGCTCTGAAAAACTGGCTGCCGTCATGCGACGTATGGCCGAGAAAGCCGGCGTGCCCGCCGAGCGCATCAATATATGCCCCGGCAGCTACCACGGCCTGATGGACAGAGCGGAGGCCGCACTGGTGACCTCCGGCACCGCCACGCTCGAGGCCGCCCTGCACGAGCTCCCCTTCGCCCTCGTATACAAGGTAGCGTGGGGCACCTATCTGATAGGCCGCATGATATTGACCATCAAATACATCGGCATGGTCAACATCCTGATAGACAAGCCTGTAACCAAAGAGCTTATCCAGCAGGACTTCAATGTCGACAGCTGCATATCTGAGCTGGAGAAACTTACCACGCCCGACACACGGGCCGAAGTGCTTGCCGGTATGAAAGAGTCCATGGACCGCCTGGGTCACGGCGGCGCAGCAGCCAAGGCCGCAGAGGCCGTGCTGTCGCTCTTTTAACTGAATTTCAATAAATAACACAAATCCCCGCGTAGCATAACATGTTATCGCGGGGATTTGTGTTATATGTAAAATCCTAATAGGTATGAAGTTAGGTTGATAATAGGAGTTATATCTGGCATGCTATGCGCAACGCGGGAGCCCAACTACCTTCCGCAGATACAAAAAACACAAACTCACTAATCAACCATGACACAACGCAACATCACCCGGTATACGTACGAAACGACATCCTTTCAGGGTTGGCGCCTGAGTATCTGCCGCAAATGGAACCAGTTCACCAAGTACTTCTCTGACCGCCAGTACGGCAGCGAAGAGGCAGCGTTTCAGGCCGCCATCGAGATGCGGGACCGCATATTCGACGCCCTGAAGCAGACCCCCGAAGACCCGCGCGGCGTATTCGAGCGCTTTAAGAACGGGCTGGAGGAAGCCCCTGTAGCCCAGGCTAGCGGCGACAAATAAACCTCATCCTAACCGGTGCGCGTATGCCCCACTGCCGCAATCGAGTCGGCAGCGGGGCAAACTACATAGTGAATCAACGCCCGTGAAAATCCATTTCCACCGTCAGTGATAGCAGGCGGAAATCGAGATTGCCGTCAATACGCAGAGCAAAGCCCTGCCCCACACCGGGTTCCGGCAACTGCGATACACGAATTTCACCGCTGTAGGGGTAGCTGCGCCTATCTCGCTCCGGGTCATACGGCTCCCATTCCTGTGCATGAGTGGCCTTGCATGAGAATGCCGGGTCGCTCTCCATAACCCGCAGGCGCACGCGCCCCTCCTGCCGCACCGTATTGTAGGTACGCACATCCTCCAGGGGCATAGTCTGCAGTTCCGAGTTGTAGGAAGCTCCGTAAGTGTAACTCTTGCCCGCGACGAAGTTCGGTATGGTAAAGGAGCCGTCCGGAGCCACCTCCATTTTCAGAGCCACGGCAGGTTCACCCGCCGGGTACACATAGCCACTCAGGCCGGCCAAATGAGGGGCAGCCACTCGCGGGGAGTCAGCCTGCAACGTGACAGCGCCATCAAGAAAGAGCTGTTGTTCAGCAATTTTCTCAATAGACACTACCCCCGATAGGGAATTCTGCACCACGAGCCACACCTCATCATCGGAGTTATGCAGCCCGGGCAAAGCTGTCAACTGACAGACGGTTCGCCCCTGCATATTCATACGCTGCCAGGCTATCACCTGCTGCTCGGCATTGGTTGTCAGAACAGCAAGAGTTCCATCATTCATGAGCCCCCACAGGCGGGTAACCCGCCCTCGCTGTACAGCATAACTGCGAACACCAGAGGCGAAAAGATGCTCTGCCAGCAGGCTCATATCGGTTGATGTGTAGCCGTCTGCCGTCAGTTTATACGAAATTTCGCGCATACACCTGCCGCCCCGCTGCACATAGAAGACCGTATTTTCCACCCCATGGGCCGCCATTTCCTCACTACCGACAGAGGAATGACGCACAAAGGCAGCATTGGTAGGAGAGAGCGCCGAGCCATCTGCCGTGCCCAGCGTCCACTCGCTCTCCGTGGTCCCCACCAGCAGTTCACGAGCCGGGCACAGCCAACATATACGGTTCTGGTTGGCAGTCGAGAGAGTAAGGTGAAGCGCTGCATCATCTGATGAACTGACGGCAAAGTTGTTGAAATCATTCACGGTACTCGCAATCAGAGTCGTCGGCAGCCCGGCAATGCCGCCGAACCAAAGTCGACCCTGGTGCAATGCACTGAATGTTGGGTAACCATTACGCGGCCCGAAAGCCCCGAAACTCCACATGCGAGTGGAAAATGAGCGACATTTGTCCGTATAAACGGATATCAGGCGTCCCCTCGCCTGAGCAGGCGATATATACTCACTGACAAGGAACTTGTATTCGCGCCGACACCCCAGAATATTGAAATAAACATGAGCCCCGGCAGTAGTTGCAGAATCCGCCGAGCGGCATACCAGCATCATACGGCAGGGGACATCCTCTGAACCGCTGATGATGTAATTCTTGCGTTCTGAAAAACTGTTCTGTTCAAAGGTTCGAATACAGGTCCACTGCCAGCACCTGAAATCGAGATTGACCGTGTAGTCATCATAACTGCGCCAGAGTTCCCACACGGCATTCCATTCACCGTTGGTGCGGATTTCCCAGTCACCGCCGACCTCATAGGGCACCCCATTGTCCAGGCACATCGCCCCAGGGAAAAAGTACTGAGGATATGCTGCGGCAGAATCATTGCCGTTGTAATACTCTTTTTTGTACGGCCTGATAACGGTATAAAAATTGTACATTTTTGAGTTACTGTCATGCTCCGAATATACCGTGCCGATGTAGGCATCCGTACTGCTGAGGTTGGGCCGCGTACTGCTTTTAATCTCGAAGGGCTGATTGAGGAACAACGTGCGCGAGGCAACTTCGGCATCGGCTATCACCATCTCGCGGTTCACCATTTCAGGCAGAAAGTCGGGGCCACTACCCTCTATAGTCAGCAGGGCATGGCTACCTCTGCTCTCCATCTGCACTTTCAAGCCGCCACTCTGCATGAGGTATGTTTCGCGCGGATAGGGTGAGGGCTCCAGATTTCGGCATGCCCAGGCGTTATCTGCATAACGACTCAGAATGAGCGGAGCTCGGTACTTACTTGTTATATATACGATATCATTTACCTGCGTGCAATGCAGCGCATGAACCTCCGCGGCGGAATCCCACGGTGCCGACATGGTGTAAACGGAACCATCGGCATTCAGCACGGGCTCCCCGTGCTTCATAACACGCATGCCACCGGGAAAAAGTTCGAGTATAAGAGCATCGGACTCGGAAAAACAGAACGGCACCAGTCGTACGGCGGCCGAGTCCTGCACCGCAGCCGTTGTCACAAAGGCCGCCCCGAAACGCCGGCAAAGCCCGCCGTACGGCTGCACCAGAAAATTCTGCAGCAGAGCTGCCCCTCGCATGTACGCCTGCAGGTCAAACCGAGTGGCAAGCCAGGGGCTGAGCTCACCTGCCGTAAAACCGAGAACATAAGGATAATCTTGCATAGATCAATCTTTTAACATAAGTTGTGAGCAAAACACAGACAAATTATGCTTCGCCGCGATGTCTCACTGGCGTACACTATTATGCATCGGGCTTGCATTTTCCGGCGTTTATGATATACTCAACTCTACAGAAATCACACAACCATGGCAGAACGCATACCTGTACGCAATCCCAACGAAATCAGCAAACTGCGCAAGGCCGGCGAAGTTTCGGCCCGCATTCTGATGGATCTCATGCCCATCATTCGCCCCGGTATCACGACAAAAGAAATAGACGACTATGCTGCAGAACTCTTTAAGCGAGAGAAATGTGGCAACGCTTTCCTCGGCTACTACGGGTACCCCGGCCAGCTCTGTATATCGGTGAATGAGGAAATTGTGCACGGCATCGGTGGCCCCCGGGTGATTCAGGATGGCGATATCGTATCCCTCGATGCCGGAGCTATTGTGGACGGCTGGTACGGCGACAACGCCATGACAGTTCCTGTTGGCAATGTGAGCGAGGAAGCCCGGCGCCTGCTCGCTGTGACCGAAGAGGCCCTCTTCCGTGCCGTTGCTGCGGCCAAGCAGGGCAACTCCCTGATTGAAGTGTGCGGAGCAGTGGAAGATTTTGTTAAGCCCTATGGGTTCGGTATTGTGCGTGACTACGTGGGCCACGGTGTGGGACGCAAACTGCACGAGGAACCGCAGATTCCCAATTACCGCCCCAAGTACCCCCTGCCCCGACTGAAGCGCGGCATGATACTGGCCATTGAGCCCATGATTACGCTGGGGTCATTCCGAGTGAAGGTCCTGGAAGATGACTGGACAGCCGTAACGGCAGACGGTTCCTGGGCCGCTCACTTTGAACACATGGTTGCAGTGGGACCACACGGTGGCGAAATCCTCACAGAGCGCCCGCGCATAGCCCTGCCCGAGCAGCTCAACATCACACTGTGATGCTTCAAATGTAAAAAACGCCCGGACTTAACGTTAAGTCCGGGCGTTCTTGTTTAAAGAATATATCAGCTCCTGCGCTGGCGACCACGGGAAGTCGATGACTTTCGTCTGGTAGTGCGGCGCAGTTTCTTTTTCAGGGATTTTTTCTGAGCTACCGCCTTGCGGGATGAGCGCAGGGAAGCACGGCGCTTGTAGGACTTGCGACTTCCGGCAGCCTCTTTTCTGTTAGCCGACGCTACCGCAGCATCAGCATTAATTTTGAATCTGGGGAAAGCTCTGTTATCCTCTGAGCGCAGATACATATCCTGCGAGCAGCGCTCAATCACCACCGGCATACCACGGTGCACACGCGGGAAAAGGTCGAGCACGTCGCTACTGCGCATACGAATGCAACCGTATGAAGCAGGACTACCAATCGTGCGCTCCTCAGGCGTGCCGTGTATGTAAATACGACGACTATGGGAATTGCTGTTTGAGTTCTCAAGCCCGGTGAGCTGAATAACACGCGTCACAATAGGGTCGCGGCCGGGAGCATTCACCCCGACCACTTCTCCGGTGGGGCGACAACCTTTGAACACCATGCCCTTGGGCTGTCCTTCGCCCACCTTCTGACTGACAGCATGCACGCCCGTTGGGGTACGGCAGCTACCATGTGTAGCACCTATACCAAACTTGGAGGTGCTGATATCATAATCCTTGACCTTCTTACCGTTCTGAATAACGGTCAATTTCTGGTCACGAAGAGTGATGGCTACGCCGTCCTTAATCACCGCACGGGGCGGAGCATCGGGACCGGCCGTATACTCACTGACTCCGGTGGCTCTGTGCTTACAAGCCACCTGTAACGACGCCACCGCTAAAAGAAGCGGAAGGAGTAGTCTGGTCGGTTTTATCATTTACGATTAGTTATATGTTTGTATGATGAGAGAATTGTCAGGCGGCTTTCTTTGCCGCGGCCCGGCGCTGACGAACACCATCGATAAGGCGGCCGAACGAACAGAAACTCGTATAGAAGAAGCCCAGGAAGGGGCTCATGAGGAACACGTTGAGCATCAGCCCGACTGAGCCGGTAAAGACCTTGTAGAGATACGCACACTCAACAGCGGCAAAGAACAGACCGAAAAGCAGTTCGATACTGGGAACCAGCACAGACTTGAGAGCCTTGTAATCCTTGGAGCGTTTCTCGATAGAGAGCTCACCCTCCTTTGACTCGCCGAACTTGGGCGTGCGCACAAACTCGCTGGGCTTGCCGAACATGGCCTCAATCACGGCCTTGGCATTGTTCACAGCCATACCCACACCCAGAGCCAACAGAGGAATGATGAGCGGGAACACCATCCACCAGCGGCGGGGGCGAACAATGGCTTCGGCCGTCACATAGAACATGCACACCGTCACAGTCGCGAAGAAGAAAAGGGTGAACGTCAGCAGTATCATGCGGGGGGAGTCCCACTGCCAATCACCGGTCGGTGCAATCAAATCGGTGCAGATGGGCATGACCAGCAGGCAGAGCAGAATAAGTGCCAGATAGGAATAGTTGCAGGTCAGGTGAGTGCTGGCCTCCATCTTGGCCTTTAGCGGAGCATTCGAGCGCCAGATGGTCCAGAACATTTTGCGGCAGACCTGAATACAGCCCTTGGTCCAACGGTGCTGCTGGGCCTTGAAGCCGTCCATGTCCTCAGGCAATTCGGCGGGGGTCACATAGTCGTTGAGGTAAACGAAACGCCAGCCCTTCATCTGCACACGGTAGGAGAGGTCCATATCCTCGGTGATGGTGTCGTGCTCCCAACCGCCGGCGTCAGTAATAGCGCATTTGCGCCACACACCTGCGGTACCATTGAAAGTAAAGAAACGCCCGGAGCGATTACGTACTGTCTGTTCGAGAGCAAAGTGGCCATCAAGGAAAATACTCTGAAGGCGAGTGAGCATGTTCTTGTGGCGATTGATGTGCCCCCAGCGGGTCTGAACCAGCGCAATATTCGGGTCGGTGAAATACGGCATAGTCACCTTCAGAATATCAGGCTCGGGGCGGAAGTCAGCATCGAGAATAAGCAGGAACTCACCCTTGGCCACCGCATCAGCAGCCTCAAGAGCACCGGCCTTGAACCCGGTACGGTCAACGCGGTGCAGACATTTGATATCAAATCCCTGAGCTTTGTAGTACTCCACCTGTTGTTTACAAAGTTCCCAGGTATCATCAGTCGAGTCATCCAGAATCTGAATTTCAAGCTTATCCTTGGGGTAATCAATAGCTGTTACCTTGCGCAGCAGGCCCTCAACCACAAACTTCTCGTTGAACATGGGCAGCTGAACCGTCACAAGCGGCCACTCTTCCCACTGACCGGCAGGTTTCGGTACATCCTTGCGATGTTTGAGGTAAAGAATAACCATCATCAAACGATGGAAACCATAGCCGGACATCCCGATGAGCACCAGGAAGTAGGCAATCATCCAGACAAAGTTAAACCAGTATTGTGCCGTTTCGGACATTTCAGGAATTAATATAGCTATATGTTGATAATAACAGACTTGCAACAGCAAGCGCCTTACCCCACACGCCAACTTTTTACGTCAGCGGCGAAGATAGGCTTGACGCGCGAAGATAGTAATGTATATTTGAAGCGGAGTCAAGACTAAAACATCGATACAAGCAACAGAGTTATCCGAACGTCATGAAAACTCGTTTTTACAGCCTGATGGTGCCGGCCGTTTTCCTTTTTTCCCCGATAGTAAGTGCTCAGGAAAGTGCAGAACCGATGGAAATTGCACCTGATGCAGCAGAGGACGGCACCCCCGATTTCATGGGCTCAGATGAACCGACCCGCCGCCCCGGTGAAGTACCCGCTATGTTCAGAGACGACTCCCTGCTGGATGAAAATCGCTCCAATATAGAACTGGGAATCAACGTGTACACGGCACCGTCCATCACCAAGATTTTTGACCAGCTTGACAATCTGCCCGCTATTCCCGAAGAATATGTGCTGCGCAATCGCCCCGAGAAGCTCCCCATGCATGCCGGGGCTCTGGCTATCGAGATGGGCTACCTGCTGGCCGATGGTTTCATTGCCGTACGCAGTGGGCACATGAACGATATTAAACCCATCGCCCTGGATCTCACTCGCTACGGCAATGCTCTGGGAGTGGGAGAAAAAATGAACTCACACTCCGCCGGCCTGTTGGAGCATGCAGAAAAGGGGC
Source organism: Akkermansia sp. (assembly GCA_017471985.1). GTDB lineage: Bacteria > Verrucomicrobiota > Verrucomicrobiia > Verrucomicrobiales > Akkermansiaceae > Akkermansia. The sequence goes on along the minus strand of JAFURE010000015.1, from coordinate 1,737 downwards.
AACTGGAAGAGTTCAAGCGCATTCTTTCCTCTACTCAGAGCGATGTGAACGCAGAACTGACGTCGCTGCGTGACCCGGAGCTCTCGCATCTGATTGCGCTGGGAGGGTGGATTCGGGCGCTCGAAGCCTCTGCCGCAGCACTCAGCGAACGTTTTGATGCAGAAAAGGCAAAGGCTGTTTTCTATCCGGATGCCCCCGAATACTTCAGTGAAGTTCTGGATGGTCTCTCCCCTCGCACCGCGCGCCGCATTGAAGCTGAAAAAATGAGCGGTCTGCTGCGCGAAATGGTAGAACTGATGACCCTACCGGAAAACGAATTACCCGACTTATCCAGGGTTCGGGCTCTGCTGCAAAAGGCAGGCGAGCTTTCCACACTTGCTGTGGGTGAGGGCTATGAGCACTGAACGGCTCTCATTGCCTGTACTCGATGTTCTTGACATGGGTATAGCGATGGCGGGGTTGCGCATCACGCGTTACCCCGAGCCGATGTACCATGTCTTCTTCCGCATTCGCATGCACAATGCAGCCGATTTCAGCATACGCCTGAAAGGTCGGAAGTGGATACTGCGCGACACAAGCGGAGAAGCGCGCATCATAGAAGCGGCCAATGTGTTCAATCAAGCTCCCATCCTCATACCGGGAGCCGTCTTCTCATACGGTGGTTGTCAGGACTTTTCGCGTGCTCCGGTCAATATGGAAGTGCGTTTTTTCGGGGAGGATCAATGGGGAGCACCATTTATAACCCCTGCACTGATTTTCCCTCGTCAGTGTTTTAAAGCCCCAAGATTCTGAACGGGCGTTTCCACCAGCGCACCCTCCCCTCATCCAGCGAACGTTCAGTTCGCTCATGGGCTTCCATCTCAGCTTTGAGACGAGCACGCTCAGCCTCATAACGTTCTTCAGCTTCCCTTTGGGCACGTTTACGGGCTTCCTTTGCAGCCTTCCACTCCGCTTTTATACGGGCTCGCTCAGCTCGAGCGGCTTCGCGGGCAGCCTTGCGCTCTGCCTTGGCGCGGGCCTCGGCCTCTTCCTCGGCACGTTCACGGGCTTCCTCGGCAGCGCGTTCCTCGGCCTTACGGCGGGCTCGCTCGGCACGAGCGGCTTCGCGGGCAGCCTTGCGCTCTGCCTTGGCGCGAGCCTCTGCTTCTTCCTCGGCGCGTTCGCGGGCTTCCTCGGCAGCACGTTCTTCTGCCTTGCGGCGGGCTCGCTCGGCACGCTCAGCCTCGCGGGCTGCGCGGCGTTCAGCCTTGGCGCGGGCTTCGGCTTCTTCCTCGGCGCGTTCGCGTGCTTCCTCGGCAGCACGTTCTTCTGCCTTGCGGCGGGCTCGCTCAGCACGCTCTGCCTCGCGGGCTGCCTTGCGCTCTGCCTTGGCACGGGCTTCGGCTTCTTCCTCGGCGCGTTCACGGGCTTCCTCGGCAGCACGTTCTTCTGCCTTGCGGCGGGCTCGCTCAGCACGTTCTGCCTCGCGGGCTGCGCGGCGTTCAGCCTTAGCGCGGGCTTCGGCTTCTTCCTCAGCGCGTTCACGGGCTTCCTCGGCAGCACGTTCCTCAGCCTTGCGGCGGGCTCGCTCTGCACGCTCTGCCTCGCGGGCGGCTCGGCGCTCAGCCTTGGCTCTGGCCTCGGCCTCTTCCTCTGCACGTTCTCGGGCTTCCTCGGCAGCCCGTTCCTCGGCCTTTCGGCGGGCTCGCTCGGCACGCTCTGCCTCGCGGGCTGCGCGGCGTTCTGCCTTGGCGCGGG
>JAFURE010000014.1 GCA_017471985.1 Akkermansia sp. | reverse complement strand
TCAACCTCCGGGCTATTGAGCTGTCGCCCGCTCGGCGGGCTCTGGTTTAGGCTCGCCTGTGGCTCGCTTTGGAATAAAAGCTTTTCAACGGCCTTCGGCCGGGTGAAAAGCGGGCTAAAGCCCGCGGTGAAGAACCGTGCTATGCACGGTGGTGAAGAATGCGCTGCGCGCATGGTGAAGACCAAGGCTGACGCCTTGGGGATAGGTGGCCAAGCTCCAATTTAGCTATCAAAATATGTCTGAGCATCTGATTGTTCCAACGCGTTTTCTGCGAGATTCACAAGGCCTAGACCATCATATACAGAAATTAGATTGACCGCACCGTTGGTATAGGATATAGTGAGAGCATGTCAGAGTGGTTGCAGAGTACGTACAGTCAGATATCGGGCACAGTGGGGTTCGGTTGGGTGGCATTTGCATTCTATATCGTGCTGGGTTGGCTGGCCAGTCTGGGCATGGGGCGCCTGCAGCGCAAGATTGACAGCAGCAGCCGCGAGCAACGACAGATTTATACCCTGCTCTGCAAAATCGGCAAGGGGGTAATATGGCCCCTGGTACTGGTGGAGGGTCTGCGTGGTATTGGTGTGGATGTTGTGAGCATACTGGGAGCAGCCGGTGTGGCCGGTGTGGCCATAGGCTTTGCCTCGCAGACGGCACTCAGCAACCTCATCAGCGGAGCCTTTCTGGTAAGCGAGCGGAGCTTCAAGATGGGGGACTACATACAGACCGCGACCGAGGAGGGCACCGTGGAGAGTATCAACCTGCTCTCAGTCTACCTGCGCCGCTCAGATAATACGCTGGTGCGCGTTCCCTGTGAAATGCTCATCAAAAACCCCGTGCGCAACCTGACCGGGGCTGCCATGCGGCGCATTGACCTCGATGTCGGTGTAGACTACTCCTGCGACCTGATGGAAGTCAAGCGCATTATTATGACCGTCATTGAAAAGCAACCCGAGCTCATGGACACACCGGCCCCCGTTGTGACCTTCAGCGGCTTCGGTGACAGCGCACTCAACCTGCATATCGGCGCCTGGTGCAAGACCGAGGTATACCATGCTGTGCGTTATGAGTTTGCCACAGCCATACTGGCAGCCTTTGGCGAACATGGAATCAACATTCCCTTCCCCATACGGAGCATCGCGAAATATCAGCCCAATGCCTAAATGAATCTGCGTTCCATTTTACGGGACAACCGATTTGTGGGCTGCCAAAACGCCAGAGAATCGGTTGAACCATTCACCAAAGACGAGGACAAAAAGCTCACCATCTACGCCGCAGCCGTACCGGAAGGAGCTCAGCTGCGACTGAGAAATCAGCACGGCGAAGTGGATGGGAGCCCCCTTACCCTGCCACCCCATGTCACCGAGCGCATGGAGTTCTGGAATCGCTGGGCAAGCTACGCATTGGATCATGAATATGAATACACCCCATCACTTTACGGGCTGGAGTGCTACGCCATATCCATCGCGATAGATATGGTAAAACATCTGCCGGATTATCATATTGATTACTGCGGATTGCCGGTGCACGATGACTATGCCCTGTGTCTACACATGCGCAAAGAGAGCATACCCGGATACGCCGCCAATACGCGAGATCCGCATTGCGCCTGCCCTCTACCGCCGGACATTGAGATGAACAGCTACATGAAACGCCTGCTCACGGAGGCGCAAAACAAAGCACTACAGCTACCGCCGAACGGATACCGAGGCTGGGGAGATTTCGACTACTGTTGCGGTCACCTCCACTTTGACCCGGCCAATCAACCTTACACATGGATGGAATACGAAAACTCGTTCCTCGTCAGGCAGGATGATGGTTTTCCATCATGGCTGTGCCAAATGGCTGAAGAGTGGGAAGAATCCCTATTGGACCAATATTACGAAAACATGCGCTGGAGTCCTTGCACAACCCTGTTCAAGCTGCAGGAGGATGCACTGGCCGTGGACATAGCCCGCTACCACCGCCCGCTCACCCCCATTGCCATGAGTGAGCGGTTTTACACCGGCGAGGATATCTTGCGACTGGCCGACAGCTGAGCGCAGACATCTCAATTCCCGGCAGGCAGAAGCCGCACAGGAGCTGCGGATTCAGAATCGAGCTCATCCACGAAGGGTTGCAGCCTTATCCAGTCAGCTTTCAGCAGCTCAGCCAGATAGAGCTCATGGCTGCTGACAAGGTCCATGCGAGCAGAAAGAATAAAATTGCCGGTTCCCGTACCGCTGAAGTAGCTATTCATCACAGGCGTATGGGCCTTGCACAAACACTCCAGGTAAGCAAGCCAAGCCTGTTCTGCGGCAAGGAATTCCTTCACGGCAGGCTTCTGAGGAATCGGGACATCCACCTCCCAATTACCGGAAATAATCTCATATTCACCGGCAAGTTCCTGCATGCTCGTCACTATAGCGGCCCGTTCCTGCTCATACAAAGCCATACGCAATTTTACAGCACGTTCAAACGCAAGACCATAATCCACAGTACTGCGCCCGAGGGCTCCAATCTGCGCAGCGATAACACTCTGAGGCAATTCCGGCTCCGGCTCCGACCAGGGCAGCCACGCGCAACCACGCCTCGATAATATCTGTAAATCACGAACCAGATGGGAGCGAAGCTGTGCTCTTACCGCGGTGAGCACATTGTCGCGCTCAGGATTCTCACCAACCGAAACCTTGGCGAATGCCAGCTGAGCATCGTAGAAAGTTCGTACACCTGCCAGCATCTTCCGCAGAGCTTGGCGAAATTCAGCACAGACTTCCTCATAATTGCTCATATAGCCATCATCCGCCTCTTTCAGACACGCCTCCAACGCCTCACTGCTCTCGCGTTGCAATTGGTCAAAAAAGGCGGTATCTGACATCTGCACAAGTCGAGCCAGCTGCTCGCACTCCTGAACCTGAGCCTGAATAGCAGCCGGTGACAAACCACCTTCCGCCGCCAACTGAGCCGTCAGATTTTCTGCCGCAGCAGCCTGTACCTGCCCACCAAACGCGCAGAGTGCAAAACAAAACATCAGATAGTATTTATACTTCATGCCGCAAGTATAGAGCACGACTCGCAGGATTACAAGTGAAACGAAACAAACTGCCGCAATTAACACCGAAAAATCTGATAATTGGGGTACTTGGTACTTTACTTGCCCGACGTAATATGCTAAAATCTGCGCGCTATGGATTTAGAGCAACGCGAAATCAGTGCAGCAACCATCAGCCCGTACTTCGAGGAGTACTTCGGCCACAAACCCAGCGTGGTGGCGGCCTCTCCCGGGCGCGTGAACCTGATTGGTGAGCACACAGACTACAACAACGGCTTTGTACTGCCGATGGCCCTCAACAACATCAACGTTGTGGCCGTGGCTCCCTCCCCCACCGGCAAGCACCGCTGGATTGGCTCCCTGGGCGATACCATGATTGAAATCGACCCGGCAGATGCCACCAAACCCGGCGACCCCTTCTGGAGCAACTACGTGCGCGGCGTCATCTGCATGCTCGAGCGGCGCGGTGTGAAGGTACCGGCTGTGGATATGCTCATTGACTCGAACGTACCGCGCGGTGGTGGTTTGTCCTCAAGCGCGGCTTTCGAAGTTGCTACCTGCACGGCACTGGCTGCCCTCTGCGGTGCAGACATCACCCCGACCGACAGAGCTCTTATCGGCCAGGCCACGGAGCACGAGTTTGTGAACGTGCCCTGCGGTATCATGGATCAATTCATTTCCGCCAACGGCAAGGAGGGGCATGCCCTCATGCTCGACTGCAAGGACCTGAGCTACAACCACATTCCCATGACCGACCCGAATGTGAGCGTGCTCGTCATCGACTCTGCCGTCAAGCACTCTCTGGCTGATGGCGGCTATGCAGCCCGCCGCAAGAACTGCGAGGACGCCTGCGCCATTCTCGGCGTGCCCTCCCTGCGCGAGGCTACCCTCGAGATGCTCGAGGAGAAGAAAGCCGAGCTGGGTGACCTGTGCTACCGCCGCGCCCGCCACGTCATCGGCGAGAACCTGCGCGTGGGTGCCTTTGCCACAGCCCTGCAGAAGGGTGACTGGGACGCCGCCGGTGTAGCCATGCGTAGCTCTCATGACTCCCTGAAGAACGATTTCGAAGTCTCCTGCGCCGAAGTTGACACACTGGTGAGCCTGGCCGACACGATTCCCTCGGCCGCCTCTGTATACGGCGCCCGCATGACGGGTGGCGGTTTCGGCGGTTGCATCGTGGCTCTGGTGAAGAGCGAGGACGTGGAGACCGTAGCCAAGGAAATGCTCGAGGCCTACCGCACGGCTCTGGGTATTGAGACCACCTATCTGGTAACCCGCCCGGGCGAGGGTGCCCGTGTGCTCTACAAAGCCTAAGCGACAGACAAACTTATGAAACACATGCTGACAACACTGAGCGCACTTGCGCTCCTGGCCATGGGTGCCAACGCCCAGGAGGCCGCCGCTGCAGCCGCTGAGCCCGATGTACTTCCCCTGTGGGAGATGATTGTGTTCTGCGTGGTTGTAGTCGGTGTTATCGCGCTGGGTATCTGGAAATCCGGCGATTCCGGCGAAGCTGCCGAGGGCGGCGAGAAGAAGGAAAAGGGCGCAGCCGACTACTTCCTGGCCGGCCGTGGTCTGAGCTGGTGGCTGGTGGGCTTCTCCCTGCTGGCAGCCAATATCTCCACCGAGCAGTTCGTGGGTATGAGCGGTCAGTCTGCCGACTGGCTGGGACTTGCCATTGCCGGTTACGAGTGGCTTGCCGCCATCGTGCTGGTGATTGTAGCCTTCACCTTCCTGCCCATGCTGCTTAAGCGCGGTGTGTTCACCATTCCCCAGTTCCTGGAGGAGCGCTTCAACGGTGTAGCCCGTGTGACCATGGCTCTGGTGAACCTTGTCATTCTGGTGGGCGTACCGACCGCCGCCGTGATTTACGCCGGTGCCAGCGTGGTATCCGTCTACTTCAACCTGAACCTGACGGTTGGCTGCCTGATTATTGCCGGTGCAGCTACACTTTACGTCTATGTGGGTGGTCTGAAGGCCTGCGCCTGGACCGACCTCATCTGGGGTGCCGCCCTCATCGTGGGTGGTGGTGTGGTAGCCTACTACGCCATCATGGCTCTGGGTGCCTTCCAGACCGTTCCCGAGAGCGTGACGGCCACTGCCGTAACAACGGCCAACACCAGTGCCGAGGCTATGGCCGGCACCGGTTCTCAGTTCTGCGACGGTCTGAGCCGTATGATTAACCTCAATGCCGGTGAGGTGAGCGGTGCCACCAACGGTATCGGCGGTAAGCTGCACATGATGCGCGAAACCACCGACCCCGTCATGCCCTGGACCGTATACCTGCTGGGTCTGTGGATTCCCAACTTCTTCTACTGGGGTCTCAACCAGTACATCATGCAGCGCACCCTGGCCTCCAAGAGCCTGGAGGAAGGTCAGCTGGGTATCGTATTTGCCGCTTTCCTGAAGCTGCTCATTCCCTTCGTGGTTATCATTCCCGGCATTCTGGCCTACAACCTGTATCGCGATGACCTCGCTGCCAAGGCTGACTCCAACACCACGGCTATTATTGCCGCTGCTGAGTCCACCGGTAAGAAGGTGATTTACGACATCTCCGCCAGCCGCTTCGTGCGCACCGATTCTGCCGACTCTTCCGTTGACTACGTGAAGAAGAATCTGGCCATGGTGGGTGCTGCCGACAAGGTTGCCGAGGTTGACGTCAAGGCCGCCGAGCTGGCTGCCATTCCTGCCAAGGACATTGCCGCTCGCGAGAAGGTAGCCAAGCAGATTCTGGCCATCGACAAGGAGGCCACCGCCGCCGCCCGCGCCAGTGTAGACTACACCGTGACCACGACCCTGGCCGCCTATCAGTATGACTACGCCTTTGCCACCCTGCTGCGCAAGCTGCTGCCGGGCACCGGTTGGGCCTGGTTCGTGCTGGCTGCACTGTTCGGCGCCGTGGTGAGCTCTCTGGCTTCCATGCTCAACTCCGCCTCCACCCTGTTCACGATGGACATCTACAACAAGGCTCGCGAGGTTGCCGGCAAGACCAGCAGCTCCACTCAGCTGGTAGCTGTGGGTAAGGTTGCAACTCTGGTTTGCGCCGTGATTGCCACCGTTATTTCCCCCTTCCTGGACAACCCTGCCTTCGGTGGCATCTTCACCTTCATTCAGGAGTTCCAGGGCTTCCTGAGCCCGGGCGTGCTGGCCGTGTTCATCTTCGGCTTCTTCGTACCCAAGTGCCCGCGCATCTTCGGTTGGCTGGGTATTCTGCTGGGCGTGCTCTTCTTCGCCGCCTTCAAGTGGCTGCCCTTCCTGGGTCTGGCCGACCAGAGCTTCCTGAACCGCATGGGCTTCTCGCTCATCGGCGTGTGTCTGGTAGGTGCCATTCTCACCATTGTCAACGCCGCCAAGGGTGGTGAGGCCGTGGTGCTGACCGACAAGGGCATCATCGAGATGAAGACATCCGGCCGTGCCAAGCTCTTCGGTCTGGCTGTGATGCTTCTGACCGTTGCTCTCTACATCATCTTCTGGTAAAGAGGATTGGTGCCGAGCACCGAACAATCCATTTGCAAAGCGCGCTGTTCGTAAGGACAGCGCGCTTTCTGCGTACTTGTCAACCGGCCAATCGTATGCTAGAATAGGCACATGAACATACCACAGCATGCCACACAGGAGGAACTGGAGCAGATATTGCGCAGCGGCATAAAGCACGCCGTGCGCATGGTTCTGCTGGCGGCTATACTCCTGGGCCCTTTCTGTTACCTGCGCTGCCTGCTCAACCCGCTCTGGGTGCTGGGGTTGAAGGTACCGGGCATTTTCGTGACGGCTCTGTTCGGCTGCTACGTGGGCTGGCAATATGTAAACGGCAATCCGGGCGCGGGCGAAACCGCCCTGCTCTGGTGGGCGGTCTGGGCGGCCATTATGTTCATCATTCACTATATCTTCTATGCCCTCACCCCAATTACCCTCTGCCGCAACAGCAAAAAAATCAATTCCCCCGTCGGGAATGACAGGGACGGTGTAACATACCCGCAGAAGCACGCCATCAAACTGCACAAAAATCCCGAGGGGTTCCTGCAGGCTACAGTACAACTGTGCGCCCCTGTTACCGGGCTCTACGCCCTGCGCTGGGAGCTCAGCGACTACGCCGGCGAGTTCGCAACAGTGACAGATGAGGGGGTAAGCCGCGCAGCCTTCTCTGAACACAGTATTGAGAATAAGAACACATTGACCGAAATCTACCGACTGCAGGCAGGCACACACAATCTCTGCCTGCGACTGGCCGACAGGGATGCCGCCCGTCCCTCCCCGGTTGTGCTGACGCAACTGAACACACCTAGCACTGATGCTCACTAACTTTTCGCTTGACGGCGCAGAGGTTAACGAGTAAATTGAAAGGGTATTCGACTCTCATCGTTAATTATGAAAAAGCTCATCATACCCGGTATCTGTCTGTTCGCACTTTCTGCCTGCGAGACAGTGCGCACCGTGTATGATGACAACGGCCATGAGATTCAGGAACACACAGGCGGCGAGCGCTCGCTTGAAGATTACATGCAGGAGACTTTCGATAAGGACGTCACCCGCAAGAAAAACGATGAGGGTGTGCCTGAATCAAGCTCAAACAAGGTGAGCCGCTATCAGAAAGATATCGATGCTGCACGCAGAGACGACAAGACTTTCAGCACCGGCACCTTCTCGGGCACGGGAGCTTTCAGTGGCATGGATCGCGACTTCAGCGGCGCCAACAAAAAGTTCGATACCGGCAGCCCCTACGCCGGCACCTACGGCAGCAGCTCTATCAGCCGCGACCTGCGCCCCGACTTCCTGAGCGACACCAAGGGCGTATTCAGCCGGGACGACACCTACGGTATCAGCGCCGCAGACCGTTCGGCTGTCGATGGGCAGGGCTACGACGATTTCAGCCCCATACACACATACGGCACCGGTTACAGTGATATCTCCCGCGATACCACCAGCGGGTACTACGAAAGCCGCAAGAACAAACACGGACAACCCCGCATTATCAGTCACCGGGACTACTACCGCAAGACCATACACGACACCCGCAGTCTGCTGGGGCGTGATAATGAAACGGAAGAGGAATAAAAAAACGAAACATGAAACTTTACCAACTACTCCCCCTGCTCGCCCTCCCTTTGGTGGGGCAGACAAACACAATACCAATCAGAACAGAGCTGAAGGACTCGGCCCCATACAATCTGCTGCTGCATGGTGAATCTCTGAATACTGTGCTCAATCGAGAATTTGCCACTCCTCACAACAACTGGGGGGCCATCTTCGGTCTGAGCGGGGACAGCCAAGACTGCTTAGGGCAATCACTCAGTGAGTTCCGACCCACTCACAATGGTTACCACTGCCCGACCGGCCCGTGGTTTATGGTGCAGATACCCCCGAACCACCAGCCCATCCTGTGCTGCATAGGGCGTACCGCCTCCATAACGTCTTTCCTTCTGTACTTCTTCAGGCAAGATACAGCCGCGGGCTCCTGGAGGGTGGCAGAGGTAACCTGCATATCCCCCCATTGCTCATACCCATTCTTTGAGGATTGGATGGTGACAGAGTTTTGGTCAGATAAGCCATCTTACCTTGAACATAACTCTCATTTCCCGGCAAAAACACGACCGGAGGAATGACGAAATAAGCCTTTTCGCTTGACGCTCATGCACATTTCCTATATACTGCGCGCGCCGCATGAGCACGCTAACACAGAATAACAAAAAACGGCAGATTGTTCAGTCATTATATCTGTGCAAAGCCCTGATGGCTTTCCTGATTGTGACAAGACACACCACCTTCTTCTGCAAGGATGCCCTGCTCCCCATCATCAGTATAGCCACACCCACATTTTTTTGCATAACAGGCTATTTCCTCTTTTCCGACTCGCAGGAACGAGAGCTATCCAAAGCAACGCGCTGGACCAGAAAAGGACTGCTGCTCTGCATCTTCATGAACCTCATATACCTGCTGCACCACAGTGTGGATGCTGCGGTGTGCGGGCGAACCTATACCCCGGCATATAAGGTTATGGAGGGCACAGCTTTCGGCGATTCCATCGTTGGCAATTTCATCATCAACATCTTCACGGGCATATCCTACAGCTACCACCTGTGGTACCTGAGTGCTTTCTGGATGGCCATGGTGGTCTTCTATGTACTGCGGCGCTTCTGCCCGGTGCTCATCTATGCCACCCCGCTGCTGTATGCCTGGGCACATGTGTGCCACAAATGGGGGGCTGATTTCTTCCCCGGAGCAACAGAACCGGTACTGATTGTCCTGCGCTGCAATTTCTTTGCCATGGCGCTGCCATTCATCTGCACCGGTTACCTGATATCCAAACACAGCAAGGCCCTGCTGCGCATACCGCTCATACCGCTATGGCTCATACTTTGCGGAGCCATGCTCTACAAAAGCGGCACCGTACTCTCATACCTCCACATCAACACCTACGGGTGGTGCTACCACATAACGACATACCTGATGGTTGGCTTCATACTGCTCACATGCCTGAAGTTCAGCAACGCTCGCATACCCTTCATCAACGCCATCGGGCAACACCACTCAGCTAATATCTACTACCTGCACATTCTGATATACATGCACCTCAATCGCACCGGATTTCACACGGAAGAGGTAGCTGCTCTGATTGTGTACCTAGCCTCCATCCCGCTCTCCATCGGCATCAATCGTATTACAGAGAGATGGAAATATTTGAGCAACACCTACGCCCCCCAAATTCTTTCTCAGGTTTGGAAGCGTGGGTAAATACTCAATCTATGAGCAGCCTTTTACCTGAACTATAGCTGAAAAATTCCCTTCAAAACGAGGTCGGCATGAAAATGGGGTTGCCAAACTTCAGCTATTGCGTGGGGATTGCGCTCTCCCTTCTCCCATAGTTCCAACTCGTGGTGCAAAGCCTGAGCCAGAGAATCTGCCGTATCTTCCTGCGAAATTGTACCGGAGTTTTTGCTTGTATACCAGTGAACAACGCGTAAAGGCTCAGGTCTGTTGCAGACAACTACCGAACAACCACAACATAGTGCCTCCGAAGACACACAATGGGAACCTTCGTATCGTGAACAACAAAGTATTACCTTTGACATGGCATACTCAGACCAAAGTTTACGATTTTCAACAAAGCCCAAGAGTTTTACTCTGTCAGCCGTCATTAGCGGCAGGGAAGCATGCCATTCTCGCAACTCGTTGGTTATCTTACCGTAGATTCGAGTTTCTGCAGTACCGCCGGTAGCATAATATATGGCGAGGGTTTCCATCAGCATAAACTGACGTTTCTGGTTGTTATCCGCCCATCGACCTATACAGAGTATAATATCCTTCTTTTCTTCCCCATTATAGCGACACATGGGGGAAACCGGCCCTGGCATGGGGTAATTCTTTTCCACAATGCTCTTGTCCATAAACGTCATTCGGCTGACTCTTTCAGCAACGGGCGGAGCCATGGTAATGACATCTGCGTATGATAAATGTCGAGAGCGCAAAATATTGTTTAGGGAAGAGGTAATCCACTTCTTAACAGCTTTCAAAGGGGTGTAGTCTTCCGGTAACAACTTGTCAAAATTACCGGAGGTATCCATATGTACCACCAGCCTGATTCCCGCTTTATGAATTGCTCGGGCTATTCGGTTATATTGCCGCATTCCCCATGAATAGAGAACAACACCATCAAGATTCAACTCTTTCCACCATTCTACAGACTCAAGATTTTCCAGAGTGGTGCGTAATACGTCAGCGTAATCGTTCTGCTGCCGGGGCAGTAGTAGGATAGCATTGCTCTCCACACCAAGAGACTGCAAAGTACGACAAATCAACCCTGTATCTCGTGCGAAGAATACATCATCACCACAGAAAGGTTTCGGAGTACATGTGAAAATTCTTTTTTTCTTCATGAAATGGAGATTTTGGGGAGAATCATATACGGCTAATGTAAGCCACTCCCGAATCTTATAACATTGAGTAAGGCCTACTGTCAAGCCATTTTTGAGAGATTTTCCGAAGCTGAGAGTGGCAAAATTAAATGCGACACGATGAGAGCACAAAAAAGGTGCTCTTCTGAATGAAAGATGGTATAGTCAATTCGCCAAAATCAAACCTACCATATCATGAAAAGCACCAGAACAAAGACTACTACTTTTCGCAAAAAAGGCAAGCATATTACCGACTCTGAACGACAGATTATTGAAAAATTGTACAGAAAAGGTGTGCCTATTCCTCAAATTGCGGCTTTACTTGAGGTTCATCGTTCCACAATCTATCGAGAGCTTCAACGGGGCAGAGTCACTCATCTTAACTCTGAGCTAATAACCTTTTCTACTTACTCTGCTGATCGTGCTATCGATGAACGTAAGCTCAGAGCATCAGCGCATGGTCCTTCTCTTAAAATTGCCAATGATTATGCTCTTGTGGCTCAATTTAATGAACTTATCCTCAAACATAAACTCTCCCTCTATGCTGCCAGACAAGTGCTCAGCAAGAAAGGCATAAATGTAAGAGTTTCGCTCCGTACACTCTACAATTACGTTCATCTTTATGGTTTTCCCATACTTCCTCGAAACCTCCTTCATAGACCCAGAAAACATGCCAAAAAGCCGGTCAGAAAAAGGCTCGCTCATAATAATGTCCTGGCTCAAAGCATTTCTCAACGACCTCAAAACATCAATGACCGTTCAGAGCTTGGGCATCACGAAATGGATACTGTTGTAGGTCCTCCCGGCTCTTCTCACGTTCTTCTTGTCCTTACTGAAAGAAAAACAAGGATTGAGCATATTTTACTTATGAAAGACAAATCTCAACAAAGTGTTCGTAAAGCCCTCAATCGTCTGGAACGACATTATGGCGCCAGATTCTCTGAGCTTTTTAAATCAATTACTTGCGATAACGGAATCGAGTGCTTGGATTCTCAGGGTATTTGCAAATCCTGCAGAAATAAAGGCTTCAGAACTCAGCTCTATTATGCACATCCTTACTGTGCCTCTGAACGGGGTAGTAATGAAAACGCAAACAGACTTATCCGGCGATTCCTTCCTAAAGGAACTGACTTATCTGCACTTACTCAGAGAGATTTAGATCATTTGGCTATGTGGATGAATAAATATCCACGAAAGCTATTTGATGGGCGCTCAGCATGGCAACTAGCCAAAGTCTATTCTTTCCATTTTAACAGAATCCTAGCCTAAGTCCCATTTTTTCACCTCTGTCGCATTTATCCTTGCAATTCACACAAAAAAAATCGGACTTGTTTTTTTCTTGACGAAAAGGGGGGCAAAAAGGTAGCATGAGATTGTTATGACCATACCGCGTACTATTGCCGCTGCGGCGGCTATGTTCATGGGGTTGCTAGGGGCTGCAAGTGCAGCCGATGAGCGACCGAATATCCTGTTCATCATCTCCGATGACCACGGCACAAATGCTCTGGGCACCTGCGAGAAGGACAGTCCCGTGCCCCTTCCCGGGTTCCGCCGACTGGCCAATGAAGGCATGGTGTTTGACCGCGCCTATTGTGCGAACTCACTCTGTGGTCCCTCGCGAGCCTGCATGCTCACCGGGCGCCACTCACACAACAATGGGTTCCTGTACAACTATGGCGGTCCTGCTTTCAACGGCGACCAGCCTACCTACCCCAAAATGCTGCAGAAGGCCGGCTATCAGACCGGTATAGTGGGTAAGTGGCACCTTATCTCCCGCCCCACGGGCTTTGACTCCTGGCAAGTATTCCCCAGTCAGGGTGATTACCTGAACTCCACCTTCCTGTCTGCCGGGCCGAACAACAGCACCCGCTCCAACCGCATGCGCGGCTATGTGACAGATGTGGTGACCAACATGGCTATCACCTGGATGGAAAGCCGCGACCGCAGCAAGCCCTTTGCCCTTATTGTAGGTCACAAGGCTCCCCACCGCAATTGGCTGCCCGCCGTGCGCCACCTCGACATCATCAAGAAGCACGTGGCCAAGATGACCCCGCCGGCCACCCTGCACGACGACTGGAGTGACCGCCCCGAATTCCTGCGCCACAACGGGCAGAGCGTGGGCTGGCACCTCTGCAACTGGAATGATGTGCACCTCGTAGCCAATCGCATTCCCTTTGACGTCATGAAGGAAATCATCCCCAAGGGCCAGCTGCGCAACCGCATTAAGAATGGCGAGTTCCAGGGACAGATTCCCGCTGACTTCGACATCGAAAAACACGAGCCTAAGTTCGCCCCCAAGACCAATCTCGGCTGGGGAATGGACTGGATTGAACCCGGTCTGCAAGATGTCTATCGCAACCACTTCAGCACCCGCACAGACGAATTCGTAGCCAACTTCCGCGCAGGAAAGTACAAAACTCAGCGCGACATGACCGAACAGCGCTGGCGCTGGTACATGGAGGACTACCTCGGCTGCATACTCTCGCTCGATGAATCCATCTCCTCCCTGCTGGATTATCTTGACAACGCAGGCCTGTCTCAGAACACACTGGTGGTCTATGTGGGTGACCAGAGTTTCTACCTGGGTGAGCACGGCCTGTACGACAAGCGATGGATTTTTGAGGAATCCATGCGCATGCCGCTCATTATGCGCTGGAAGGGCAAAATCCCTGCCGGTAAGCGCAGTCAGGCCATGGTGCAGAACATCGACTACGCCCCCACCCTGCTCGAGATTGCAGGCGCAGATACAGAGGAAAACACCCGCACTATGGAAGGTACCTCACTCGTACCGCTCTTCGCCACCGGCGAGGCTCCGCAGTTCGCAGACCGCCCGCTCTACTACGCATTCTATGAGCAGCCGGGCGAGCACAACGCCCCGCGCCACGACGGCATTCGCACACAGCGCTATACTTTCGCTCGTATCTGGACCCCGCTGGGTCACGAGCGCAAGAGTGGCAAGCGTGTACCCGAAAACGAGTGGCTGCTCATTGACAATGAGAAAGACCCGCAGCAGCTGCACAATGTGTCCCAAGACCCGGCATATGCCGAGGTCATGAAGGAACTCACCGAAAAATATCAGGCAGCACGTACCCTTTACCGCGTGCCCGCCGACTGCCCCGGCAGCGGCAACCGCATACCCGATTATCTGCCCTCCTGGGGACCGGGAGAAGATGACCGGATTAAGAAATAACCGGTGACACCATTTCCGACACCGCCGCAGTGGAGCAACCACTGCGGCGGTTTGCTTTGCCATGGTTGAGTGACATCGCGCTCAAGCCACAGACAGCTTGCATCTGCAACCGGAACACGGCAAAATACGGTCCGGTTATGAAAACAATCCCCACTCAAATCAACAGAAAATACACCGTAAGCTCAGCGCTCGGTTGCACCATTACGGACAGTAGAGGAACCATACTCTGCAATGTATCCCCCCATCAGCAGACTGACTTCACAGCGATATCAGACAGCGTAACGACTGATGATGATAACGCCGTCATTTCCCTGCTGTTCTGCCCGCACTCTGCCGGTCACGCCAACAATGCCGAGGGGCAGCTCTACACCACAGGCACGGCTCGCATACTGCGCCCCGGCCACATCCTCGACCTCGGAGAACTGAGCAGCGACACTGACCTCAGCACCCTCAATTTTGCAGCATCTGCCAATGTGCAAACGGCAGAATTGTGGTTTAACACCGGCAGCACTGTGCCGGCTATCACATGGCCGGCAGAAATAGTATGGTGCGATGACGCCCCTACCCTCACCGTTTCCACCGCCTACCGCTTCGCACTGCGCCGCGAACCCAACGGCCAGCTTATCGGCAACGTTGCTTATCTTTATACCCTTTAAAAACAGGCGCAAATCGTAAAATCATGAACATTCCCAACAATTTGAGCCCATTAGGTTACAGCGTGGACCGTTTGCTCCCCTCCGGCTACCTGCCATGCTCGTTTTTGTATCTGGAAAAATCGGATTTCAATACGGGGTACATGGTTCAACCGAGCAGCGGTTTTCTGTTCGATTTGTATGTGGGAGCCGCGGAAAGTGCCTATCGCGTTTTTGCGGGGAACGCGAATTGGTCCAATCAGGGTAAATTAACGTATCCTTTCGCTGTTTATAACGGAAAAAGCGCTTTTGGTCTAGATGTCGTATATTACCCACGCCGCTCCGGTGGCTATGCGGGAAGTCAAGCCCAAGTCACGCAGGCGGATGCTTATATCGCAGCCAATACGCGAGTAAAGGGAAAATTAAACTGGAAAAACGACAATCGCGTTTTCTGGGATTTGGGGGCCGAAATATTCAGCACAGAGCTCCCGGTGAGCGTCCCCCAAGCGCACACGCAGCTTTCCATCGGTGACGCGTACGGCGATGTTAGTGTAAATTCGTTTAAAGGCAGAATCTATCGCTTGACTATATCGGAGGGCTCAGCTATTGTGAGGGATTTTGTGCCGGCACTGACAACAGACGGCGCCCCGGTGCTGTTCGATATGACTCGCAACAGCGCACCCCTCGTCAATACGGGACCCACGGCACCGGTGCCGGGATTCACGCTTGCGCAAGCGCGACAGCTCGGCAAGTTGTCGGAAAACGGGCGCGAAATGACCATCAGCCTGCCTGTGGGCTATGAGCAGGATGAGAAAGTGCAGTCGGCACTTTCTGCTGCCGCTGCGAAGGGCTGGGTGCTGCCCGTACAAACCTACACCGCTGCCGCCGCTGCCACCTACTCCCTGCGCCGCGTGCGTGAGGTGGTCTGGTGCCGACGCATGCAATCGGCAGAGGGCAGTTATGTAGACGAAGGCGGGCAACGCTGGCAAATTGAGTGGTGCTCAGAAATATACTCGCCACATGGAAATAATCCACAGCTACATGGCTATGAACCCTTTGACAGCGTAGATGTCGCAGCAGAGCACTGGCAACTACAAACAAACTCGCCAGCGGAAAACGTATTTTGGAATTGGTAAACAGAGCTCCGCCACACTAACAGACGCATGCATTATGAGAGCATGCGTCTGTTTACAGTTACCAGAACAAGAACTGATTATGTTATTTTTTCAACAGTTTGTGTTTCACTGATTTCACTGCGCGGTATACAGTGAAAAGCAACCGATAAATATAACTAAACTTACTAAGACTAAATGGCCCGAAAGTAACTGTTTGTACGACTTTACGATAAACATCCGTCACAGACAATTCTCTGAGTCGCTCCAGTACCATGGAACGGGATGGGGGAATTACCTTCTCCGGACGTACATATACGACCTTCTGCCCATTATATATCTTGGAGAATGGCTCAATACGCAACTCCAGCCTATCCGATAAACGATTCAACGCCACAGAGCCTTTAGAGGTATTCGCCAAAATGGATGATACCCCCTTGTCAATCGGCCATTCCGGGTGCAATTTCTCTACCCCCCAATAATCGCCCAGCGTTATATCACCTTGGCGGGGAATATGAGCATAGGGGCAATTATAGCACACATGATTAAGAGCTTTATCACTCAAAAACATCCTCATATACATATCCGTACCCAGCGCTTCAGATTGCAGACCACCATCTGTATAATGGCGAGTTACATGATAACGTAGCCAGCCTTCCGGTTTGTCACGGAAAGACACATAATCAATCTCTTTGCCTGTTTTCTCTTCCTCTTCCTCTATATATCTCTCAAGGATGAGATGAGAAGGTACACCATGACACACAATATCCACAGTAAGCAGATTTTCGTAGTCCTTTCTCAGATATTTCTTCAGAGCATGAACCTGACAGGGAGTACCGCTAAAAAGCACCTGCCGACCATTCTTCAACTCATTCCTCACGTCCCTGTAAACATTCCCGGGAACTGCCGGAGTGTACTTAGACCCACGCATACGAGCCAGCCCATCCTCGCTATCCGTCTTTTCAAAAACGGCTGTCAACTTGTCCTTCCACACCACACCAAACACTACGCCACCCTGCTCAATTACCTTAACAGCCAACGCAGTAAAAACACCGCCACTGGAACTACTCAGATGAATATCAACATCTTTGTTCCAACCTCCGTATGATTCAACTGAATTAAGATCATCTGTATACGGCTCTTTCTCTTCTAATGCGATACACTGTTTTACACACATACCACAGTCCACACAAGCGGTAACATCAACACTTGGCACAAGAAAGCCACCCTTACTCCAGACCATGTGAATAGCATCTTTGGGGCAGACATTGTCACACAGACCGCAGCCGGTACAATTATCGGGGGGAGTAATGTAGTTAGATTTCATGATGGATAAGTCTATAAAGTCTCCTGAAACTTTTCTTGATTATACTCGTTTTTTTCCATACAAAACAAGGCAGTACGAATATGCAACAAACCCTGAGCTTATCCTTTATTCGCCTCAGTAATGTTACTGTTTTTCTAAAGTGCTCCCATTGCTTAGTCTTGGGCAAACTCAAACAAATCATTCGAAAGCGCCAGATTAAATACTCCGTTCGAACCAGTTCAACGAACACTGAAGGCGCTTTTATTTTATTTAACGTATTTATCAAAACACCTTCACTCATCTTATTGTAGGCAAGACTAGACTCCAAATCATTCTGCTTATGCGAATGGCTATCCGTTCTCACACAATAATACCCCAAGACGTCCGGCATTTGCCATAAAGGGTACGCGAGGGTCATAGGGAGCATCAGCTGCCAATTTTGTCCGGCTGACTTCTCGACATAGATTTCTCTTTTAGGAACAACTTTATCAAAAAAATCCATACGCATCATACACGCCATAGCACCAAACCAAGTTGTGCATAAAATAAGTTTTTCAAAAGCATTTTTGATAGGGTATGGACGCAAATGGCGCGACTCAAAAACCCCCAGCGAACGCCCCGTCCCCTCTTCAATCCTCTCTATATTGCTCCGTACCATTCCGACATCAGGGTGAGACTGCAAAAAAGCGACACGCTTCTCAATGGAATCTGGGGTCAACCAATCATCAGGATCAGGCCAGGTAAGAAACTTTCCGGAAACCAATTTGAGCGCATTATTCACGGCAGAGCTCTGTCCCCCATTCTCCTGTTCAATGTAAATAACCTTATACCCTTGCTCCTCAAGACGATGAATATACGATTTAATGATGTCACCCGTATTATCAGTGGAACCGTCGTTGACAAGAATAATTTCTAACTTCTTATAGGTCTGAGAAAGGAGTGAATCCAAATAACGCCCGATATAAGGAGCCACATTATAACAGGGGGATATAACACTAACTAGCGCTTTCGACATATCTTGGCAAAGAACGAATTGATTAATTTATAAAGACGAACGAAACATGCTCGCCCTTGTGGCAAGATTCCACCACATATTCCGATAAAAATATGATATACAATTAAAACGACAACTACCTTATATGCAAATTCCTTATACAGACCTTGTGGCAAATAATATGCAAACAAGCATGACAACAGGATAAATATACAGGCCAAAACAGAACTGTATACCAGATAAGTAGCGACGTACCCTTTGAACGATCTTTTAAAATAATCGCGATATACAACGTAGGGTCTGAACCAACTGGGCACACACAATCCACTCAATAAAATAGCAAAAGTCACCCCGGCAACCCCCCAGTATCGAGCTAAAAATATACCGACAGATATGTTCATAGCAGCCTGAAAAAGCGGGGCGTACTGATCATTTGAAAACATTCCGGCTCCCGATTTTACAATATAAGGAGGAACTCGCATACCCAACACAAAGAGCTCAATGGAAAGGAATAAAACAGCCATACGTGATATTCCCAATCCGCTCCCCAACCAAAGACCGATAAACTGGTCACAACAAAAATAGGTGCCGGTCATAGCAAGGCCAAAAAACCAAAAAGCCAGAAAGTTCATTTCCTGAAACACAGCATAAACCTTCTCCTTGGGGGATGTAGCAATCAATTCTCCCATGCCGGCAATCATCGCGTTAAAAAATTGCTGAACAAGAGTTTTCAGCAGAGCAGTAACTGTTGTATAATTCACCAACATACCAACTGCCGCCAAATTAACAGCATTCGCAATGATAATGCTAGATGTCCCGTTGACACTATAATCACCGAGTTTATGCATCACCATGGCTCTCACATTTTTCTTTATAACCCCAATATCCTCATCAGAGAGAGAGCCTTGAGCCCTCTTGCTGATCCAGGGCCATTTACGGCGTGCCATAAAATAAATGAGAACTTGGCTTGTAATTCCCAACATCATAGTACATGCGGTGAGCAAAATATAATTGGGAAAATAAGTGAGAACTGCAATAGTTACCACCATAGTGATAACATAAAACAACGTACGAATATTTTCCAATTTATATCCCTCTTGTGTTGCATTATACAAGGTCGAATTATATGCAAAAAAGTACGGAATAACACTATTTGCAAGAAACAGTAGATAAATGATATTGTAGTGTGGGATATTGGCTAAATCCGGAGCTATATCCAAAAGAAACGGCATTAATACCATACCCATCACCAAAACAAACAGGGCGATGTAACGATATAGTTTCCGATATAAATCTATGAGCAGATGTACTTTTTGCTGCTCTTTTTCAGCCAGAGGTTTGTACAAACTAAAAACAATGCTGGCTCCAATCCCCATTTCGGCAATAGCCAACATCCCCAGCACATTGTTCATCAATCCGGAAACACCGAGATATTCTACACCTAACGAATCAATAAAAAGCTTACGGGTATAAAAAGAAAAAAAGAAAGTCAGCAAATAGCGAAAAATTGCCGATGAAAAATTTTTAATTTGCTTTACCGTTCTCATAACAGACGTACAAAACAGAATCGTTTCACTATACTGATATTAAAAAATCTACCTTACATCAACTGAGATTCCTTCTCAGGAAATCAATTCCTCGCACCCGCTCAGAAACATAAATATCATTGACACGCGCCCAATCAATCGGTGTTGCCAACACGCGCATCAATTCTTCCGGTGACGGCTTGGAAAGCAATCGATCTTTCAACCCGTAAGTGCCCAGCAAGGCCTCGAATCGGGCATTTCCTCTGAAAGAATTTCCTAAACAAACAAAGGGCCTATTGAATGTAATGGCAAATACACACCCATGGAAAGAATCCGTAACAAAGTACTTACTATCGCGAATCAGACGCAGCCACTGAGAAACGCTAACCGGATATCGATCACGGCGCTTTTTGGCAGTTGCTTGCGGGAGCAAATGCTGAACTTCCACCTGCTCCGCATCGGAACATTCCCTCAACAAGGCATCTTTAGTAGCAGTTCGTTCCAAGATATACGCGGCTATGTACTCCGAAGCCGGCTTCCACGTTTTTTCTTTCGCAATAAGCTCGCTATAATCATCAGCACTAAGCAACATTGTGGGATCGGGCATCTGTACTGCAGCAACCCCCAAGTTCTCACGGCAGATATCAATACCGCTGTGCTCACGCACTGAAACAGCACGAAACTCTCTCAAAAGTGGAGCGCAAACCTTGGCATCATCCACCGTTCCACTCCACTTTTCCGTTCCGAATGATGCGGCATAAGCAATACTTTTTGAGCGAACTTCTTCCGGCACATCAGTCAGAAAGAAAAACGGCAAACCACCCCAGTGGTTCACATATTCAGCACGCCAGACCTGATCACTCCCTACAATCCATGCTCGGCCGGAGCGGCAGGAGTCAGCGTATGAAAGAGATTTCACATAGCGCTTCAGAAACTGCTCTCCATTCCTGTAATAATGAATTTGGGATACTTTCTTTCTTCCGAAACGGGGTATAAAATAAGCTACAGTTTCCTGAATTCCACTGAATATGCGCCTTGCTATCTCTTTGTGTAACGGGAGGACCGGGTAATTATAATATCGGCAAACCGATGAGTCCAAATTAATAGTCGCAAGCGCTCTTTGCATGGCATACGCCTGCAACATTCCGCCATAATTACCAAAGAACGGATGTGTTAATATAACAATGGACATAGATGAAAAAAAAATCACTCACATACACCTACCGCCCCCGGGGCTTACAAGCACAGTACTGCCAAGTGAGTGTACCCCATTTGATAGTATCAGTCAAGTGATTTATTTTTTCATGTGTGACTTACATCTAGTACTCGCTGGTAGCAATTATAGCAACTTACACACATGTTTAGCGACACTTACTTCTCAATATTTTATTTTTCTGGAGTCTACAGCTATATACCAACTTTTTCAGTATAGGTAGCATGTTTCTCCACACACGATATCCCCCCAACAAAGGCAGGCGTAATATAGTTTTTGCGTTCAAAAATAACAGGCGGCTAATAATATCCAACCCGGCAAATCCTCCACAATAGTTAGTTTTCAGCTCATTATGAAATTTACCTGCGGTTTCCGACAGCCGGAACATATCAGCTGTATAGACAAGCCACCTCGCAATGATAGCATTGGTAACAAGGGGAACATATTTTCCGGCATACGATGCCGGTACAGATTCAACCAAATGCGGGTAAAACTTTCTAGCGTACTCTATATTATGTTTAAATGTGCTGGTTACGCTACCTTCATTCAGATTATAACAATACACCTGATTCGGTATAACAAGCACGTTATTCTCTGTATTAAACGACAGGCGCAGGTGCATAATCCAGTCCTCACCCACCTTAATTTCACGAGGAAGAGCCAGAACGGATTTCGTAAAAAGGGTTCGTTTCACTAACTTACCACATGCTCCAACTTGAATTTTCGAGAAGATGAGACGACGTCTATACTCCTCGATGGATAAACTTTCTTTTTTTCGAACAGCGGTTAAATCCTGCCACTGAGCAATGATGATGTCCCACTCCCGATTGATATACTGACTAAAAATCTCCAATGCATTCTGCGGCAAGGTATCATCTGCATCCAAAAAGAATACATAGTCACCCGCTGCATTCGCTATAGCATTTCGACGGGCAGCAGTAACCCCGGCGTTCTGCTGGTGATACACAGAGAATCTGCTATCACGCCGGGCATACTTTTCAGCGATTACGGCACTGCCATCAGTGGAACCATCATTCACGATAACCACTTCATAGTCCTGATAGGTCTGAGCTAAAACTGACTCCAAACAATCAGCAAAATAGCGCTCGGCATTGTAAACCGGGACTATCAGACTTATTTTGCAATGGGAATGCTCTTTCATTTTATACAAGCCTATTCAGTTGTCAGCACAAATTTGCTTTAAGAAAATTGATTCCGCGCTCACGTTCAAATGAAAGTTTCTCATTTACCTGAGCCCAGTCTATGGGAGTTTGCAACACTTGCTGAAGCTGAGATACAGAAGACAAAGTAATCAGTCTATCTTCTAACCCGAACCTACGCAGCAAGGTATCAAATCGCGCAGAGCCACGGCTCTTATTGCCCAGACAGACAAATGGCTTATTGAAGATAATGGCAAACACACAACCATGGAAAGAGTCTGTAATAAAATACTTTGAATCGCGGATATACCTGAGCCACTGAGGAACGGTAAGTGCCATTCGGTCTTGCCACTTGACGGCACCACGATTAGGCAAAAGCACCTGCTGATCAAGGTTCATAGCACCTGCACAGGCATGCAGAAGCTGTACAATCTCGGGAGATTTATCAAGGACATAGGTGGACAGCAATGGCGATTTGTTAGTTCTAGTTTTTCCTTTGTTGATGATATTTTCATATTCGACCCTCTCGAGTAGAAGCGTGGGGTCAGGCATTTGAACAGCATCCACTCCAAGAACCTTCTTACAAATAGCCACCCCGCTAACCTCACGCACAGAGACGGCTTTAAACTCCTGCACCAATTTGGCACAAGCCAAGGTTTCGGCCTCATTACCTTCCCATTCATCAACTCCGAATGATGCAGCATATGCTATACTCTTGCGACGCTGAGCAGCCGCAGCGAAGTTAAGGAAGTAATATTCCGCACTTCTCATCTTGCGGCAATAAGTAGCCCTCCATACCTGATCACTCCCCACATAGTAGCGAATATCACCATCGTCAAGCCCCACCTGAGACTCGTCTACAAAGTTCAGTTTACCGACAAACTTATTTGCTATATAGAGACTTCTCCAAATAGGATTTCCCTTTCTTCCCAGAATGGATTTCAGCAACGAACCATAATACTTCAACCAATTGAATGATTTTACAGGCAAATCATCTGGTTGATAACGGTAGATGTATGCATTGCCCCCCAAAGCATTGAGCACAGTATAACTGGCATACGCCTGCAAAAGCCCCCCGTAATTTCCTGTCAGAGGGTGAGTAAGAATCAATATTTTTTCATTCATGTTCAGGAGGTGTTTATAGTTACTCCAGCAAAGCAAGCCATTGAAGAACAATCTTATTCATATCAAATTGACTCAAATGTTGAGCAACATTATCCATTTCTTCGCGATTTGTCCTACCGGTATCTATCGCGTTCGCAACAGCACGTGCATACGCCCAACATGAGCGACGACGCACCCGGGTACCTAATCGAGGACTGGGAATAACTATGGGCGATGACGGATAGTCAAATACGATTGGATGACACCCATATGCCATACTTTCCAGAACGACACAGGAAAATGACTCGGAATCAGATGGCAATAATAAATACTCAGCTCTTGAATATAATGCTGAAAGATTGCTAACCCGGCCATGAAAATGAACTCGTGGTATGTGATATTTTGCAACGAGATCGTGTAAATACTCCCATTCATCCCCATCACCGGCTATCTCAAGCTTCCATTCCGGATACCGATTGGAGATTTTTCGCCATGCTTTCAACAACAAATCCACATTTTTTGTATGAGAAAGACGCCCGACATATAGAAGCATTTTTTCCTTTACCTGAGCATCGTACCGAGGCTGCTCGCATGCAATTGTAAGTGGATTAAGAATGGAAACGATTCTCGCGGATTTCTCCCCGGTAAAACGCCGCAGTTGCTCCGCAATAACCGGTGTAACCACTACTACGGCATCAGACACCTGTACTACTTCTTTAAAAATTTTCTTATATTTTCTATAATATTTGAAGTAGTAAGGCTGTATTCCACAAAATGACAGGAAGGAAAGAACTGCTCTCTTAATTCCAGAGCGAGGATTAGGCCTATGGAAATATTTTACTAATCCATATATATCCAGATGTGTACAGGAAATCACTCTGACGCCGTCGAGCACTTTATTGGAGAATATAGAATTTAACCCGACCTCTGCACATTCATTAATTACAACATCAATATTCAACTCACGGCATGTGGTAATAACCTTCTGCTTGCGCTCTTCGTGACTTGCTTTCGCATCTATGAGAATATATTCAGGCTGGTCGGTAAAAGGCGCATCAGCCTGCATTGCATGCGTTGCGAGAAAATAAACGGAGTGGCCTTTTTTCTTCAAGGCAGTAGCCACTGCCCAAGTCACGCGCTCAGTTCCCCCTTTAATCGGGTTTACAGCGTGGATATACGCGAAGAGAATATTCATATAAGCCTACTCTGCTGCTTACTTTTGATGTAAAACTACTTTTTTCCGGACAGCCTCATCTTAAAATACTCAATCCAGTAAATCCATTTGAGACGCCACAGGTAATGCCTAGCGGCAGTATTCGGGTACATTATAGTCTTGGAAAACAGAGGCTGCACCACATCATCAATGGCTGATACGATTTCCTCGCGACTCCACCTGTTATCATATTGACGGTCCATGATAGCAAACACGGTTTGCTCTGCGAAATTCCCACAATGTTCAGCCTGATAGCGAATACATTCGAGCGCTTTATCATTCAGCATTTTCATGCCACCATGAATGAAAACAACGCCACAATTTATCGGTTCTTGCGTATCATACAAGTACTCTGAACCCGAGGCTTTAATAAAATGAGGGTCATAGCTATGACAACAGTCGATAGATATTTTAAAAATCGTGGTGTTCCATTCTTTTGCATCCAGAGGATCTGCATACCACAAAACATCAGGGTCAGAGAAAAGCACCCTATCTGTCTCTGAAAGATAAAGAATGGCAGCCATCTTCTTCCCCCAGATGTGCTTTTCAGCCCAGGTTGTTAGTTCAGGCAGAGTATTTCGATAAAAATCCGCACAGTGCTTCCAAGTCAGACATTCCACTTGGAGCCCCCGCTTTCGGAAATATCGAACACCATATTCCGGCTCCCAGGAACCATCGGACACAATGACAACTCGAGAAGGCACAACTTCAGAATTACGATACAAACTAAACAACGACGCCTCTACCATGTCCAATGCAGACTTTTTACAGATGGTAAGGTACGTATAATCACCAGCGCTCTTTTCTTTGGCCGGAATTCGGGATGGAAACATTCTGGCGAGAACTCTGCACGCACGTACAAAGTTCCGTTGAATTCTACAACGTTTGCCAGAAACCGAGCGTATGAAATCCGAGTTATCTATCACGTTTTTAATTATATACAAAGCTCAGAGATAAGCAAGCCAATTCTGATTCATGCAGCCCCTTACCACAAGAACTTGTCGGTGCTCAAAAAAACAAACCGGACAGAGAGGTTAACCTCTCTGCCCGAACATGATGTTTGCCAGACTAAAAAATCAATACCCATCGGGGGTGAAGTGGGCATCGGAACCGTGATGATAGTTGCCGTGCATGCCGGGAGAGAGCGGACCGAACTCCTTGTAAACGGGCTGTACGAAGGAGTAGGTGGGGCCATTCTTGCCGTCAACCTTCACGGTTACGCGCTGGCAGCGGGTGTTACCCATGGAGTCGGTCAGGTAACGACCGGCAAGAGCACCGGCTACACCGAAACCGGCAGCGGAAACAATACGACCGGAGCCACCGCCGAGCATCTGACCGGCGCCGGCACCCAGAACAGCACCGATACCGGTACCGAGATTCTTAGCGGTAGAGGAGGTCTCACCCTTCACCTCGTAGGCAGAAATCACAGTGGCAGGCAGAACCTGCTGAGTTACGCCGATTTTGTTGGAAGAAACAGAGGCATAGCTGGAATCCCATGCGCAGGAGGAAAGCCCCAGGGCAGCGGCCAGAAGAAGAACTACAGTTTTTTTCATAACTTTGAATATTAATATGTTAATAATTTGTGCCCGGTAGCGGGCGCTACCAGCACCCCTCGTCACGGTGTAATCCTAGCTTTTTTACAGGGCTTGGTCAAGCAGAAAATAGTTCAGTATTGAAAAATAATATTTATTATCGCGACATACCAAACCGGAAAACAAAATCAGGCAGGGTAGCAAACAACTACCCTGCCCGGTTATCAAATTGTTATACCTTTACTCCCCCTGCTCTGCAGCAGCGGCTTTCTCGGCCTCGAGCTTCAGGCGAAGTTTCTCGGGCAGCTTGACCTGAATGTGGATATCGCGCAGCTGGTTGGGCTCTGCCGGAGCGGGAGATTCGCTCATGAGGTCGGCACCACGGTTGTTCTTGGGGAACGCAATCACCTCGCGGATGGACTCGCACTGCCCGATGAGCATGACGACGCGATCCAGACCGAGGGCCAGACCACCGTGGGGCGGTGCACCGAAGGAGAAGGCAGCCAGCAGGTGACCGAACTGCTCCTCAATGGTGGCGTCGTCCAGACCAAGGGCGCGGAAGGTGGCGTCCTGCAGGTCCTTCTCGTGAATTCGAATTGAACCGCCGCCCAGCTCATTACCGTTGAAGATAACGTCGTAGGCCTCTGCACACAGGTCGGTGGAAATCTCGCCCTTGAGCACCTTCTCCACGTCCTCGGGTACGGGGCGGGTAAAGGGGTGGTGCACAGCGCAGAAACGCTGCTCCTCGGCGTCCCAGCCAAACAGGGGGAAGCGGTTCACCCAGAAGAGGTCGATGTCGGTATTGCCCTTAAGCAGCTCCATGAACTCACCACAGGCCAGACGCACACGACCAAGGATGGTGCAGCTCTGCTCCCACTCGCCGGCAGCGAAGAAGATGCAGTCGCCGCTCTCGATGTTCAGGCGCTCAACGAGGGCATCTATCTCAGCCTGAGAAAGGCGCTTGGTAATGGGGCTCTTCCACTCCTTGGTGTTAGCGACGTCGCGCACTTTAATGTAAGCAAGCCCCTTAGCACCGGCCTCAACGGCGGTCTGAGTGAGGGAGTCCACCTGACCGACGGAGGGGTTGAAGCCCTTGGCATTAATGGCCTTCACCACGCCGCCATTGGCAATAGCACCGGAGAACACGCGGAACTCGCTGTTAGCGAAGATGTCTGAGCAATCCGTAATCTTCATTTCGAAGCGACGCTCGGGCTTGTCGGAACCGTACTGGTCCATGGCGTCCTTCCAGGTCATGCGGGGGAAAGGAGTCACGATATCGCGGCCGACGGATTCCTTGAACACGCGCTTGAGCATGTTCTCAATCCATGCATACACATCCTCGGGGGTAATGAAGGAGGCCTCGATATCAATCTGAGTGAACTCGGGCTGACGGTCAGCGCGCAGGTCCTCGTCGCGGAAGCAACGGGCAACCTGGAAATACTTCTCCATACCGGCAACCATGAGCAGCTGCTTGTACTGCTGGGGAGCCTGCGGCAGGGCGTAGAAGGTACCGGGGTTCAGACGGCTGGGAACCAGGAAGTCGCGGGCACCCTCGGGAGTGCTCTTGGACAGAATGGGGGTCTCAATCTCGAGAAAGCCCTGCTCGTCGAGATAGTCGCGCATGGTCTTGGTAATGCGGTGACGCAGAATCATGTTGCGCTGCATGGGGGTGCGGCGGAGGTCGAGGAAACGGTACTTCAGACGAATATCCTCGTTGGCGATATTGCGGTCAAGCTGGAAGGGAAGCACTGCAGCGCGGTTAAGCACGGTCATAGCGGCGGCATCCACCTCAATCTCACCGGTAGCCAGGTCGGGGTTGGTGGCGTCCACCTCATCAGTCTTCAAGCGGGCAACCACTTTGCCGGTCACCTGAATGACGGACTCCACGCGCAGATTCTCGGCATCATTAGCAAGCTGAGCATTATTCTCGGGGTGGAAAACAACCTGAGTTTTGCCAGCGCGGTCACGAAGGTCGATAAAAATCACACCACCGTGGTCGCGAACGGTATCCACCCAGCCAACAAGCGTTACCTGCTTGTCGACATCAGAAAGGCGGAGCTCATCGCACGTATGGGTACGGTAACTGTTCATAATATTGATGCTTGATAATGATTACGGTCGGCTGCGCACGCACACGGAGCCGAAGCGGCCAAGATTCTACTCTCTGCCATCTGATTGTCAAGACAAATTTATATCTTGCCGGGTATGTAGGTATAAAAACTCCGGCATACTCATGGAGAGTATACCGGAGAAAGCCATTCACTACAGGCTCACCATGCAGGCGATTATTTCAAGTGATTCCTAATCAGGCGCACGCATTCCCTGTGCCCATATTTAAGGGCAACACTGAGCGGAGTTATGCCGTAGGCATTCTTTTCATCAGCCTTAATCCCCCGAGCCGCGAGTAAGTTCTGCACACATTCCGCATGGCCCTTGTATGCGGCATACCAAAGGGGTTGCCAGCCATTATTATTGCAACGGTTAACATCAGCCCCGGCGGCAATAAGCTCTCTCAGGCAATCCGGGCGATTTTCCTTAATCGCTTTCTGAAGCACGGTTACACCATTTCGGTCAGCAATATCCGGGGTAGCACCGGCACTTAACAGCAAACGTACACAATCTAAATAGCCTCTTTCCACTGCATGCCACAAGGGTGTAGCTCCATACTTGCCCACCATGTTGACATTCGCCCCGGAATCAATAAGTCGCTGCAACTCCTGCACGTCGTCTGTCGCTACAGCCCTGAAAATCTCAGGTTTATCAACTTTTGACGCAGAGGGGGGCGGGGGTAAGATAACATCGGAATCATTGATTGGCTGAGTGGGAACCGCCTCGGGGCGGCGCAGTCGTGCAAGCAATAAGGCACCTATCAGAATAGCAGCCGGGTAACTGCTGTCAAGCACTCGGGTGGAGGGGTTATAACAGGCCCATCTCCTTGTTTTGAGAACCTCGACATCGTAGTAGCCGGCAGCCTCCGTTGGAACCTTTTTGGCAACAAGATAACTGACAATCTCCGATAAGCCCATTCCGCCGGTAAGCAACACCATTTCCGCTCGTTCTTTTGCAGCCGCTTTCTTCATCAGCCCCACCACGCCATCTTTGATATATCCCACGCAGTTGCTGATGTCGGCAAGCCAGTCGACATAACGTACGCCTGCAGTATAGACAAGTCCCTGATGGACATGACTGAAAATCAATTCCTTGCTTTGATCATTCTCGTACGTCTTGTAATTCACAGCACACAGGCGGTTCTTTAACTCACGTACGTCCTCTCTGAACGGCGCGGCAGACAGGACCTCCACATCGACCCTGTTCTTTTTCAATGCACTCTCCACCAATTTTTGTAATTTATCGTCCAGAACTTCAGCGGAGCTATCATTTACAGAGTATTTGGCGCGAACAACTATGTCGCCGTTATCAGCGCGAACCACATGGGCAACTTCTGCACAACCGGCGCCCCAGTTCACAATGATGGCAGCTCGTTTGAACGCCTTCGACGTTTGGGTAAAACTGTATGTTGCTCCGTAGGCCTCAGGCTCAGATACCAGGCATACATTCCGCCAGCCGGCGCTGAGTGCTGCACAACAAAGCTCAGCCTTCTGTTGCGGGCTGAACGCCAGCGGATAAGTCATCACAACTTTAGTAATTTCGGCGTCCTGCATGTATACATCCTCACATACCTTCTCCAGCAGATAGGCAAGAAAAAGCTCTACCAACTTTCGGGCACGGAATTCACCGAGAATGGGCGCAGGATTTCCCAGCTGATTTTTAAAATTGCTGCAATACCCATCGGGGCAGATACAAGCCATGGCTTCAGCATCATCTCCAAAGAGCAACCTGCCATCAGACGTCAGCAACACGGAGGTCGGCACCCGACCATCGCTCATCCCGAAACAGAATTCATACATTCTCTCACCGGGCTTCTCTCCGCAGACCTGAGTCTTGCTTGTGCCAAAGTCTATAGCTATGGTAACTGTTTCTTTTTTCATTGTTCGATATTTTTGTTCTGTTTATCCTCAGCGGGCCTCTGCTGCGCGCAGCAGCTCAACACAACTAACGTGATTATTGAAATCCGCCACCTCAAGTGCAGTAAAGCCCAGGGAGTTGTCACGAATACTCAGGTCAACTCCCGGAACTTCCAGAATCTGCTCAACGGCCTGACAATTTCCGGCTGCAGCCGCAATATACAAAGCGGTCTCGTTTTCATCGTTGGTACAGTTCACATCCAAATTACGTATTGTCAGCAATACCTCCAGTACCTGCAGATGATTGTTGGCCGCGGCACGGTGAAGTAAGGTCCAGCCATCACTATCCTTGGCGTTTACATCGGCCCCCCACTTAATCAATTGCCCGGCGCAATCCCAGTGCTCAGTACTCACGGCATTCCAGAGCGGCGTCAGCCCCATGTTATCCACGACATTAGGATCGGCTCCGGCGGACAGAAGCAATTGTGCCAACTCATCTGTATCGGCCTGTACCGCCACATGCAGCAGCGTAGTACCGTCCTCGGTCATAATGTTAGCCGAAGCCCCGGGCCGGCGCAACAGGTCGCGCACCTTCTCTGCATTTCCATCCCATACAGCACAGAAAAGCTCAACATCAATATTGAAATCATCGTTTTCATACTCTTCATCGTCTACATCGTCTTCATCTATAAGCAACCCGGCAGCCTCCAGGGCTATGTCCTCACGATTATGCCTGAATCGAACGGGCAGCTCCAACGAGTTCGTAATTGATTTCGTTACCCCTGGCATGTTAACAGCCTCGCCGGTCAACATAATAACCTTAGGCTTGGCGGATTCAGGAATACGTTTATACACAGCACGCAATGCCGAAGCCGCACGCAGGATATCCACATCGGCCATCATTTTAAACTCAGCGTAACTGATGTATACTTTCACCATCTGGCGCCCAATTTCTATGCTCAGACTGTCATCCGCCCGGTTAGTCATCAAACGCAACCTGAGCTCACGCACACGAGTAAGCAACTCCGGCCAGGAGAGCGTATTCACGTCCTTTACCTGATACAGTTTATCAATGACATAGCGAGCCAATCGCACATCCAGACTCTCAAAGCCAACCGATAATAAGTAGCAACCCACTCGAGGGGCAAAGCCCAGACCACCATCCTGTGCCTGCAGCAGCCGGCACTCCATTCGTCCGGCATCCCAGTTCACAAACAGAGCACTTTCGACAGCAGACTCCGAGTCGTCCTCAGCCAGCCAACGTGAAGCAAGGGCATGAAGCTCAGTACACATCCGAACATCGGCAAAACCTGCGGACTCTGCGGCTGCGCGCATTTCCTGCCTCTGAACCGCTGTAAAAGTCACCGGGCACGTCAGCATGACAGAGCGACACTCAGCACGGCACAGACCGAAACTTTCCTCAACCCGAGCTTTCAGGTATTTAAGGAACTCGCACAACAAATCAGCTGCAGTAAACATACCGAGTACCGGCGCAGGGCAGCCCAGCATATTCTTGTACGACAGGCAATAACCGGCCGGGTGCAATGCACCGTGAGCAACAGCAGCTTCTCCGAAATGCAACTTCCCATCTGTACTCATACTAACAGCAGATGGAATACTGCCGGCAGCACCTCCGAATTGTACCAAGGTCACGTTTTCCCCACACGCAGCAGCCACATAAGTCTCTGCCACACCGAAATCAACGGCAAGTTTAATATCTTTTTCCGACATTGTCCTGATTATGATAAAAACGATTATTAAATGATGTTGCTTATCGGAACCTCATTTTTATATCATGCAGCCTGACGAGGTGTCAATCTCATTTGCAGACTCGCCCCTAAGTAACTCTACCAAGATGGACGCCACATCGCGTTGATTTGTGAGAAAAAATGTACTTTTACATAAAAAAAACCGTCTCCGTATGACGGAGACGGGTCAAAATCGAGCAATTTTTGCGGGACTTTAATCGGTCACACGCAGAGCGCGAGCCTGCTCTTCGGTCAGCTCAATGCACTGCCAGGGCAAACCGTACTTGTTGAGGGCGTCCATGAAGGGATCGGGGTCGTTCTGCTCCATATTGAACACGCCCTGCCCACTCCAGGTGCCGGTCATAATCATGCGGCCACCGATTGCAGCGGGCACGCCGGTGGTGTAGGAGATAGCCTGAGAGCCCACCTCGCGGAAACACTCTTCGTGGTCGCAGATGTTGTAGATGTAGACTGCCTTGTACTTACCATCCTTCTTGCCCTGAATCACGCAGCCAATACAGGTGCGCCCGTGAGTGGTCTTGCCCAGGTCGCCGGGGTCGGGCAGCACGGCCTTCAGGAACTGCAGCGGCACAATTTCCACGCCATTGTACATCACGGGGTCAATGCGGGTCATGCCCACATTCTTGAGCACGGTAAGGTGGTTGATGTAATTCGGGGAGAAGCTCATCCAGAACTGGGCACGCTTAATGGTGGGGATGTGCTTCACCAGAGATTCCATCTCCTCGTGGTACATACGGTAAATCTCGTAGGTACCCACACCATTCGGGCAGGTGAAGGGCTGGTGCATGCTCATGGCACAGGTCTCCTGAAAATCACCGTTCTCCCAGTGACGGCAGGGGGCAGACACCTCGCGTATGTTGATTTCAGGGTTGAAGTTAGTAGCGAAGGCCTGGCCGTGGTCGCCACCGTTCACGTCAATGATATCGAGGTACTCAATTTCATCGAAATGGTGCTTGAGAGCCCAGGCGGTGTAAACATTGGTCACACCGGGATCGAAACCGGAACCCAGCAGGGCGAAAAGGCCGGCCTTCTGAAAACGCTCCTGATATGCCCACTGCCAGCTGTACTCAAACTTGGCCACATCGCGGGGCTCGTAGTTGGCGGTATCGAGGTAGTTCACGCCGGCCTCCAGACAGGCATCCATCAGGGGCAGGTCCTGATAGGGCAGTGCCACATTAAGCACGAGGTCGGGCTGCACTTCCTTAATGAGAGCCACCATGGCGGCCACATTATCGGCATCCACCGCATGGGTGGTAATCTGCACGCCGCTGCGTGCCAGCACATCGGCCGCAATCGCATCGCACTTGCTCTTGGTACGAGAGGCCAGATGGATGTTGTGGTAAACATCTGCCATCTGGGCACACTTGTGAGCCACCACATGGCCCACACCACCAGCTCCGATTATGAGTACAGTGTTGTTCATTGCGCGGTAAGAGTGCCTTATCGACACATAAATGTCAAGCATGAAGTAACGATTAGTCGCAGCATGACAGAAACGCATTTTTTTATAACATAATCTCGCTTTTTTCGCTGCAGGATGTATTATATATGCAGAGACTCTACACAACCATGAACATTCGCACCCAAATCCTCCTGATAGCCGCCCTGCACTGCACACCCATTCTCACGGCTGCCCCGGCTCCCATCGGCATGGTTGCCTCGGTCGGCTCCGTGACCATTGACCGTCAGCAAGGGGAACAGATTGCCCGCGATATCATTTCCCTTTCGGCAGATGGCTGCACTCTAACCATCATGCGCCTGTCCCCCACCGGTAACAGCACACATAGCTTCCGCACCGATACACCTCGCCAATTCCGCATCGGCAGATATACCTTTATCTTTACCACCGATGCAGCGGGCAACATCACCCGTATCATGAGGCACAGCACAGGCTGCACTCCCGATGGTATGGTGGTTTACCCCAAACCGGGCGTACAGCCTGTGGATGTTTTCGAGCTCTGAGCTCAAAAATCAGCGCAGGAAAATGCGCAGCAATTTCTCGGCAAAGGACTTGTAGGGATGATAGCGCATGGGCAGATCCAGCCAGTTGGCCTTCGTGAGCACAGACTTGTAGTGTGTGAAGGTATCGAACCCGGCTTTGCCGTGGTAGGCTCCCATACCGCTGTCGCCCACGCCGCCGAAGGGCAGGCCGTGCACGGCGAGGTGTATGATGGTGTCGTTCACGCAACCGCCGCCGAAGGAGAGATTGTTGACGAATCGTTTCTCATTGGCTCTGCTGGTGGTGAAAAGGTACGAGGCGAGCGGGCGGGGACGACTGAGCACGAACTGCTCGACCTCCTCCCACTTATCCCAGGTCATCATGGGCAGAATGGGGCCGAAAATCTCCTCTTTCATACAGGCAGACTCCGGGGTAACGTCATCCAGCAGAGTGGGTTCAATGCGCAGGGAATCGGGGTCACCCTTTCCGCCGATGAGAGCCGTAGCACCCTGCATGAGACCGGTCAGGCGGTTGAAGTGGCGCTCATTGATGATGTGGGTAAAGGTTTCATCCTTCAGCGGTTCATCACCGAGCATGCATTTGACCTCAGCCCGATAGGCGTCGATGAACTCCTGCTTGCGGCTACTGTGAATGAAGAGATAGTCGGGAGCCACGCAGGTCTGACCGGCATTGAGGATTTTGCCGAAGGCGATACGGCGGGCAGCTACGGCGACATTGGCTGTTTCGTCCACTATACAGGGGCTCTTGCCCCCCAGCTCCAGTGTGAGCGGAGTGAGATTGCGGGCAGCAGCCTCCATCACCACATGACCGACCACCGGACTGCCGGTGAAGAAGATATAGTCAAACTTCTGCTCCAGCAGAGCACCGATTTCCTTACGCCCGCCCAGAACAGTCGTGACATACTCAGGCGGGAAGATGCTGCCGAGCATTTCAGCAATCACGTCAGACGTAGCCGGCGACATGGAGGACGGCTTAACCACGGCACAGTTACCTGCTGCCAGAGCAGCGGCCAGCGGGTCAAGGCAGAGCAGAATGGGGTAATTCCACGGGCTGATGATAAGCGACACGCCATAGGGCTCGGGCTGCACGCGGCAGGTGGAGGGGAACTGAGCCAGCGGAGCAAGCACTTTTTTGGGGCGGCTCCAGCGGCGCAGGTGGCTGATATTCTCGCTCAGACCGGCCAGCACCATACCGATTTCGGTCATGTAGGTCTCGGTAGCGCACTTGCCGAGGTCTTTCTGCAGGGCTTCGGCGATACGGGGTTCCCACTCAACGATGGTCTTGCGCAATTTCTTGAGAGCAGCCAGACGATATTTGACATCTCGTGTGGTATGAGTCAGGAAAAAATCGCGTTGTTTCTGAACGACATTCTGCATATCAATAAGCGGCGTTAAGGATTTCCATTACCTGGGATTCATCGGCTGCGCGGGGATTGACGATAAGGGCACCATCATTCACCGCGACCTCGGCCACATGGGCAAAAGCATCTTTGCTCACTCCGGCATCGCTCAGTTTGAGCGGAATACCGCAAATATCTGCCAGACGTCGGCTCAGGGATTCCACCGCAGCGATAGCAGCCTCGGCCCGTTCACCGGCGGGGGTGGCCATGGCGGCATCCTGCCCAACAAGCCAGGGCAGCAGGTCTGCGTAGTCCTTCGCACTGTGGCTGAGGTTATAGCGCATGACATGCGGCAGCAGTATGGTCATAGCGACAGCGTGCGGCACATGGCACACACCACCCAGAGCATGGCCGATGGCATGCACGGCTCCCACCATGGAGTTCGAGAAGGCTATACCGGCCAGAGTCGACGCCAGCGCCATGGAAAAGCGGGCCTGCTTATCCTTGCCGTTGCGCGTGGCGGTCTCCACATTCTCGGCAATCATGCGAATGGCCGCAGTACCGTAAGCCGAGCTCAGGGGGTTAGCCTGCTGACAGGTACAGGCCTCGATGGCATGCACCAGGGCATCCATACCGGTAGTAGCCGTTGCTTTCGGCGGCAGTCCCAGAGTCATGCGAGGGTCAATAACGGCGACATCGGGCTCGACATAGGGGGACAGGAACTCCATCTTCACGCCGTTGTCGTCATTACGAATCACGGCCACGCCGGTGCACTCCGACCCGGTACCGGCAGTCGTAGGCACAACAACAAAGGGAATATGACGCCCGCGCACCAGGTTATCCAACCCACTGAGGGAAAGGATGTCCTGCCTATTCTGCGAGAGCACCAGTCGCACACCCTTAGCGGTATCAATCACCGAGCCACCACCCACAGCCACGATGGAATCGCAGCCCTGCTCGCGGTAGAAAGCGGCAATCCTGTTCACCACCGCCAGCGAGGAATCCACCGGGATTTCAGTGAACACGGCAGCGGGGTTCACGCCCTCGGACTCCATGGCCTGAATCACCACGGCCAGCGTGCCGATTTTGGTGAGCACGGCATCCGACAGCATGAGCGGGCGCTCTGCCCCCATCAGCTCCAGCTCAATGGCTATGCGCTCCAGCGCAAGTTCGCCGCAAAGCAGCTTAACGGCGTTCTGAAATTCAAAGTACGGTACCATAATTTATCGGGAAATTTTGTATTTGCAGGTCAGGAACCCGCGAGCTATGCGGGCATAGGCTTTCAGGAAGTTTACCTCAGTTTCGGGCACATCGGTCATGATACGGCGGGTGATGATTTTGGGGAACAGATAACTCTCCACCAGATTCACCAGCCGGGCCAGGCGCATGACGTCTGCCACCTCACCGCCCATCGTGAAGGCGTGGCGGGCATAGGCCTGAGCCAGTCCCATCTGCCCGGTGAACAGGCGGAACGAGAGCGGCATGCTCTTAATACGCAGGCTGCAGGAGGGTGCAGGCAGCTCGGCCAGGCGGCGGAGCTCACGACCATCCCACTGCACAAAAAGCATGGGGCCGCTGTGCCCGGTGCGAATGGCATAACTGAGCCCCTCGGGCATGCGCTCGAACTCCCCGGCCACGCGGCTGTCAAGTTCGCGCAGTTCCACAAGAGCAGCATGCACGACCCGCAGCACAATGGCTACTACAAGAGATTGAATGGCCCTCATACGTCCTTACACTTCCTCGCGTTTGGCGGCAGCACGGCGCAGGCGGTCCATCATGGCGCACCCCAGCCCGGTTTCGGGCAGTTCCTCAGCCACAATAACCTGCACGTTCTCGTTCTCATCCATCGCACGCATGACCGCAAACAGACGCACGGCAGCCTCGGCCAGGCGCCCACTGCCGGGGGAAAGCGGCATGACCTCAACCCAGCAATCCTGCCGGGCCAAATCAGACTCGCCCTCGTAGCTGATAAGCCCATAGTTCACGCCCTCCTCGGGGGTGAACTCTTCGCGAGGGTTCCAAAGAATGAGGGGCTTACCGGGGGCATAGTGACTTGTGAGCTGACCGGGGGCATTCGGCAGAGCGGGCTCAGCCACCTTTCCCTTGCCGGGTTTGAGCACACGGCAGATACCGCGCAGCTTTTCGCGAGTGATGGGTCCCTCTCTCAGCAAACGCACGGCGGGTTTGCCCTTTTCATCGAGACAGGGCATCAGAATGGTACTTTCCAACCCCTCGGAGCAGGCGCCGGCATCGAGCACCAGCGGTATGGAGCCCCCCAGTTCCTTCTGCACAGCCTGAGCACTGGTCGGGGATATATGACCAAAGCGATTGGCGCTCGGCGCAGCAATCGGGTGCCCCAGCGCGCGAGCCACGCCACGCATGACCTCATGCGAGGGCACGCGACAGGCCACGGTGGGCAGCCCGCTTGTCACAATATCGGGAATGATGGGCTTGCGCGGCAGCACCAGGGTCATAGGACCGGGCCAGAACTCCTTGGCCAGTTTATCGACCAGCGGCTGCAGTTCTGCCGGAACCTCGGTATAGTCGGCAATGTCCTTCGCGCGGGCGAAGTGGCAGATAAGCGGGTCGAAACTCGGTCGAGCCTTCACGGCAAAGACGTTTGCCACAGCCTCGGTATTGAGGGCATCTGCCCCCAGCCCGTAAACCGTTTCCGTAGGAATAGCCACCAGCCCGCCCTCCGTCATGACAGCGGCGGCCTCTTTGTACACACTGCGGCAGTCCTCCAGCGGGTCTACCTCAATCACTCGTGTTTGCATGCGGCGTATCATACCTGCCGGACAGCAATTTGTCAACGACAAACCCACTTCCGAGCCGCACTACTTCATTGAATATGTTGCTTTTTACGCAAAAAATGCATCAACGGGCAGCAAATTCTCGAGCTAACTCCACATATCCGAGGGCGTGGCGGTAATTTTCCTCCTCAATTTCGGGGGAGAGCTGCTTGACCACCCTGGCGGGCGAACCCAGCACCAGACTGTGCGGGGGAATGATGGTATTTTTTGTCACCAGCGCGTGAGCCCCCACTATAGAACCATGTCCCACCACGGCACCATCGAGCACAATGGCCCCCATGCCTATCAGGCACTTATCCTCCACGGTGCAGGCATGCAGGGTCACGCTGTGCCCCACCGTCACGTACTCACCCAAGTGGCAGCCCAGCTCGTAATCCACATGCAGGCAGCAGTTGTCCTGCACATTGCTGCCACGACCGATGGAAATGGGCGACACATCGCCGCGCACAGTAGCGTTGTACCAGACCGAGGCATCCTCGGCCACAGTCACTCTGCCAATGATATCTGCACTTGCCGCAATGAAGGCCGGAGCCGTCAGCCGGGGGCTTTCACCCCTGAATTGTTCGATAGCCATGAGCAGACTATATCACACGGAATCAGCGAGGGCAAGAAATAATCCTCATATAGAATATGGCAATTCACTGTTGTTTACGCTTGCAATTAACACGCAGATGTGATAGCATGCCGCGCGTTCATGATTACTGACACTCAGGCACTGTTTGAATGGAAGGTTCGCGCGATGGCTCAACCTGCGGGGCGCACCGTGCTCGACCTTGAAGCCGACAGCATGCACCGCCACCGCGAAAAACTCTGCCTGATTCAATATGCAGACGAACAGGGAGTGACCATCATTGACCCGCTTGCCATCGAGGATTTGCGCCTCTTTGCCGTGTGGATGGAACAGGCAGATGTATGGATGCACGGGGCTGATTACGACATGAACCTGCTGCAAAGCGCATTCGGCACCCTGCCCCACCTCATCCTCGACACTCAGATTGCCGCCCGCCTGCTGGGGTTCCGCCAGTTCGGGCTCGCGGCACTGGTGGAACATTTCTTCGACATTACCCTCAGCAAGAAAAACCAGAAAGCCGACTGGGGGCTGCGCCCCATGACCGAGAGCATGAAGGAATATGCTCAGGGCGATGTGAAATACATGCTCAGCATGGCCGATATTCTGGTAGAGCGCCTGAAGAAAGCCGGGCGCTATGACTGGTTCATCGAGAGCTGTGAACTGCAGATGCAGAAGGGCCGCGAGCGACATCTGGCCGCTGACAGCGAACCGTGGCGCATCAAGGGCAGCGGTAATCTCGAGGCCCGTGGCCTTGCCGCCCTGCGCGAGCTCTGGAACTGGCGCAATGACGAGGCTGCCCTCTGGGATCGCCCTGCCTTCATGGTATGCGGCAACGATGAGCTGATTCGCTGGAGCCTTGCCCTGCAGGAGTTCCGCACCATTCACCCGCCGCACCATTTCCACGCACACCGTGCAGCCCGATTCCGCCGGGCGGTTGAACATTTTCAGCTGCTGGATGAGGAGGAGTACCCCCAGCCGCCCAAGCGTACTCGCCATGAAACCGACCCCGAGTTCGAGGAACGACTGGAGCACTGGCAGAAACGCCGCAACACTATCGCCCAGACTCTCGACCTGGAGCCCTGCATCATTGCCACACGCAGCCAGCTCGAAAGTATAGCAGCCGATTATGAGCGCGGCATGAGCAAGCTCATGAACTGGCAGCGCAATCTGCTGCAGCACTGACCCAATGCCCCCTACACAACCCATGAAAAAACAGGGGAGAGGAATTGTGGCGCTTTTGGTTGCTGCAACTGTGGTGAGCTGTCAGCAGCTGCAGTTGTGGTCGGAACAGGCAGAATACAACCGAGAACATGAAGCTCACTGTCTGAAAGAATACAACAGTCATGTAGAATCCCTCAACTCCGGTGTAGCGCGTCTGCATCAAACCTTACCAAAGGTCGTGCGGGCAGAGTGGCAGTGGACATACGATTGCGATGCCTGCGATGATTCCCTGTTACCCACACCTATTGTACTCAGTCGCGATGAACTCAGGCAGGTGGAATCCCTACTGGCCCAAGCCAAAGCCATGCCGCCCCTGCCCCGGAGCGCCTTCATGACATCGGCCCCTCGTTTGCATCTCGATTCTGACGGGAATATCTTGCGCCCCGTACTGCTTAATCCGTGGAGTGGCTGTTGTGGCGGGGTGTCTCCCGTACTCGTATTTTACGATATTAACAACGAGGAGATTTTATATTGGGACGAATCGTCAACAATACCGACTTCGCGCGTGGCTGAGCACAGCAATGACAAAGCACACCTGCGCCCCACCCTGGTGCTACCCGATGCCGCATATCAGCAATTACTCACTTCCCCCTCTGTCGTGAAGGTCAGGCAAAAGGACGATGAGTTGCAAAAGAAGCTAAAACAACACTCTCACAGCTCCCGGTAAACGTTTCCACACATTTTGTTTTGTCCCCGGAGCCTCTAAAAAAGAGCCGCCCCCTGTCACAGGGACGGCTCTGAGTCTCTCCGTTATTATCACTTACAAAAATTATTTCCCGAGCGCAGCACTCCAACTCTCAGCCTTAAAGCCGGGAATCACCTTGCCGGAGTCAGTGACGAGTAGGGGGCGCTTAACCAGCATGCCATCGGTCGCCAGCAAAGCCAGCATCTCATCCTCACTCATCTCCTTCAGGCGCGCGGCCAGATTAAGCTCGCGGTACTTCATGCCGCAGGTATTGAAAAACTTTTTCAACGGCAAGCCGCTCTGCTGCCACCACCCCTTCAGTTCCTCGGCTGTCGGCGCCTGCTCCGCTATATGACGGTCGGTAAAATCCACCCCCTGCTCCTGCAGCCAAACCTTGGCTTTGCGGCAGGTCGTGCATTTCGGATATTCGATAAACTGTGTGCTCATGAATCTTAATTACCATATTTCCTACATGATTGCAAGGCTTTTGTTTCAAAATGCCGCATTTTTTTATTTTTTTCTCAGAAAACGGCTCGGGCACGATAGTTAAGAAAAGCTAGATAAGCATGACAGCTGCAACCCACAGAGTAGTAATATATGGCACCATAACCTGCTTGACGCCCCCACAAGTTGTGGTATGATAAGCGGCATGAGATGCGTTCAATGCGGCTACATGGAAGACAAGGTAATCGACTCGCGTACGTCAAAAGACGGCACGTGTATACGGCGGCGGCGTGAATGTCTGCGCTGTCAGTACCGCTACACGACCTACGAGCAGATTGAGCGCACGGAACTGCGGGTCATGAAGCGCGACAACGTGCACGAAGCCCTGAACCGCGAAAAGATACTGCGCGGCATGATAAAGGCCTGCGAGAAACGCCCTGTCAGCATGGACCAGCTGGATATCGCAGCCGATGAAATCGTGGCAGAACTGCACCGCGACCATCAGCGCGAGGTACCTTCCTCCATCATCGGCATGAAGGTCATAGAAAAGCTGCAGGCCATTGACCCGGTGGCCTATATTCGCTATGTGTCCGTTTACCGCCAATTTGCGAACGTGGACGAGTTCATCGAACTCATACGCCGCATGGAGCGCAAGAGCCTGAACGACCCCTTACAACGCAAACTTTCCTTCTGATGATATCCTTCAAGAACAATCGACCCCTGCTGCAGAACGGCTATTGCGTGTTCTCGGATTATGACCTTTCCTGGCTCGTCAATGTGCTGCAGGAGGCAGCAAGCTCCGCCGGCACCCACCTGCCCTTCAAGGAGGAAATCGCCGCGGGCGTGCTACAGTACCTGGAGAACAACTGCCCGCTGCATGCCGTGCCGCTGGATTATCTGTTCGAGCGCATGCGCAACCTGCTCAACCAAATCGGGCTGCCGCTGATTGCCAATCACCTGCGCAAACAACCGCCGCCCGTTGATATAGAGCTGGATACCATCGCCGAGAAATCTCCCCTGCCCCTGTTCTTTTACACCGAACTGCGTGAGCGCATGGACGCCCTGCGCAGCAAGGGGCTTACCAGCTACCACTTCAGCGGCATGACCCGCTGCAGTTACGCACTTGGCGACCGTCGCCGTGCCTGCCCTACCCAGCAGCGCGCCCTGGCTGAGCTGAATGCCTTCCTGCAGCTCTCAGCAGACAGCTGAGAGCTTTTACTCAATAACAGTCCACAACCGACCGTTGCGAGCCTTGATAAGTCTGATATCGAGGTCAAAGGCCGCGCGCAGATTCTGCTCCGTGAGCACATCCTCTCGTGAGCCGTAGGAAAGGATATTGCCCTGTTTCAAAATCATGCCGCGTGAAAACACCGGCAGAATATCCTCGATACGCTGAGTGATGAAAATAATGGTGAGCTGAGGGTGCGTGTCAGCCAGCTCCTCGATAGTATGCAGCAGGAACTCGCGCCCGGCAATGTCGAGATACACGCTTGGCTCATCGAGTATCATAAGCTCCGGGTCAGTCATGAGAGCACGGGCAATGAGCACCTTCACCTGCTCGCCGCTGCTCATGGTTGCCACGGTGCGGTCCATCAGGTGCTCGGCACGCAGGCTTGCCATGAGGGCTGCGGCCTTCTTCTCCTCTGCCGGAGTGGGGTCACGGTACAGGCCGATAGTAGCATCGGGCCCCGAGAGCACCATCTCGCGCCCGGTCCACTCGCGATCACCCAGCCACTGGTGCATGAGCGGGCTCACCCAGGCAATATGCTTGCGCAGCTCCTGCAGGTTCACTGTACCGAAGCGCTTGCCCAGCACCTCAACCGTAGCCCCGAACACCGGCCACGCATACCCCATCAGCATGCGTACCAGCGTAGTCTTGCCGGCACCATTGGCACCAAGTATGAAACAACGTTCCCCACGCTGCACCTGCCAGTTGATATTGTGCAGAATCTCACGCCCGCTGAGGAATACGCGGGCATCCTTTACCGTAACAGCATTCATGGCAATTCCTGTGTTCAACATTGAAAAAAGGGCACGGAGCCGTTGTCTGC
The DNA here is from genome assembly GCA_017471985.1 of Akkermansia sp. Lineage (GTDB taxonomy): Bacteria > Verrucomicrobiota > Verrucomicrobiia > Verrucomicrobiales > Akkermansiaceae > Akkermansia. Next base: position 29,152 of record JAFURE010000014.1, on the reverse strand, counting down.
TCCGTGCCCTGAATGAAAAATAGGTGGTGAATTAAGCACCGAGCTGGAAGCGCTCGAAAGCAACCACGGTGATGGTGTCACCAAGCTGCTTGGACACATTGGCCACGAGCTTCTCCACAGTGATAGAGCCGTCCTTCACGAACTCCTGGCTCAGCAGGCAGCTCTGCTTGTAGAGGGCCTTGAGCTTGCCGGGAAGAATCTTCTCGAGCAGAGCCTCGGGCTTACCCTCAGCGATGAGCTGAGCCTTGGCAATCTCCTGCTCCTCGGCCACGAAGGCGGGGTCGAGAGAAGAGGAGTCAACGCTCTTGGGTGCGCAGGCAGCGATGTGCAGGGTGATGTCCTTGCACATGGTCTGGAAGTCGGCGGCGGCCAGAGTGTCGGCCTTGCCGCAGGCAACCTGCAGGAGCACGCCTACCTTGCCACCCATGTGGATGTAGGAAACGATGCTACCCTCGCCCTCCAGCGTGTAGCGGGCGAACTTGCGCAGCTTCATGTTCTCACCGATGGCGGCGCACTGCTCGGCGATGTACTTCTCAACGGTCGTGCCGTTGAGGGCAACGTTGAGGGCCTCCTCCAGGTTCTTGGCGGCAGAAGCCTTCAGCGCGGCAGCGACCTCAGCCACGAGGGCCTTGAACTTGTCACCCTTGGAGCAGAAGTCGGTCTCGCAGTTAATCTCGAAGATGATGCCGTCGTTACCCTCCACAACGGTGGTAACAACACCCTCCTTGGCGTCGCGGTCAGCCTTCTTGGCAGCCTTGGCGATACCCTTCTCGCGGAGGTACTTCACAGCCTCTTCCATGTTGCCGTCACACTCGATAAGAGCGTTCTTGCAGTCCATCATGCCGGCGTCGGTCTTGGCGCGCAGCTCCTTGACCATCTGGGCGGTAATTTCAGCCATAGTAATATCTTAAAATCGGTTTATACGGGGCTATTAAGCCTTGTTCTTGTTGATAGCCTCCGTCAGGACGGAGAGAATCAGGCGGATAGAACGCACGGCGTCGTCGTTGCCGGGAATCGGGAAATCCACGCTCTCGGGGTCGGCGTTCGTGTCGGTCAGCACAATCACGGGAATGCCCAGAATGTGAGCCTCGCGAATGGCGATATCCTCGTGGTCGGCACCGATAGCAACCATCACGTCGGGAGCACCACCCATGTTGCGGATACCCTGCAGGTTACGCAGAAGCTTCTCGCGCTCACGAGCCAGAGCGGCGAGCTCCTTCTTGGACATGCTCTTGTACTCGGGCTGCTTGTCGAGGTTCTCGAGCCAATCAAGGCGAGCAATGCTCTTCTTGATGGTGGCCATGTTGGTGAGCATACCACCCAGCCAACGGAAGTTCACATAGTACTGACCGGTGGCCTCAGCGGCCTCCTTAACAGCCTCCTGAGCCTGACGCTTGCAGCCAACGAAGAGAATCTTCTTGTTCTTGGCGGCCTTCTCGGCGAGGAAAGCGCAAGCCTTGTCGAGGCACTTTTCAGTCTCCTCGAGGTTGATGATGTGAATGCCATTCTTCTGAGTGAGAATGTACTTCTTCATGTTGGGGTGCCACTTGCGGGTCTGGTGACCATAGTGTACACCGGCCTCAACCATCTTGGTAACGAGTTCGTTAATCATTGTATTTGTATGTGTTGTGTGCAACCTTATATCAGGATGCACGAGTGTGCGGAAGGTGCTGCGCTCTGGCCCCCAGCCCTCCGTTGTTGGTATTGCAGCATCAGCGGGGACACGCAGCATACACTGATTGCTCCTCATTGTCAATCAAAATAATTCATAATTTTCAAATCATTATGTCGCATTATTGACTTGAAATCCGGGGGATTGCTGCTAGATTAGCAAAGAGCACCCGCGCACGGGTGCGGAAGATTCAATACAAACCACATCAAGACAATGGAAATTCTTCACGACAAGGACGCTGACGTAAGCGTTCTTAATGGCAAGACCGTGGCCGTCATCGGTTACGGCGCTCAGGGTCGCGCTCAGGCTCTCTGCATGCGCGACAGCGGCGTGCACGTCATCATCGGCATTCGCCCCGGCAAGAGCTGGGATGCCGCTGTACAGGACGGCTTTGAAGTCATGACCGTGGACGAGGCTGCTGCCAAGGCCGACATCATCCACATTCTTCTGCCCGATGAGATGCACGGTTCCGTATACGCCAACCAGATTAAGCCCGGTCTGTGCGCCGGCAAGACCCTGTGCTGCTCTCACGGCTTTGCCTACGTGTTCAAGACCATCGAGCCGCCGGCAGATGTGGACGTCATCATGGTAGCCCCGAAAGGCCCGGGCACGGAGGTTCGCCGCGTGTTCGAGGAGGGCTTCGGCTGCCCCGGTCTTATTGCCGTATTCCAGAACCCCAGCGGCAATGCCAAGAACGTGGCTCTTGCCATGGCCAAGGCCGAGGGTCTGACCCGCGGTGGCGTGCTGGAGTGCACCATGCAGCAGGAGACCTACGAAGACCTGTTCGGTGAGCAGAACGTGCTCTGCGGTGGTCTGGTAGACCTCATGAAGTACGGTTTCGAGACTCTGATTGAGGCCGGCTACCCCGCCGAAATGGCCTACTTCGAGTGCGTACACGAGGCCAAGCTCATCGTGGACATCATCTACAACAAGGGTATTCAGGCCATGAACGGCGTGATTTCCAACACGGCTGAGTTCGGCGAGTACTACAACGGCCCGCAGATCCTCGGCCCGGAGGTGAAGGAAAAGATGAAGGAGAGCCTCAAGCGCATCGAGAGCGGCGAGTTCGCTCGCGTATGGCTGGCAGAGGCCGCAGCCGGCGCTCCCAACCTGCTTGCCAAGCGTGCCGCTCTGGCTGAGCACCCGGTTGAGGTGGTGGGCAGCAAGATTCGCGCCCTCTTCGAGCGCAACTGATACCCTGCCTCGCAGATATAGCATTTCGCAAAGCCCGGCTCACAGCGAGCCGGGCTTTTTACTTGAAAAAGATGACCGCCGGCGAACTCCACGCGGCGGTCATTGCTATTGCATAATCTCCGATTTGCTTACCTGCGGCGACGGCGAGCAGCAAGCCCCATGAGTACCATCATGCTCAAAGTCGCCGTAGCCGGTTCGGGAACGACAGAAAAAGCATTGGGATTGAGCAGATGAACGGAATCTATATACACCTTCTCCTCTTCAGAATAACTAATCACATAGAAGTAGCCCGGTTTCCCTTCAACCGGAACCAAAACATCCTCTGTCTTGAAATATGTTCTGTTCAAATTCTCTTTATCTGTATAAACAGTTGCTTCCACCAAGCGAGGCTTCCCATTTTCAATTCGGGAATCATCGGAATCCGTTAACCACATCTTGGCAAGGTTCCCGGAATCATCATACTCCACCCCCCACAGAGTAATAGCGTGAGCCAATGAGCCGGCATCGTTAGCAATCCCCAGAGAAACACCATATCCGGCTTCAAAAATTTCGCCAAAAGTCTTGTTTTCGAAAAGGCCGCCCGATACCAAATCATTACTCATGGTATATGAACTCACCAGATAATTATCGCTGTTGACATACGCACCAACAAAAGCCGATACATCTTCGCAAGTGAGATTGCACTGGTCATAGTAATAACCGGAATGAGCTTTCAGCTCAGAGTAGTCATAAAGCTGGACGTGTGAAGAAACCCAACGATTAGCTTCATCTGACGTCGTGGGTCTGTACACGCCGCCAATCCACCATGCCATGGCCCAACCGGCATCTCCCCCGTTTTCACCGTTGGAGTTTGATGCCGCCTTATACGTTGACCAGATATTCTCCAACTTCGTGGGAATTCCGTCAGGGATAATAGGCTGCGAATCCTGCCACCACGCTATTAAGTTTGAGGCAGATGCTGCATAACACATCATATCATCGCCGTCATTCTCGACAGCGTATGATTTATTAGCATCATACCACCCACCCTGTTCATTAACACCATTTGCCCAATACTGAGTACCGGCCTGAACATAACCGAAACCACAGATTGCTACACCAAGAAGAATTTTGAGAGAGGAATTCATACAATTGAGAGAAAGAAAAAAACGTACCAACTTTTACTCCATCAGTCTACTCTCATGCTCACGAAAGGTCAAACAAAAAAAGCCACCCGATACAAAAAAACGGGTGACTTTTGAAATATATATTTGCTATATTTTACTCACGGGCACCAACTGTGCCCATTGCCGTCTTTTTGGGTCGCTGCAGATTCCCCTGATCGTCGGAGTTTTGTCGGGCCGCATCATCAGGATTACCCACCACGATAACCTTGGGGGTATTATCTGCAACCGGAGTTTCCTGATGCGTATAAACGTAATAGAATGCACCACCGGCAAGAACCAGGAGAAGGAATATCCAGAGACCGCCGTTAGACTTGGTCTTCTGCACATAGGCAGGGGCAAACGGAGCGCCGCCAACAGGGCGCTGCAAGGGAGAACGGCTGATATTACGGGGTTTTACGGGTTTAAGTGCCATTGTAGTCAGGGGCTGTATGTTAACTTGTAGTCGGCGGCGGGGGTTATAGCACACACATCCGTATTTGGCAAGTCCAAAGCTTATTTTTATACAAAAAAATCACCCGCTGTACGGTAACATACAGCGGGTGACTGAAATTATAGGTGTGTGATATTACACAGAAGCCTTGATGATAGCAGCGAAGGAGTCGGGCAGCAGAGCTGCACCGCCCACCAGAGCGCCGTCGATGTCGGGCTGGCTCATGAGCTCGGCAGCATTGCCGGGCTTCACGGAACCACCGTACTGCAGGCGCACAGCCTCAGCAGCCTCGGCACCGAAGGTGTCGGCAATCACGCCACGAATGAAAGCGTGAGCAGCCTGAGCGTCCTCAGCGCTGGCGGTCACACCGGTACCAATGGCCCAAACGGGCTCGTAAGCGATAACCAGACCGGCAACCTCGGCGGGAGTCAGGCCCTCCAGCCCCTCTACAACCTGGGACTTCAGCACAGTCTCAAGCTCACCACCCTGGCGCTGCTCGAGAGTCTCGCCAATGCAGTAGATGGGGCAGATACCGGCAGCAAGAGCCTTCTTAATCTTCTTGTTGATGTAGGCATTGGTCTCGCCATGGTACTGGCGGCGCTCGCTGTGACCAAGCACCACATAGGTGCAGCCCAGCTCGTTGAGCATGGCGGTGGAAATCTCACCGGTGAAGGCACCGTTGTCGCGGTCGCTCACGTCCTGAGCGCCTACGCCGATGCACTTGCACTCGCCGAGGGTCTCCATAACGGCAGGAATCGTCACAAAGGGAGGAACGATCACCTTGTCGACAGCGATATCGCAGGTCTTCTCATCCTTGAACGCGGCGAGGAAAGCCTTGGCTTCCTTCGGGCCCATGTTCATCTTCCAGTTAGCGGCAATAATGGGTTTGCGAGACATAATAATAAGATGTGTCTGTTCTGACGGCACAAGGGTACCCCGCATGCGCGCCAAAGTCAAGAAAAATCGCCGTCTCCGCGCATTTTCTGCTTGCAATACCCTGCACTTATGCCAGAATAGACAACAAATGATAGGCGCTATTATCGGAGATATAGTCGGCTCCCGTTTTGAATGGGATAACAACAAGAGCAAGAAGTTCACCTTCCTGCATGAGTCATGCTTTCCCACAGACGACTCGTTCATGACACTGGCTATCGGGGCGGCCATTCTGCGCAGCAAGCCCGACTTCACCGATTTGAGCCAACAGGCCGTACAATGGATGCAGGAGATTGGCCGCGCCTACCCCGATGGCTGCTATGGCGGCCGCTTTGCCGGTTGGCTGCTGGAGGACGACCCGCAACCCTACAACAGTTTCGGCAACGGCGCCGCCATGCGCGTGAGTGCCGTGGGATATGCAGGCAACAGTGAAGCCGAGGTGAAAAAGCTCTCCCACGCCGTGACTGCTGTAACCCACAACCACCCCGAGGGGCTGAAGGGAGCGGAGGCTACGGCCATGGCCATCTATCTGGCCCGTACAGGCAGCAAAAAGGAGGACATCCGCCGCTACATCCGCCGGAATTATTACGACCTCAATTTCACCCTCGACGACATTTGGGAGGATTACCAATTCAACGAAACCTGCCAGGAGACCGTGCCGCAGGCACTGCAGGCATTCTTCGAGAGCAGTGATTTTGAGGATGCCGTGCGCAATGCCATCTCGATAGGCGGCGACAGCGACACCCTCGCCGCCATCACCGGCAGCGTGGCCGCCGCCTACTACGGCGTACCGACCGATATACGCAGCAAGGCGCTCACCTACCTCGACAAATTCCACCTCGCCATCCTGCAGGAGTTTGAAAGCCGCTACCCCGATGCAGCAAAATAACCGACTGCTGCCATAGGAGCGACTTTTTTTACAGCCGTGACCTGTTTTTAACTTGCCACACCGCGCGCATAACGGTAGAATAAGAGCAGAAAACGAGGGAACGTGCAGTCGCGTCCCCATAACGTCTATCTACACATCATGAAAACGCTCATCACAAATGCTCGTATCATCTCCCCCGGCGTAGACATCGCGGGCGGGTCCGTTCTCATTGACGGCACAAAGATTGCCGCCGTGCTCATGCCCGGCGAGACAGCAGAGGCCGACAAGACCATCGATGCCGGCGGCAACATGCTCATGCCCGGCTTCATTGACATTCACTCCCATGGCGCCGGCGGTTGCGACACCTGCGACTGCAAGGTAGAGAGCATTCGTACCATCGCTGATTGCAAGATGAAGGAAGGCGTGACCACCTGGCTGCCCACCACCCTGACCCTTGGCACCAACACACTGGCCGACGTCTGCCGCGTGGTGAAGGAATACGCCGAAAGCCCCAACGGCTCCAAGACCCCCGGTGTACACCTTGAAGGGCCCTACATCAACCCCCGCCAGTGCGGTGCTCAGAACCCCGCTTTCGTGCGCCCCGCCGACTTCGAGGACGTGAGCATGCTCAACGACATTTACCCCGTTCTCTACATCTCCATGGCTCCCGAGATGCCCGGCGCCGTTGACTTCATCGCCAAGGCCAGTGCCATCGGCATCACCTGCTCCGCCGGCCACTCTGCCGCCAGCTACGCCGACTTCAAGAAGGCCAAGGCTGCCGGACTGAAGCACCTTACCCACTTCTGCAACCAGATGAGCCCCCAGCACCACCGCGAAATCGGCCTTGTGGGTTCCGGTATGCTCGACAAGGATGTGAAGATTGAAATCATCTGCGACAAGATTCACCTGTGCGAGGACATGCTCAACCTCACCTTCACCAACAAGGACATCTCCCAGATGATTATGATTACCGACTCTCTGGCCTGCTCGTGGATGCCCGATGGCCCCGGCCAGCTGGGTGGTCTGCCCATCATTGTGAAGGGCGGCGTGGCTCGCCTGGAGAGCGGCAATCTGGCCGGCTCCACCCTGCGCTTCGCCAAGGGTCTGAAGAACGTCCGGGAGATTACCGGCAAGCCCCTGAGCGAGCTGGTGAAGGCAACCTCGTGGAACGCCGCTCAGTCTCTCGGTCTGTACGACCTCGGCAAGGTAGCCCCCGGCTACACCGCTGACCTCGTACTGCTCGACGCCGAGTACGACACCGTCATGACAATCATTGACGGCGAAGTTCGCTACACCGCGTAAATTCCCCCGCTTTTCAACAAGTCCCCCGGCACCCCCGGGGGACTTAAACTCTCTCCCACCCGACATTCTTCGCCATGCTCATTTCCCCCCTTGCAGCCAAATTGTGTGCCGCTCGCGGCATAGACCCCACCACACTGCGCGGCTCCGGCCCCCGCGGCAGAATCATGGCGGCGGATGTCCAGATTTCCACACCCGCACCACAGCGACGCGGGGGCACCACTCTGGCCGACCACGCTATTCCCCCGACCCGGGAACAGAAGGACGGCTACTATATTTATGACGATGAGGTGGATATGAGCGCACTGGCCGCCATCAGCATGCCCATAGCCGTGCAGTGTGAAAAACTGCTGGAGAACCGCTATTCCCTCTTCGACTACATCATTCGCGCCGTTGTGAAGGCCTGCACCACCTGCCCCTCCTGGCAGGAGCCATCGGGCAACATCAACGTGATGCTCTTTGAACATAAGGGCTCTCAGGTAACGGCCATTGAGAATGCCGCCAACAAGAGCATCTACCGTCTGGCAAGGGAAACCTCTGCCCCCCGCCCGGCACCGGCAAACTTCACCCCCCACATCGTCGTGTGCGATGCCCACACCACCCGCGAACAGGTAGCCGCCGTTCTCGCCGATGGCCACCGCCCGGGCTTTGCCATGCTCGCCCGCGGCAGCCGTGAAAAAGACGCCATTCGAGCCGGCGGTGATGGCCAGTACAAGAACACCCTTTCCTACACATTCTACGCAGCCACCACCCTGCCTGAGCAGGAGGCCAACCGCATAGCCGCAGCCCTGCGCGCCCTGCTGTACAACCCGGTGCGCCTGCTGTTACTTTCCTGATAATCGGCTTTTTTGCCGAAAGTCTGCAAAAATAGTGAAATCTCATTGACTTCACCCGCTTTTTGCGGCATAATATATACATCAACAAACGTACAGACTTACTCATGTCCTTCAACATTCAGAACGTAGAAATCGGCGGCAAGGCTCCCTTCTATCTGCTTGGGCCCTGCTCTCTCGAAAACGAAGAATTCGCCTGGCAGATGGCTCGCAGCATTAAGGAAATCTGCACCCGTCTGGGCGTTCCCTTCATCTTCAAGGCCTCTTACGACAAGGCCAACCGCACTAACGTCAAGAGCTTCCGTGGCCTCGGCATCGCCGAGGGTTGCCGCATTCTCTCCGAAATCGGCAAGGAGCTGCAGATTCCCGTTGTAACAGACGTACACACCGAAGAGCAGGCCGAATATGCCGCTCAGTACGTGGACCTGCTGCAGATTCCCGCTTTCCTCTGCCGCCAGAGCGACCTGCTCGAGGCCTGCGCCAAGACCGGCCGTCCCGTCAATATCAAGAAGGGCCAGTTCCTCGCCCCCTGGGATTGCAAGAACATCTGCGAGAAGATGCAGGCCTTCGGTTGCGATAAGTACATGCTTTGCGAGCGCGGCACCACCTTCGGTTACAACAACCTGGTGGTAGACATGCGCGGTCTGTACTGGATGCGCCAGTTCGGCTGCCCCGTTGTATTCGATGCCACGCACTCCGTGCAGCGCCCGGGCGGTCTGGGTGGTGCCACCGGCGGCGACCGCGATCTGGCACCCGTACTGGCCAACGCAGCTATGGCAGCCGGCATTGACGGCGTGTTCATGGAGGTTCACAGCGACCCCGACAACGCCATGTCCGACGGCCCCAACCAGGTGCGACTGGACGACCTTGAGCGCATTCTCACCAACATGCAGCTCGTACGCTCCGCCTACGACCAGATGTCCTGATGAAGCACCGTTTCGCCATTCTCTGCACTCTGGCAGCACTTGTTCCCTATACTTGGGGACAAGTGCCCAAAAGTTCTGTTGCTGAGCACGAATTTCCCGGGCTCCAACTATTGCCCCCCGGCAGCAAGGTGAAGGGCATCTCCCTGCCCCGTTACGAAAACCACCGGGTTTCCGCACTCCTGATAGCCAAGCTCATGGAGATTGCCACCCGCTCCGAGGTTAAGTTCACCGGCATCAAGGCAGAACTCTATGCAGAGAACGGCGAGGTGACAACCGTCACCTGCGACCGGGCCGCCTACGACTTCCGCACCAGTATCGTGACTTCTGATACCGAGCCGGAGGTCGAAAGTCCCCGCTTTTCTGCCCGGGGCACCGGTGTTACCTTCAGCACGGCCAACGACGTTGGCGTGCTCAAAGGCCCGGTGCACACAGTCGTCAAAAACTCAGCATTCAACAAACAGCCCAAGGGTAAATGAAACCGCTGCCAGCCGTACTGTTGCTCCTGACTGCCGCCCTCTCATACGCCGCTGAAAAGGGTATTGACATAACTCAACTCGTTGCAGAACGAGAGGCTACGTTAACCAGTCTTTCCGAAAAACGAACAGCGGTTAACAAGACAGTCTCGGACTTACTGGGCGAAATTCCACCAATGCTAAAAGGGGCCGACACCTCTCTGCCCGAGCGCAGTGGTAGCGACACCGTAGCCGTAGCCGATGGGGGCATGGTTTTCGATGCAGCCAACTCACGCATAGCCTACATCAACAACGTGCGACTGGCTGACCCCCGACTCGAGCTACGCAGTTCTGAGCGGCTCTACATTCAATTCCCCCAGAAAACCTTAAAGCAGGGCAAAAGTTCAGCCAAAGGCTCTGCCACAACCGGACTGAACACCCAAACTGCCGGTCCGACAGAGACGACAGAATCAATAGATTCAACGGATTCTCAGGACACACCGCCAGCTCAAATATCTGAGCTCACCCGGAACACGCCGCCTGTACAGATTAACGCAGCGGTCACCATGGTGGATGCCATGCAGAACACCATCTATCTGGAGAGCGCTTCAACCACGGGTGCAACAGTTGTCATCGAGCGTGAGCAGAACAAGCTGCAGATAACAGCTCAGGAGAACGCACGCGCTTTTATTCTGGCAGACAGCAATGGCGACATCTACATTTCCGCAGCCGACATCGACCTGAAATGGAGTGACAGCAAGGGCAATATCAGCACCCTGCACAACAAACAGGGCCGCGCCTACTATCACTCCGAAACCCATCGGCTGTATTTTGACGGCCCCACCGAAGTGCAAACGCCGGACGGCGGCATTTCTGCCGATGATTACCTGATTCTCACCCTCACTGTTGAAGAAAAGGAAGGCGGCAAGAGCGATTTCATGCCGCAGTTTACCGACATTCACATCAAAGGCATTGAAGCGGCAGATGCCCGGGGGAACGTCAGAATTACCCGCCCCTCCGCCGACGACAAGCCCGCTGCAGAAGTCTGCGGCGAAGTCCTCCATTACGATGGGCTCACCGGCGATGTTAAGATCAGCGGTTCCGGAACCCGTCTGGTCTACGGCACTCAGGAGCTCTGCACCGATGATTCCCTGCACCTCGCAGAAAACGGCGACATCACCCTGCAGGGCGATACCATCAGCGGCAAGTACAGTCGCCCTGCTGCCGACAAGACGGCAGCCCCTATACAGGGTACTTTCAGCACCTCAGGTTGCATCACCTTCACCGCAGCTGACCACACCATCACCCTGCCCAACGGAATCACCGCGCAGGATTCCCTCAGCAATTTCTCCGCCCAAGGTAAACTGGTCATACTGTTGCAGCCTGATACTGAAGCCAAAGCTCAGGACAGAGCTCGCACCGGCATGGTCAATCTGGCCATTGCACAGCATAAGGATATTGCGGCCATCGAGGCCACAGGCGGCATAGCAGTGCAACACCGCAGCAACGAGCAGGAGGAAGGTCTGGCTCTCACGGCAGACGATGCCCGACTCAATTTACTGACGGCAGAGGCCACCTTCACCTCCGCCGCCGGCAAAACCACCAATCTGCAGTACAACGGCTACCGCCTTGCAGCGGCCGATGAACAGAACTCCACCCGACTCTATCTGGCGCCGAACGGTGACCTGACAATGACCGGCGCTCAGCTGACAGCAGAACTGCCCGGCAAGAAGACTACAACCAAAGCCACCTGCACTGAGAGCATGACCCTCAACCGCGAGGCGGGCGTACTGAAGCTCGGTCCCAAGTCGCGCATGGTTGCTGACAATGGCATACTCTCCGCCAATGGCGAGCTCGAACTGGCTCTCTACCCCGGCCCGGCAGAAAAGAACCGCCCCATCATGGAGCGCTATCCGCACCTCGTGTTCAACTATGCCGGCCTTAAACAGGCAGACACCGCAAACGGCGGCACCCTGCAGGCAAAACAGGGCTCAATGGAGTGCAGTGGGGCCATTCATGTGGAAATGCTGCCGGATAGCGCAGCAGGCGGTGACTTAGGCTCCGTGCGTCTGGCAACTGCCGAGGGCAACGTGGCTATTGCAGGCAAGGATTCCACCGGGCGCATGATGCGCGCCATGGGCGACAGGCTCAGCGTGGATGGTGCCACCGGCAACAAGGTTCTCTCGGGCGATAAAGTCTCCCTGCAGGATGCCAACAACACCCACATTGCATCCGGCGCAGGCGCCCGCGTGGTGCTCGATAAGAAGAACAATGTGCGCATCAGCGGAGCTAAGCAGAGCACATCGGCCACACGCATTAAGAACCAGATTGAGAAAAATCAAAAGAAATAAAGACTTCTATGGACAACGAGATTCTACTGAAAGCCGAGGGGCTGTGCAAATCATACAATGAGCGCAAAGTCGCCGATAAAGTGAGCCTGGAAGTACACGCCGGCGAAATTGTCGGCCTGCTGGGGCCGAACGGTGCCGGCAAAACCACCTCGTTCTACATGGTAGCAGGTCTGGTTCGCCCCGATGAAGGCAGCGTGATGTTTGCCGGGCAAGACGTATCGGGCCTGCCGATGCACCTGAGAGCCCGTCTGGGCATGGGCTACCTCCCGCAGGAGGAATCCATCTTCCGTAAGCTCTCGGTCATTGAGAACCTGATGGCCATTCTCGAAACCCGCAAGGACCTCACCTCCAAGCAACAGAAAGAGAAGGCCGATGAACTGCTGGAGCGTTTCAACATCACCAAGCTGCGCAACAGTCAGGCCATTCAGCTCTCCGGCGGCGAAAAGCGACGTCTGACCATTGCCCGCGCACTGGCCAGCAACCCCACCCTGCTCATGCTCGACGAGCCTTTCGCCGGTGTGGACCCCATCGCCGTGCAGGATATTCAGCACATCGTAGCCTCCCTGCGCGAGACGGACGGCCTTTCCATTCTCATCACCGACCACAACGTGCGCGAAACCCTCGGCATTGTGGATCGTGCCTATATTCTGTTTGAAGGCAAAGTTATCAAGCAGGGCTCGGCAGACGAGATTGCCAATGACCCCAAGACCCGCAAGATTTATCTGGGCGAGCACTTCAAGATGTAAGACAAAAGTTTAGAAAACTAGCTTCGTCATTACTCTTGCAATCCGCCGATTCCGTGATATAGTAAACACAACCGCAGTAACAGCGGAAAAAATTCACACACTACATAATAGCATCATGAAAGATCTGAAAGGCACCAAGACGGAAGCCAACCTGGCAATTGCCTTTGCCGGTGAAGCTCAGGCCTACACCAAGTACCAGTACTACGCCTCCCGCGCTAAGAAGGATGGCTACGTGCAGATTTCCAAGCTTTTCGAGGAGACCGCACACAACGAGAAGGAGCACGCCAAGCTGTGGTTCAAGCTCCTGCACGGTGGCAGCGTACCCGAGACGACGGTCAACCTGGCCGATGCCGCCAGCGGTGAGAACTACGAGTGGAGCGACATGTACAAGACCTTTGCCGAGGTTGCTCGTGAAGAGGGCTTCGACGAAATCGCCGACACCATGGAGGGTGTAGCCGCTATTGAGAAGCAGCACGAGGAGCGCTACCGCAAGCTGCTGAGCAACATCAACGAGGGCATCGTCTTCTCCCGCGACGGCGACACCATCTGGCAGTGCGGTAACTGCGGTCACATCTGCATCGGCAAGAAGGCCCCCGAGGTCTGCCCCGTGTGCGACCACCCGCAGGCTCACTTCGCCATTCTGGCTCAGAATTACTGATATTCCGCAAAATAATCACCACAGCGCGCAGGCTCACCCCCTGCGCGCTTTTGACATTCCCTCAATATGTTCTGGAAAGCAAACAAGACAGCATTCATCGTACTGCTGATTGGCTTAGTGGCCTCGTTCGCGGCCTACTTCATCATCGGCAGCGGGCCCGATGGTGACATAGAAAAAGCCAAACAGCTGCTGTCTACGGGAATTTGTGCAGCGCTTTTTGCAGCGGCAGCTCTCTCATTCATGCAGGCAAAGCGCACTCCCGGCCTGCGTATTCCCGATGAACTGACAGAACAGCACTTCGAACAAATGGCCTCGCTCGAGGCTCAATATTACGGGGAGGACAACATCACCCCGCCGGCGGAGGCCTACCGCTGGTACAAGCGCTACCCGGCCACGACCATAGCCGCTGCCGTGGGGGATCAGATAGTGGCTTTTATCAACCTTTTCCCGGTCAAAGCAGAGATATACGACGCCCTGCGCGCCGGTCAGTTCAATGACCACACGCTCACTCTGGAGGGACTGGCAGACCCACACAGCGAGAGCGACGAACCACTGCACATGTTCCTGTGCTGCGTGCTCACCGAACCGGCCTACAGAGGGCTGGGGCTCACCCGACACCTGCTCAGCCTCGCCGTGGAACAATATGAACCGGTTCAGCACCGCTGCCGCCGCATCATCACCGACAACGTCACCCCCGAGGGTGCAGCCTTCTCGCGCCACTATGGCTTTGAACAGGTGCAGACCAGTGACCACAATTCCCTGATTTTCGAGCAGGACTACGCCGATTTTGTGGCTCACGTCACCGGCTCTCAGCCGACTTCAGATTCAGCCGACTAAAACGACCGAACAAAACTCCCCCCCCTATGAAGAAAGAAGAGCTCCTGACGTTTTCAACACTCATCCTGCTGGCAATGGTGCTGCTCGGTCCGGTTTGCGTACAATGGCTCGTCGGCACCCTATCCGGTAAATATTGGGGCGACTACCGTCTGCTCGGCTATTTTCTCAAGTTCTTCATAATATGCGGCGCCGGCATAGGTGGCATCTTCTTCATGCTGAGCAACAATAAGGATGCGCGTATCATGCGAATATTCGGCTGGGGTTTTCTGCAACTCTTCGGCTCATGGTTTGCGGCACTCGGCGCTGCGACCATGACCCACATGAATGACGGCGAAGGACTGGCCTTTGTTCTGTTTGCCCCGCTGTGCACCTTGCCCTCTTACCTGATTGCGCTCGTCATATCACTGTGCAATCGCGATTTAAGCGACGATGTGCTGCATAAGTGCCACCGAATGGCGTTCGGACTCATGCTGGCAGCCGCCATCATCGTCTTCTCCCTGTTCACCGTCAAACAAGTGGAGGCCTTGCAATACAACAATGCCAACGCCTTCTACGAGTCAGTCCGATTGTCACAGGCAAAGTGACAGAAGGCGGACTCCGGCGCTGCATTTACCGTTGCAATGCATCTTCGCAAGATACAGACAGAGAGATTGCTATAGAAAAGAACAAATATTTTATCACATAATTGCATTTCATAACACTATTCATTAATGGTAGTCATTCTGCATATAGAGAATAAAAATTATCCTGTCCTTTTATATTGACTGTTATAGAAAGCGGTTCGCTATTTTTGTTTTCATGGAAACAAAATGAATGCTCGCAGCAACAATAGAATGACAACTCTACTACATACACATCAGCTCTTTTTTCCCATGAGGTAATAGACTTTGTGTAATGGCAATTATAGTCCCCTTCATCGTAAAACATAGTGAAAATTAATTCTTTTTGTTGTTTCATATTAGATTTATTCATCTGTTCTTGAAAGACATGAACGTATTCATTAAATTTTATACATCTATAGCATGAACATGATGAAGCAAAAAGCGCAAGAACAATTGGTGACAATAAAAATAGAAATCTCTCCATAAATTATTATTACAATATTAAACAGGCTATTTTTAACACTTAGGAAGCCAATTTAAGGCCAACTCCTGTGCACATTTACGCATGTGATTCTTTTATCATTATATCACCTCTGATGTCAATCCATTTTTTGCGCGATTTTGTAGCGCGAGGTTTGTAGTATGTGCCGCTACGATGTAAGCTCAGCAGCTCACATTGCCTTTTGCGAGGCAGTTCACTGTTCTCTTCATCCAGGAGCCGGCGTCTCTGTTCTAAAGACACAGCACCGGCGGCCAGCAGCGCCTGCACCACGGACTCCGGATGGCAGAATCTGCTGCAGTCGCAGGCCTGCTCTGCATAATACAAGGGCGTATGCCCCCAGGCATCTCGCGCGTTCGGGTCAGCACCGGAGCTGACCAACATTCCCACCACAGCCGCAGAATTCCCGGCCGCATGGCTGAGTGCCGTTCTTCCCTGCGAATCACGCACATTGACATCAGCCCCCGCGCGCAGCAATGCCGGCACCAGATAAGCCCCGTTATAACAAGCGGCTGAAATCAGGGGCGACCACCCGTCTATATCAGCCAGTTCTACATCAGCTCCGGCCTCCAGCAGCATTTGCATGCCAGCCAGAACGTCCGAGCATTGCTCACTCCTACTTTGCGTAATAACCAAACGGTGCAGCGGGCTCACGCCCTCATCATCCCGCGCGTTCGGGTCAGCTCCCGCAGCCAGTAACATGCGTATGCACTCCAGCCAATCCGGAGCGGCCGCCTTATCATACGCCATGATGGCCGCATGCAGAGGGGTATCAGACTCCTCATCTCGGGTCTGCAGCGCCCTGCCCCCGGTCAGCAATTCAAGCTGCAGCAGGGTAAGCAGAGTGGCGGAATCGAGCTCATATATAGCATCGAAAATAAATTGAGCACGGCGGGTCATGACCGTTATTCTGGCAGAGTTGAGGAATAGAGTCAAGTAACAAAACATTGACAGAGCACAAGTTCTCTGCTAGTCTGAAGCCATGAATAAACTCAGCGCCGATGAACAGGCACGCGTGATGTCAGTCCTGCGCCCGCAGGAGGAACTGCTGTGGGTCGGCAAGCCCCTGCCCACCACTGAATCTGCCGCGCAGCAGCCCGCCGGCTTACTGTCGAAACTCAGGAACCTGCTGGTGAGCCGTCCGACATCGGCAACAGGCGGCAGTGACAAGCTCTACCTGCTCACAGCCAAACGGGTAGTGGTTCTGCCCGCTAACGACCCGGCACAGGAATGGCCCCTTATGCTCGGCATGATTCAGAAGGTGAACGAGGAGCCCGACGGCAGCGGCGATGTCATTTTCGACCACGATTACGATGAACGCACCGAAACCCGCACACCGCGCGGGTTCCTGCGGGTGGCAGATGTCGACAGAGTGCGCATGCTGGTCAGTTCTGCGGCAGATGCCGCCTACAATGCATCCCCCTGGTCGGTGTGACAGACTAAGCCCCCATTACCTCAAGCCGGATATTCTACTGATTTATGAAAATTCATAACCTTGTTATAGCAATTCTCCCCCTGCTCAGCCTTCTGAGCCCTGCGCAAGAGCCCCCGGCCGCCCCCACCGTAGCATTGGTAGCGCAGGAACACCCCTTCTTTCGTACAGCACAGTACCCGGCCTGGTCACAGATGACGCCGCAACAGGCGCTCATCGATGTTCGTGCAGCCATTGTGCAGGCACAGGAACGCCTGACCACCCTGGCTGCTGTTACCCCCGAAACCGCCACCTTCGAGAACACTTTCCTGGCCTGGTACGAGGCAGGTGAAAACCTGAAACAGGCCATGAATTATGTGTACCACCTGCACATTGCACTGGGTGACAAGGACATGCAGCACATGATGAACGACCTCATGAAGGAGTCCACAGCCTACAGCGCTCAGGGGCTGCATGGGGCTCGCATAGCAGAGGTGCTCCGAGAGGCCGCGACCGCTCCGTGGGTGCAGCAGCTCAGCCCGGCAAAGCAACGCTTCGTGCAGCAGATTATGGCTCAGGTGAGCGACAGCGGGTTGTACCTGCCCCCGGCACAGCAGGTTCGCAAGGCTCAGATTGAGCAGGAACTGGCACAGCTCGGGTTCCGATTCAGCCAATACGTCAAGGTCGGCCCGCAGATGTGGCAGCTCACCATCACCGACCCTGCCATGCTGGAGGGCATGCCCGAAGCATGGATGAAGAATGCCGCCGCCGTTGCACAACAGTGCGGGCAGGCCACGGCAGACAAACCAGCCTGGGTAATCAACCTCAGCAACTCCCCCGCCACGGCTGTGCTGCGCTATTGCAAAGTGGCCGAAACCCGCCGTCTGTGCTGGCAGGGCACGGTCTCTGCCGGCACCCCCCTTACCCTCGATACCGAGCCGATTATCGCCCGCATACTCGAACTGCGCCACGAGCTGGCCACCCTGCTGGGCTACAAGAACTTTGCCGATAAGGAAGCCGCCCGCCGCATGATGGGCAGCGGCGAAAAAGCCCTGGCCTTTGTGGACGACATGCTCGCCAAAAGCAAACCGGCGTGGGATGCCTACGTAGCCGATGAACTCAAGCGCTATTCGCAGGCCTGCGGCAAGGAGCTCACCGCCGTTGCCCCGTGGGACACCGCCTACCTGAACCGCCACCTGCCGCCGGCTCGCAGCAAGTTCAACGTCAACGCCATCACCCCCTATCTGCAGGCAGACAAAGTGATATCAGGCCTCATGAATATATGGTCGGGCATGCTGAGCATCAAGTTTGATGAGCTCCCCACAGCCTGCGTGAAAAAGGGCGAGCCCTGCCCGACCGGTCATGTGGAAGTATGGTACCCCGGGGTGCGTTGCTTTACTGTAAAGGATGCCGAGACAGGTACGCACCTGGGCAGCTTTTACCTGGATTTGTACCCGCGCCCGGGCAAACGCGCCATGGCCTGGTGCATGCCGCTGAGGGATGGTAATCCTGCGGCGGACGGCAGCGTGGGAGAACCGCACCTCGCAGCACTCATGGCCAACCTCACGCCCCCACGCAAGGGGCAGCCCCACCTGTTCAACCACGGCGAAATCTACATGCTGTTCCATGAGTTCGGGCACATGATGCACATGATGCTGGGGCACGGTGAAATCCGCCCCCACTGCACTGCCGAGGTAGAACGCGACTTTGTGGAAATGCCCAGCCACCTGCAGGAATCGTGGATTTGGGAGCCCGAGGCACTGGCCACCTTCGCCTTCCACTACCGCACCGGTGAGCCCCTGCCGGCCGAGCTGGCGCAGCAACTGGCAAACAGCCGCGGCTCCAACCCCATCGAAATGCACATGCGCATGCTCCTGTGCAGCAAGCTCGACCTCGAGCTGCACATGCACTGGCACGACAAATACCGAGGGCGCCCCCTCGATGAAGTGGCCAATGAAATCCTGGGCCCCTGGCTCTTCCCCTACACCGTACAGCCCCCCACCGAACAGCGCACCCTCACCTACACCATGTCCGAGGGCTACGCCGCCTGCATGTACACCTACAAATGGTGTGAAATGCTCGCAGCCGATGCCCTGAGCGTATTCCGCCAGCAGGGAATCCTGAACCCCGCAACCGGCCTGCACTACCGCCGCACCATTCTGGAGCGCGGCAGCAGTGTGCCGGCCATGCAGCAAATCCGAGACTTCCTGGGGCGCGACCCGCAGCCGGATGCCCTGCTGAAGCTCTACCGCCCCCGATAAAGCATGACAGCCATGCCCCCAACACTACGCTGCACCCTGTTAGGGCCGCTCCTCTTCCTGCTGCTCGGCTGGTTGGGGCATGAGCTGCTGGAGCACAGCCACGCCACGCAGGTATGGAATAAGAGCGCAGCAGCCTGGGCCGGCCCGGCACCTGACTGCCTGCGCTACCACGAGCCATACTTAGAATCGCAAGCCACATTCTGGCCGGTAAAATATTTTACCTACACTCCAACGCAAGAACAGCTGCAACTCATACAGCAGAGCATGCAGCTTGTACCGGTTGCCGAACCGCTCGCAGTCATGCAGTACTGCATCGAGCGTGAACAAGGCAGCGCTACCGTACAGCAACTCTACACACGGCAAGTCCCCATAATCACCTACTGCTATGATCAGAGTGCCGTCGGCTTCGTGCCCCACCTCTCCCTGCTGAGTGATGGGCGCTGTATTCACCTGACCGAGCACTGTATCACTGAGCCGCAGCCGGTAGCAAAGCCGCCCTACCCCCAACTTGCCGTACCGCCCTCCTTCCTTCAGCGAGTCGGTGAGCCCTTTCTGCTGATGGTACTGCTGGTTCTGCCGGCTGTGCTGAATGCCGCGCTGTGGGGGCGCGGTACCGTGCGTACATGGCGCGCGGCCTACGCTCGCCTGTTGCTACCGTTACTCACCTGCCTGCTCTGGTACGTCATCGCTCCCGAACCGAATGAAGACGGCATGTACATGGCACCCTTTGCCATGATTTTCACCTTTATATCTGCTCTCTTTATTTTTTTTGTAGATTTTCTGAAAAAAAATCCAACAGAATAAACAATATCGTCGTCAACAACTGTAGCAACCACAGTCAACGATTCAGGGTGACCAACAAAAACCCCTTGACATCAGACTGTGCAAAATGTATTATCACATTATAAAGAAATATCTGGCCATAACCAAACGTCAATCATGTCTTATAGCAAAACTTTTAACGAACATGCCTTAAGGCAACAATATTCCGGTCTCGGCCGTGACGAACTTGAGGAGAAGCTTACTACAGAAGTTGCTGTGGCACTTGACGAGCTGCGTGAAAAAATGGGGCTTGAGTGTAAGGACTATGCGTACGACGATTACTCTCAACTCAACAAGAACAGACTTATTGACCAACTCATTATTTTGGGAAAAGAGTTGTATAACCTGGAAGAAAAGGCCCGGAGAATAGACGAGGAAAATGAGAGAAAGAAAGCTGCTGAAGAAGCCAGAAAACAAGCAGAAAAAGAAGAAGAAGATATAAAGAAAGCAGAAGAACTGCTAAAGGCCGCTACAGATGAAAGGCAAAAGGCCGAAGCGGAACGAAGAGCTGCTGAAGATGAAAGACTGAAAGCCGAAGAGGAAAGGAAGACAGCAGAGGCTGAAAGACGGAAAACAGAAGAACTGTTGGAAATGAGCAAGAAAGCGGGATTCGACAAGGAGGCGCTTCTGGCTCAGTATGCTAACGCCAACAGAAAAGAACTGGTGAACAAACTTCATCGACTGGGTAAATCTCTCGACAATCTTCGCAGCGCTCTCAATCTGGAAAACAAAAATTACGGCCAATACAAATATGCAGAAGATTTCTTCTGGAATGAAAACAGGCTTCGTAAGTATCTGATTGAGTTATCAGCCGAGCGATTCGAACTGATTAACAATCAGCCGTTCATTTTTTTGGAAAATATACTGGATGACGTTGAAGAACGCATAGAAACGCTGACCGAGGATGTATCCAGGCAGACAGAAGACTTAACAAAGCTAAACGATGAGATTCTTGTACTGCAGGAAGAACTCATAACTGATAAAGAGAAATTGCAGCTGGCCACAACGAAAGCTCAATCCGATGCCGCAACGATTCATGAACTTCAGCAGAAACTTGCCGCAGCAGAGCAGAAGGCAGCGACACCGATTCCCGTAGCAGACGCTCCCGAGGTAAAGGCGTTGACACTCGAAATCGAACGACTTCGCCGCTCGGTAAACGAGCAATCGGAGAAGAAGAAGAAATCAGACATGGCCAACGCAGAGCTCCGAACCAAACTCAGTCAGGTTATTGCTGAACTCAATAAACTCAAGATTGCACTCCACCGGGCCAGTCGACCCACCGCCCCCAATCCCACGACTTCGTCTGTTAAAAAAACTCAAACTTCAGGCCCCTCTCAGCAAAATCCTAAGAAAAGGCGAATCAACATCAAAGATCTCATCTGAATTACCTCAAACACCACATCATTTTTATGAATATCCCCGAAAACATTAAGAATAAACTATTGGACTGGTACTGGGATTTCGGTTGCAAGCGCACCAAATCCTATGAACTCAGTCGCGGCGGATGGCTGGATAGAGCCTACAGAATTGCACACGAGGCAGACTCTGTAAGAATGGCTCAGACCACTTATGCCCGCCCCACAATTGCTCTGTGGGGACCCTCCCAGAGTGGTAAATCCACCATGCTTGCCCGGTTCCTGGACCCGGAAAACGAGAACGAAAACAGCAACAGCGCTATCAGCTGGGATGGCACACCGGCTCGGTTCTGCGGCAAACCCATGAACGGCGTAGCTATTCTCAATCCTTTCTCCAAGGGGGCCGACGCCTCCGGCTGTGTGACACGTTTTCACATGACCGATTCGGTGAAATACCCGGAATACCCGATTGAAGTTCAGTTTGCCGGGGACCACGAAATCATGATGACCCTGGCCGTGGGTTACCTGAGCGAAACAGCAGCCCGCAATGCCAAGGGAGAGCAACGCAAACTCTACCCGAATGACATTAAGACCATCGCAGATGAAGCCTGCAGAAGGTACCGTGGCACCGCCCCCAATAAAGCAGCATACGTTCTGCTGACCGAGGCGCTTAACGTACTGAATATCCTCATCGAAACAAATCCCGAGCGTTATGATACACTGCGCAGTGAATGGCCGGATCGCCGTTTCAGCCTGCTGAACAATGATGCGCTCTGCTCCAGCGTGGAAAGTGTGATTTGGTTTATCTGCGAGGTTTTCTGGGATAACTGGAGCAACATGAACGAGGCATTCAAACAGCTTCGTGCGAAGAGTGCAACACTCAGAAACCGTAAGTACTATTGCGGCATAGAAATAGCCTCCCTCCTGCTCGACATTTCCTCGGCCTCCTACTACTATGCTGGCGAAGGAGCCGATATCAAAGCGCTGGTGGATTCCTGCACCTATCGCGAACTCGAGAACGGCGATGTTGCCATAGTACGCGGCGAAAGCAAGGGAAATGTATTCGCGGACGGCATTGACTTCGCCTTGGTTCAGGGCCTCGTTCACCTCATCCATGTACCTCTTCGTAAAGAGGTTATCGAGACATCTCACCCGACAACATTTGAGCTTCTCAGTAAAGCAGATTTGCTTGACTTCCCCGGCGTAGCCAACGAGCAGAGAGGAGCAGAGCCGCTCACCAACGATAAACTCGCTTTCAACTACAGGGATGAGAATGGTAAACAACCGCTGCATGTATTCATTAAGGTAATGAAGCGCGGCAAAACAGCCTCCATTGTCATCAGTAGTGCCCGCAACCTCAATATAGATGCCTTCTCGCTGCTTGTACGCATGCCGGCAGAGGACAGATACCCCTCCAATCCCATTCAGCTGATGCAGGGTATTCGCCAGTGGTTCAAGTCAATGGGACAGGAGCACGCACCGCTGAGTCGCAAGAAAGAGCTGCCCATCAACCTTATTCTCACCTTCTCTGCGACTTTGGTGAATGTGGTAAATGCGAGTGGCACCGGCAAAATCGGGCTCGCTGATGTTTTCGACAAGCTCAAAGGCCTGGGCGATTTGGCCGATCCGGCCGTTGTAAAGTTCTTCTGCCTGAACTATCCCATGTTCCTCAACGGGCGCTTTCTGCTCGGTGATGAAGATTCTACTCAGGAAGAGATTAATACTCTCAAAAAGAACGCCATTGGAGCTATTATGGAAGATGCTGACTTCCGTCGCCTGTTCCCCGACACCAGTGAAAGCCTGTTAGAAATGGCTGATTTGGAGGAAGGTAAGTTCGGTGGTCTTATCTACCTGTTCGGGCACATGATTAGTCAGGTGGAGAAGACCAATCGCCAGGCACTGCTGGAACAGAAGGCAGCTGTTCTCGACAAAGAGTGGAGTTCCTGCATTGCTGAAGTCATACAGGAGGTTGAAGAAAACGCCTATGCTAAGGACATCGAGGCCATGATTAAGGCGATTAACGAAAATCCCTTAAATCTAAAGGACGAAGAAATCGCCAAACAGATTCTGGACTTCGAGGATATTTCGCCCGATGTACTCGAGCCGGTCAACACCATTACCCGACAGGTGCCCGATTACCTCATCGCCCAGCTTAAGATATGGAGCGAGGCGGCTAAACGCAAGCCGCTGCAGCGAGGACTG
The DNA here is from genome assembly GCA_017471985.1 of Akkermansia sp. GTDB lineage: Bacteria > Verrucomicrobiota > Verrucomicrobiia > Verrucomicrobiales > Akkermansiaceae > Akkermansia. The sequence goes on along the minus strand of JAFURE010000014.1, from coordinate 5,635 downwards.
GGCTTTACCTCGCCGGAACATCGTGCGCGAGTGCTCAGTTATCTCATCGAAAAGATTGACCTCACCCCCATCGTCATGTGGATTGCCCAGTTTAACCGCATCAGCGCGGAAGAACGCAAGGAACTCAGGCGACTGGTCGCGACCATCTTCTCCAAGGAGATGTTCCCCATCGTCGGAGCTCACAAACACGAGGCCGATTGTGTGGCAACGCTGGAGGCGCTTAGCGCTAACAGCCTGACATCCAACAAACAGACTAACCGCAAGGACGACATCTACTATGTCAGCGTCATTGCTCCGTTCCTGAATACCCTCGATGCGCTCAAGAATGACAAGGAAACAGACCAACTCGGCGAACACCCCGGGGATGAAGAGCTGGCTGCTATCTGCAATAAATAACCTCAGACCATTTTATATTTATGCCTTTCGAAATCAGAGTCATGCCCAACACCGGGCACCATTACTTCTTCGTTCCGTTCAATAAGGAGTTCATCGGCAAACACGGTGGCTTGAACGGCAAACTGGCAAAACAATGCCGCAGCAACAATTGCGCCTGGGAAGCTGTACCCCGACCTGAACCCAAACAGAAAAAGGAAGCTACACAGGCACAGCCGCAGGCAGCCATGCCACTTCCTGAGCCCCTGCCCCTGCCCCAGCCGCAAGCCATGCCTGCAGCCACATCAACGCCCCAGCAGGCTGCTGAACCGGCACCGACTCCTACCCGTTCCTACGAGGAAATGTACTACACCTGGATGCGCTACCGCTTCGGTTCAAAGGGTGGCACCAATAATCTGGGTGTATGGGTTGCTGTCGAAACGAATCTGGGCGCAGTAGAGCGCGGCACGGTGCATGATATTCACGAGATTACGGAGCAGGAAATGCCGACCGATGGACGCGCCATGGCAGTAAGTCCCTACGCATACCCCTCACGCAGGGCTATCAGCCACGACCGACGCCAGCCGGGCGAAGCTGCAGATGCCCTGACAGTGCTGCTCAGCATCAAAGTGGATAACACGGTCATTCCGATTGAGCCCATCGAAATTATCTGGCAGCAGGCCAATCCCGACGTCATTGATGTTGACCTTATTGTCGACTTCGGCAATACCCGAACCGTTGTTCTGGGTATGGAGGATAATGTAGAAGCCGTGCAGGGCGGAACTCTGGGCAGCATCTGCAAAAATATCAGGTTCCTTCCCCGAGGTCAGGAATATCCCGATTTGGAGGCCACGCCCGCAGAGGCCAAGTTCGAGGATATGGGTGAAACCATTGCCGACTCCTGGTTCCTGGTTCAGCAGCCTATGTTTGCAGAATGGGACTACCCCTCGGTGGATGGTGAACCCACCCCCTTCCGTACCAGCAAGCAGTACACCCGCCAGATCGAGACGACAACCCAGACCAATATGCTCGGGTTCAGCCAGGAGGTTAAGACCACGCGCTATTTCTGCACGGAGCGCGTACCGCAGATGTTCGTGGAGATTTCCCCCGCCCTCATGGGACAGGAGGCAAGAAAGCTCATGAACAATGTCGATCTGACTACCGGTATCAATGTCACCATGAGCTCGCCCAAACGTTACCTGTGGGATAGGGAGCAGTATGGATTGAAGGGAGGGCAGTCTGCCTGGAACTTCAACTACAACTCATGGTCTGCCAAGAAAACCCGAGCTGCACTGCCCAAGCTCAATGGCCAGATATGCCGCTACATGTACATGGACGGCTCTGATTGGGACATCACCCGACCGCCCTATGCAGACCCGGATCCGGACAAACGGCCGTCTGCAGTTCCGGCAGATGCACTTTACCCCCGCTCCTCTGCCATGGTTTGGTCGGCGCTCACCATCATCGAGGCAGCCTACAGACAGATTACCTCCTACAACTGGAGAAGGCTCAATAGGCAATACTCCACCAGACGTCTGCGCAGCGTGAACGTCACCTTCCCCTCCGGCTGGATTGCTAAGGAGCGAGAGTACTATCGCCAGGCATGGAAACAGGCCGTGGATATCTTCACTCTGTCACACATGAACACCATCTCCCCCATCACGAGGCCCATATCCCCGCACGAGGATGCCCGTGATGTTCAGGGCCGCCCTGCCCTGAATGTAAGTCTGGATGAAGCTGTGGCCTCCCAGCTGCCGTTCGTTTACTCGGAGATTCGACGTCTGACCGCCAACACCTGGATTGAACTCTACGGCCGCAATGAACAGCCGGGAAACTACCGAACGGGTAAGGTACGAGTGATGACCGTTGACATCGGTGGCGGCACGCTCGACACCTCCATCATTCAGTACATCAATGACAGCGAGACTAACGTCAACCTGCTGTACGAAGTCCTCTTCCGCGACAGCAATACCTTTGCCGGTGACAGTGTCACTCAGGCCATCATTGAGCAGGTATTGCTCCCCTCCTTCCTCAATGCACGTGGCTTTGACCCATCATCCGACGATCCGGTTGTCAACAGGTTCAAGAAAGTGCTCATGAGAGCCCGCAATTCATCCACCGAGAAGGCGGAATGGCTGCGCATCGTCTCCCAGCTCTTCCTGCCCATCGTTCGCCAGTGGCTCAGCGATGTTGCCACCTGCCCTGATGGCATCTACCGCAACGAAAACGGCGACTTGTACCGACTGACCTCAGATTGCAACATCAACGAGCAGGCTATCACCGACCTGAACAAATATCTCGCAGGCAGAACCGGCACACAGACAGACACCGCATTCATTAAGCCCGATGACCGTCTGATGTACAACCCGGAAGATATCAACAGATGCGTCGTTGAGGTGCTCAGCCGCGGTATTGAGCCCCTGGCTAAGTTCGTGGCGGCCTACGAGGTAGACGTTGTGACCCTGAGCGGCAAGATTTCCGAAATGCCCAAGGTTGTGGAACTGCTGCGCGAGTACCTGCCCATTCGGCCTCAGCGCATTGTGCGCATGAAGGACTTCCTTGCCGGCGACTGGTACCCGATGACCGACAACGACCGCATCAACGATGCCAAAACGGTAACAGCAGTAGGTGCAGCCCTCTACACAGCAGGCAGGAACCGCATGCTGCCGGACTGGACCATCAACGAGTCTCGCGATCACACACGCAAGAGCACCCCGAATTACTGGGGTATCATGCCCCACGACAACAGAACCAACGGATTCCGAAAAGGTGGTATTCTGCTTACCCCTCAGGAAAACACCAACGAGGATAAGGAATTCACCTCCAGAATCGGCGAAAAGTTCAACGGTAAGGAGGTCATGATTAATACCTACATCGGTCGTCAGAAGTACCTGGCTCAGAATACCATGCCCGAGCGTATTTACAAACTGCGCTGGCTCGGTGCTCAGGAGGAATCTCCCCAGTGCCCGCTGGCCATCGTCGTAAGCCGCAAGACATCTGCCTGTGGCTACGATGAAGACGATCCCTACGCCTGCGATGAAGATGACATCGAGCTGGTATCGGTCACACCGACGGGGCCCTGCCCGAACTTTGACCCGAGCAAGGTGGAACTGCAGCTGCGCACCCTTTCAGACGATGGGTTCTGGATGGATGAATGCCGTTTCTACATGAACTGATAACGCTCCAACATCAACACCATCATGCCATTAAGATGGAGCAACAACTCAGATGAAGAGCAGCAGCGCGCACTTCTGAAACTGGAGCAGCTGCTCGACAGCAAAACACAGCGACTTTCCTTCCTGGAAGAAAGTATTCAGGACGTGAAAGGTATGCTCAATGAGCTTCTGGAGCAAAAAGACGAGGCCGATGTGCGCCGTCTGCTGATACAGGAGCGAGACGAAGCTCGAGATGAAGTCGTACGACTCTGCGAGTATAATCGCAAACTTATGCTGCGCCTGAAAGCACACGATAGCAATGCGACAGAAGAATCGGCTCTCACAGCCCCCCTCCCCGAGGGGGGCGATACCCAGCCAGCCCAACAGATGCATACTGCCCCACAAAGTTCCGCCGACTGCGAAGCGCTCCGTGCGGAACTGAACGCAGCCTCGGCAACCATTGCAGAACTGCAGGAACAGCTTAAGCAGGCAGAAGATAAGAACGCCGCTATCAATCAGGAATTGCAGGCCACCGAGAAGCTCCGCAAGCGCATTTTCCCCGCGTATTTTGATATACCGGCCATGCAATCACATCTTCAGGCGTGGAAAAAACAGCTGGAAGCCCAATCTCCCGATTTCTGCCAGCTCTCCATGATTGCCGCAATCTTCTCCGCTTCCAGTGCGCTGGAATGCCTGATGGCCGGACAAGGAACACAAGACACCAGGATTGAGGCCGTTGCCGGGCTTTACTCGTTCAGCCGTTATTTCTTTGATTATTTGTATGCCGATGGCTGCACACCGGAGCAGGCAGATGACATTGCCAGAGCGCTGGCCGACAACATCAATGCAACCCTCGTACAGGCTAAGCTGAACTATGAGCTCTTCCTTTCTTACCTGGAAGAGGAATATGATCAGAAAATAATGATTCCCGACTCCTCCGGCTCCCAAATTGGGCTTGTTCATCAGCTCTGCTCCTGGGGCATCAAAGACCGGGAAAATGGCATCATTCACAAAAAATGTCAGGTTCAGCTCAAAAAAACTTAAACATTTACCGGGATTGTTCGTCTTAAAAAATATCCACAAGTTATGAGTATCACACCTATCGTAAACAAAGGTCTGCGCTTCGACCTCGATGAATATATCGACCTGAAAGCCACATCGGCCGGTCCCAATTTCTGGTTTATTGACAATCAGCTGCGACTCCGCACCAAAATGGCTCCGTTTCTCCCCAGGATGGAGTACGACCCCAACACGAATTCAGTCACAGCAACAATCGTTGAAAACGGCCGAGAACTCCTGAGTATCAGCGAAGCCGGCTCGCCCTCCCTTCATAACGTTCCCACTTCTGAACTGGTTAAGTTGCTCGAGTGCATCAAATCTCTTCTGAATGAGATTAATGACCCCGTGACAGAGGATAGTCTGCGCAAGATGCTTTCCGAGTTTATGCTGCCTCATCCCTCAAAAACACCCGAGCTCTACCGCGTGTATGGTGAGGGGAGCAATAAAAAACTGGCTATCATCTGGGGGATGGGCAAGAAGGACTCCGTTGGCAAACTCGATTTTTCTTCCGTTGTTTCCCTGAGAGAGGCTCCCTACACGCTCCCCTTCCCTGGCTCAAGTGGTAGCGGAGCCTCCTCCAAGTCCTGGATTTGGGTGCTGCTTGGCATCGCCGCCGCAGGTACGCTCATTTATTATAGCGTCTGTGATAAAAATACCGCTACGCCTCATGTTTCGCCCCCCGATACAACAGTAATGCAGCCCCTGCTCAATGGGGAAGGCAACGTCAGCACTGACTCCGGAGATGTCCCCGAGCTCACGGCCACACCTGAGCCCAAGGCCACACCTGAACCCAAGGCCACACCCGAGCCCAAGGCCACACCCGAGCCCAAGGCCACACCTGAGCCCAAGGCCACACCCGAGTCCAAGGCCACACCCGAGCCCAAGGCCACACCTGAGCCCAAGGCCACACCTGAGCCCAAGGCCACACCCGAGCCCAAGGCCACACCTGAGCCCAAGGTCACACCCGAGCCCAAGGCCACACCTGAGCCCAAGGTCACACCTGAGCCCAAGGCCACACCCGAGCCCAAGGCCACACCTGAGCCCAAGGC
>JAFURE010000091.1 GCA_017471985.1 Akkermansia sp. | reverse complement strand
TGGGCAAGCTGTGAGCAAGCGAGCAGCTTGCCACCGGGCCGAGCGAACACCTTCGCGAGGGTACCCTGACAACGTCAGGGACCGGTGGGCGGGTAGAATCCCATCGCCCGCTCTAAAAGCACCTCATTTGAGGTGCTTTTCTGTTTCAGGGGATTCGAACCCACTGATAACCGACCGCGGCAGCGGCCAATATAACCCCGAAGGGATATCACTGTGCCCACAGGGCACAATTTAACCCGCCGCAGGCGGATATCACCGGCTGCCATAGCAGCCGATAAGTAGCCTGCGGGCGGTTATATCCACGCCTGAAGCGTGGGTTATATCCTCGCTCCGCTCGGGTGATATCTGCCTGCGGCAGGTTATATCGCCGCCAGCGGCGGCGGAGGAGGAGAGAGTGATAACATACAACTGCGCGAAAACCAAATTCTCAAATTCAAGCATATAGCAAAAAATAACAGAACCAATATATTAATATGCTGCATATCCTTGAGATATGTCTAGCCGTTACCTGTGTTACAAAATAAGTCAGTTGAGAGATTTTTCTTTGACATCAGTGTTACGGAGGTGTAGAATACAAGGCCGAAGGAGTTAACCATGTTTCGTCATCTGTTCATACCGGCTATCGTTTGTTTGATATCAGCAGCCAGCGCTGCGGATATCGCAGAACTGGAGCGAGCAGTCCTTCGTGGCGATTCTCTGGAAAAAATCGAACAGATAATCAAAAGTGGGGTCGATGTTAACAGCAAAGTAGAAATACTGCCCGGTTACCGGGTGCCGCTGCTCTGCGCGCTGGTGCAGGATGCCGTCTATCAGGATGAATGTGACAGCCAGGCGCTCGGCCTGCCCTACGATGCCGCACAGGCGGCAGAAATGCTACTGCGCAACGGAGCTGATCCCAATATCCGCGACCATATAGGCCGCACGCCCCTGCACTACACCAGTCACGCCATGGCTCAGCACTACCTGCTGAAAGCCGGTGCCAACCCCAAACTGGCAGATGAAGACGGCAATCTGCCCGAGGTGGCAGAGACCGAAGGTATAGCCACTGAGGGCGCTCCTACCTATACCGAAACCGACGGCATGAGCCCGGCACAGATTCGAGATCTCGGTGTAAGCTATGCCGAGGGCAAAAACGGCAAGGAGGTAGACACCGCCATGGCTATCGATTTGTATGAAATGGCAGCCAAGGCCGGTGATGCTACAGCCGCCCGTTGGATGGGCTGGCGCTACCGTCAGGGGCGCGGTGTAGATAAAGACAGGGCCCGCTCCAATTATTTCTTCTCTCTCGCGGCAGCTGCAGGCGACACGGCAGCCATGAACGCGCTGGATACATTGGCTCCCGAACAGGTAGCCGGCAAAATGCTCACTTTCCATTGCGAAAAAGAAGAGCCAGTGAACGCCGATTCGTTCCGGGATGAAAGCACCTATGCTTTCTTAAAGCCCAATGATGAGGCTGCTTACGTTGTTTCCTGGGGACAGCAAAACACAGAAGTCAACCGGACATCCGACAACGACAGCCGTACAGAAGTCGCCAACGACTACAAACGCACGGGCAAGAACAGCGCCACAGTCACCTACTCTTTCCATTTCTCGCATGGCGACGGCAACGTTTCCAACTGGTACACCCGTACCTACGAACTCATCTTCACCTCCCCCACCGGAGGTAAAGCTACCTGTACCGTAACAGGTAAACCCACAACCATCTGGGCTGAAAAAATCATTTACACCGGTTCTTTCACCCTGGAATAAATAATCCGCTGCTTGCAGCAACTTACTAACACCGAACTCACAACACCACAATGTCCGTAGAAGAAGTAACAACAGAAAGCTGGGGCAGCCGCCTCGGCAGTTCTTTCAAGGGAGTAATTGGCGGTGGCATACTCTTCCTGGCCGGCATTCCCCTGCTGTTCTGGAACGAAGGCCGAGCCGTCAAAACGACCAAAGCCCTGGAAGAGGGTGAGGCTGTCTGTGTTTCAGTCCCCACCGTAGATACCATCGATGCTCTCAATGAAGGCAAACTCATTCACGCCACCGGCAATGCCGTCACACAGGACGTGCTCAGCGATGACATGTTCCCCGGCATCAGCATGAAGGCCATGAAGCTTCGCCGCGATGTAGAGTACTACCAGTGGGTAGAAAATCAGTCCACCCGCGAGGAAAAACAGGTGGGCGGCAGCGTAAAGAAGATTACCACCTATTCCTACACAACCAAGTGGGTAAGTTCCCCGGTTGACTCCAGCAACTTCAAGGAAGCCGGCCACAACAACTGCGTATTCTATCAGGGTGCAGAGAATAAGACCCAGCAGGCTGAGAACGCCACATTCGGTGCCTATAGCCTGACCAAGGCTCAGATTGGCCGCATCGGTGGCGAGAAGCCCGTTGCCCTTGCCGACATTGAGTGGCCTGCAGATCTGGCCGGTCGCACAACTGTGAATGCTGACGTTCTCTACATCGGCGCTCCCGTGGGTTACATGCCCGCCATGCAGCCCGGTATGGCTCCCGGTATGATGAACCGCATGACCCCTGCTCCGGGCATGCAGCCCGGCGTAACGCCTCCCGGCATGGTTCAGACCGTTGCCACTCAGCCGGTTCCTGCTGAAAAGATCGGCATGGTACCCCAGCTCACCATGGGCGGTTTCGTCACTGTACCCTCCATTCAGCCCAACCGCATGTCTGTAACCAACGTGGACGGTGTACCCTTTGTCATCGCCCCCGATGGCACCCCCATTCCTGTGATGCCCAACGGCATTTTCTATGGCAACAACCTGCATGCTATCACCGCCACAGTTCCGGGCAATGGCTTTGTGTACCCCGCAGCTCCCGTTGTTCAGTATGCTGACATCCCCGGTTATGGTTCTCTGCCTATTTTCACCATTGAAAATAAGAGCTTCGTACGTCTGGCCACCGGCGCACTGGCTCCCTATGTGAGACAGACTCCCACTGCCGGTCAAATTATCGTGAACGGCACCCCCATCGCCGTCACCGTAAGCACAACGGCCACTACTCCGGCACCGGCCTATAACACCGCTCCCGCCGTACAGCCGACCATGGTTCAGCCCGGTATGATGCAGCCCGGCGTAGCTCAGCCCGGCGCTATGACCACCACCATGGGTACAGCCAATCCCTCCACTCCGCAGGTGGGTGACGTTCGCATTAAGTGGACCTACGTGCCCGATACCATGCCCGTTTCCATCGTTGCTCAGCAGACCGGCAACACCTTCACTCCTTACATCGCCGAGAACGGTTACGATGTTGACCTGCTGCAGGTTGGCACTCACAACAAGGCCGCCATGTTCCAGAAGGCACATACCGACAACACCATCATGACCTGGATTCTGCGCTTCGTGGGCTGGTTGATGATGTACATGGGTATCTCCATGATTCTTAAGCCCCTGTCTGTACTGGGTGACGTTCTGCCCATCATCGGCAACATCATCGAGTTCGGTACCGGCATCATCGCCTTCACCGTGGCCTCTGTCGTGGCCCTTGTGGTTATCGCCATTGCCTGGGTCGCCTATCGCCCGGTACTGGGTATCACCCTGCTGGTCGCAGCAATTGCACTGGTTGTGCTGATTATTAAGAAGAAGAAGAAAGCTCCGGCCGCCGCTCCCGCAGCAGAAACACCTGCTGAAGAAACCCCGGCTGAGTAAAATTCATTCCTGCAATTACAACAAACGCGGGGGGCTCCGGCCCCCCGCATTTCCCATTAAATAACACACACATTTTCGCCATGTTCCACTCTACCCTATTGCGTGCGCTCTGCGCTCCTGTTGTAGCTATTACCTGCATTGTGTGCCCCTCCGCAGAGGCTACAGAAGGCTTTGAAATCAAACTGCAAAATCTTACCGATGAATTGGCTCAGAAATACTTCGGTACCCTTGAATGGCCGGATTTGTACAATTATCTGGAAAACATGAAAACCAGTGGCAATCCCTCATGGACAGACCAGTACGGCAATACCCTGCTGGAACATTGTCTGTGGAAATTGCCCACTTGCGATGCCCGTATTGTACACCAAATCCTGCTTGCCGGGGTTGACCCTAACCTGCCTGAGCGCTCAACTAACCTGACACCGTTACACCGGGCAGCAGCCGCAAACGATTATCGCAAAGCATTACGACTGTTAGCATTCGGTGCAAAAATCGATGTCAAAGACAAACTTGGGCGTACGCCGCTGGACATGACACGGCATCCTCAACTGCGTGCCCTTCTACGTGGTGGGTATCCTGTAGAACTGCTCAATGACACAGCGCTTAATGCCTGGAAGAAAGCCTGTCAGGGAGACGCCGATGCCATGTGGGAAGTAGCCGGCTACTACAATGACGACACCGGTATAAACTCAGTCTACATCAGCAAGTGGGCCAGTGACGAACAGGGCGCCGATGTAGACGAACTCGAAAAAATCGCTTGGGTGGAACAGGCTGCAGCCAAGGGACATGCTAAGGCTCAATTCGATATGGGTACGCGCCTGGTAAACGGCATTGGCGTGACTCAGGATGTTCATAAAGGTTATGGATACATCTACACCGCCGAGAATAAAGGAGTAGAATCAGCAAGCGAATACTTGCGCGAAAATCCGCAGCCCAATACCACAGCCCTCTCAGTTCCGGCAGAACTGGGCGACTGCACCCTTACCCTGACCGGTCGCAAGAAGGGCTGGCGCAGAAACTCTACGTACAAAATGGGCTACGATGCCCCCATGCCCAAGCTCAAAGTATTCAGCTGGGAGCCTCAAAACAGAGTTGCAAAGATATCTTTCGATGGTGTAGGCAACGGCAAGGCCGTGCATTTCAACGGCACCATGTATCTGAAAGAGCGTGAGGGAAATACTTACACCTTCGACGTTCAGGGTGAAATGAAGGGCTTTGACCCCAAGAATTTCACAGCAAAACCCTATAGCATAACCATCACCCTCAACCCGGAGTCCTGATTATGCTCGTCTACGTCAACAACACATCCGTGATGATTTTCAGCGGAGCCACTGCAATAGATGCCGTGCGCCGCTACTGCACAGACGCCGGGCTTTCCCTGCACGAGGGTGAAATCTACGATGCCTGGGGTAACGTGATTGCCGCAGATAGCCCCATGGCGGACGGTCGCCACATTTTCACTCAATCACCTCAATAATTCACTTTCAACCTACAGACACCAACCATGAAAATACCGTTTATTTCTCTTCTTGCCACCTTGGGCAGTGCCTTTGCTGCTCAGGTGAGTGTGCTTGGCATCAACGACATGCACGCCAACATCGACGACCTGCCTCAACTGGCAACCTTCCTGAAGACCGAGCGAGCAGCCGACCCGGACGTCTTGCTGTTCTCCGCCGGCGACAACCGCACCGGTAACCCGTATGTGGACAACGGGGATCAGCCCGGCGTGCCCATGATTAAGCTCATGAACATGCTCGGCTTCGACCTCTCCACCATGGGCAACCACGAGTTCGACTCCGGCCTTATCGGTTTGCGCGACTCGCTCGATGCCGCCAATTTCAATTTTGTATGCGCCAACGTGCAGGCTGACGGCGGTGCCGAACTCAACCTGAAACCCTACCACATTTTTGAGCGAGATGGTGTCAGAATCGGCGTAATCGGCCTGGTGCAAATCGGTTCCAATGGGCTGCCCGATGTCCACCCCGACAATGGCAAGGGGCTGAAGTTCAGCGACCCCTTCAAGGCAGTGCGCGATTACGCCTACTTGCGCGAGAAGTGCGATGTACTGATTCTGCTTACTCACCTGGGTTTTGAGGATGACATCAAGCTGGCCACCCTGTTTCCCGAGGCAGACGCCATTATCGGCGGTCACACCCACACTCGCGTGGATGGTGCTCACATGGTGGGCGGGGTCATGATTACCCAGACAGAAAACAAGGTCAAGTACATCACCCGACTGACTTTCGATGTGGAAGACGGCAAGATTGTCAGCAAGAAAGCAGAGCTCATTCCCCTGCGCGAACTGGCAAAAGATGCTGACATGCAAGCCGCCGTGGATACCACGAAAGCCAGCCCCTACATGCAGCGCCGGCTCGGTTCCGTTAAGCCTGCCATCACCCGCCGTGAGAGCCTGGGCTGCCTGATGGCAGATTCCCTGCGCGCCTACGCCAAGACCGATGTAGCCGTGGTGAACTTCGGCAATGTGCGCCTGGAGGAGTTCCCCGAGGGTCCCTTCATTGTGGCTGACTGCTACCGTCTGGATCCCTTCTGCAACAAGACCGTTGTATTCAAAGCCACCGGCAAGGAGCTGACTGATTTCCTGAATGCCATTCCGTCCTCTGACCACCATGGGGCTCCCTGCGTGTCCGGCATTCGCTACAAGGCTGTCAAACCCGCGGCCGAGCTGCAGCCCATGCGTATTACCGAAATCACACAGCCGGACGGCACTCCGATTGACCCTGACAAGTACTACACCGTAGCCACCAACTCCTACCTCATGTCCACCGTCACACCGCTGCCGGCCGACCCCGGTGTGGCACATGACATGGATGGCGCACGCGCCATCATGCTCTACATGGACGGCAAGGAAAACGTTGATTACTCCAACGTGAGCAATATCGACGTAACCGTAGAATAACTCCGCTCATGAAAATTCGCCGCATTCTGCTACCGCTTATCATGCTGGTCGGCGCCCCTGCTCTGTGGGCACTGGGCCCGGCAAATATCGCCAACAAAACGGTTCGCCTCGACATGTCAAGGTCGCAGGTGTCACGCTCCGATTTTCAAAAGAAGCCGGAGCTGCCGTGGTATCAGTTGGATGCAATTACGGATTTTGTCATTGATTTCCCGGAAACAGGAGAATTTACGGATACCGTGAACTATGGCAGCGAGCTCTCCAACGTAGTACAGGTGAGCTACGCTGCAAACGCGGCACCTGATCAGGGCATCATTAAGCTGGCATGCGAGGACTTCTCCGTGCAGGTGAATCTTACCTATACAAGTGCCACCACCGGAACCGCGACCATCGCTTGGCACGAAGCGGGGGATACACGCCACTTCCGCAATGTGAACTTTAGAGTGCAGAATGATTCGGGCGTAGAATCCCATATAGAATTACCGGAGGAAATCATCTCTACCTCCCCCGACATGTGGGATGACGGTTTGCAGGCTATCCTCAGTGAGATTGAACAGGCAAGCTACCGCAGTGCTACGGATAAACTTTACCAAAAGCGCCTGGTATCCCTGTTGCCCA
>JAFURE010000090.1 GCA_017471985.1 Akkermansia sp. | reverse complement strand
CTTATTTGATATGGGACAGCAGAAACCCGCCGAAAGATTTCCCCCTAATTCCTAAACCTTTTTTCAAAGAAAATCATCCATACATCCAGCAATCATGCGCCATAGCGGCTCGTTATCGTGCCTCTATGGGATGGCAATGATTTTTTTTGCAAAATGGCCGGTTTGGGAGGGGGGCAGGGGAAAATGAGAGGGTAGTTGGGCTGCCGGGTTATCATCAGGCTTGGCCGCGGATGGCCTGGCTCATGAGTTCAGCGGCTTTTTTGCCGCTCATGAGCATGCCGCCGAAGATGGGACCCATGCGGAAGCTGCCGCTCACGCCGTTGGCTGCCATGCCGGATACGAAGAGGCCGGGGTAAATCTCCTTGGTGTTTTCGATGGTGGAGCGTTCGCCCTCAGCGGCGTCCATACTCATTTCGCCGATGACACCACCGGTTGCGGTGTTGAGTCGCACGCCATTCTTGCGGGCAACCGTTTTGGCGATTTCGCAGTCATGGCCGGTGCCGTCGAGTACGGTGCGGGAGATGATGGTGAGGGGGTCGACGTGCAGTCCCTCGCGCAATACGGGGGTCCAGTTGACGACCACGCCACCCACGCGCCCCTGCTTGTAGACGACGTCCTCGACGGAGTAGCAGTTGAAGATGACGGCGCCCGCCTGAGTGGCCTTGTAGAGCAGTCCGGCGGTGGCGTGAACGGAGTCAATAATATAGGTGCCCTCGCGGTAGGGTTTGTAGGTCAGGCCGAGTTCCTGTACGATGGGCAGGGCTTCCTCCTGCACCACGATGTCGTTGAACATCATGGCGCCGCCCCACATGCCGCCGCCGGGGGAGAGCTTGCGGTCAAAGAGGGCGACTTTGTGCCCGGCTTTTGCCAGATAATAGGCTGCCACTATGCCGGAGGGTCCGCCGCCCACGATGGCGGCATCCAGCTCCAGACAATCCTGTAACTTGTTGAAGTACGATTCGATAATACCGCGGGATACCAGTGTTTCCATACTCTCTATCATAGGACGGACGGGGTGAAAGTCAAACGGGGAGCATGTCATAAGAGGGGAATCTAAAATTTTGAAAATACGAGGGACCCGTCTCCGCGTCTCGCTGCGCTCGCTTGCTACGCCGTGGCAGGCGAATTCCGAGGGACGAATTTATGAATTCCGCGCCTTACGGCGCAAAGATAGCAAAGCTCAGCACAAGCCGCCGCTCTCGGCTCGATGCCGAGGGGGGTAAACGGTGGTATAGGCCACGCATAGCCGCGGGCGAAAGCCCGCCTAGCTCAATACTTTGTAGATTGTAAATTGTAGATTGTAGATTTTGCTTGTCGTTCGTCTGATTTTGTGGCAGAGTAGGGGGCATGAAGAGTGTGCTTCAATCCTGTCGTTTGTATGGCATAGTGGACTTGGGATATGTGGCTCCGCCGCAGGTGGGGGCTGTGACATGTGCGCTCATTGAGGGCGGGGTGCGTATTCTGCAGCTGCGGGCCAAGGGGGTGGAGCTGTCGCTGGTGCAGCGCCTGGCGGTTGATATGCAGGCTATTTGCCGTGAGCATGGCTGTATTTTTGTGCTGAATGATTACCCCGATATGGCCGCTGCCATAGGGGCAGATGCCGTGCATGTGGGGCAGGATGGCGGCCCGCTGGCTGAGGTGCGCCGCATTGTCGGGCCCGGGGTGCTGGTGGGGCGCTCCACGCACAGCCCGCAGCAGGCTCAGATTGCGCGCGAGGAGGGGGCCGACTACATAGGCTTCGGCCCGTTGTTCCCCACGGGTACCAAGCCCGGGCGTGCCGCTATAGGGCTGCAGGATATTGCCGCCGTGCGTGCCGCCGTGGGTGATATGCCGATGTTCTGCATAGGCGGTGTCAATGGCGATACGCTGCCGCAGGTGCTGGCTGCCGGGGCGGAGCGCGTGGTGATAGTGTCCTGGTTATTGCAGCAGGCGAACATAGCCGCTGCCACAGCGGAGATTATCCGGCAGATAGGTGGTGTATAAGTCGGCGTAATTCGTGGAATTGCATCGTGTTCCAATTGTTATAAAATTAGATTGTGTGGTCAGAATAACATGGCATAATGCCCGTAGTTCACCCCGACCCGCAATCATTTCATGAATACCTATTACCTGCTCGATGTTACCAGCAATTCCTGGAGCCGCAAACATGTTCCGCTGCGCACCATCCTTACTATTCCGGGAATAACAGATAATCACCTGCTGGCTGATGCCCGAACCGGACAGACGCTGACAGTGGGCGAGGCGCGCGCCAACTGCAACAAAGTGCGACTGGTAAGCCCGGAAAAATCGCTGCTCAAGTGGGCGCTTGTCGGTCATAAGTCCGCGAAGCCGACTGCATGTTCGCCGTCGGGACCCTCGGCCCCGGCTGCAGGCAAGCCCGCGATTACCAGCGGATCCATGATGTCTCGTGTGGAATATAAGGTGTTGGATGCCAATGACCCAAAGCTTTCAGGACGGGTAAATGCCGAATCATTGTCTTATGTACTCAATGCCTATGCCCGTGAAGGTTGGAAAGTCAGTGTCGGATCGCAGCTGAAACCTGATAGCGAATTTCTTATCGTGCTGGAGCGTGAAAACAAGAGAGTGAATGGCAGGTGAGGTATTACAATCTGCAATTCAGGAGGGCGAGAGCATATACGTTGGCATTCCTATACGTTCAATAGTTTTTGTATCGGGCGTTGTTGCAAATTGCTTGCTTTATCTGCGGTGGTCTGCTAACATACGGGCGTGAGCTTTCTTTGCCCGATTGTATTGCCAACATAGCTGCTGCACCGGGAAAGAGGGGGTATGACCGGATGATAACCCTTGATGTTAACCTTGTTATGTATCGCTGTTATGAAATGCTCCGCCGACTGTTGAGCTACAGTTGGCTGGTGCCCTTGCTTGTGGCCGGCAATGGGGCAGCGCTCTGGCTGTTCCTGGTGGTGATGGACTTTTACCTGCGGGCCAATGGTACGCAGATGACCCCGCCTGTGGTATTGAAGTACACTGCGCTGATATGGGGGGCGCTGACGATATTGAGTGTGCTGGCGGCCGGGTGCTGGTTGGTGGCGCAGACGGCGCTGTGCATGCTGCGCCGTGCGTGGGGGCGTCTGGTGCTCAGCTGGGTATTCACTGCTGCGAGTGGCGTTGGCTGTCTGGTGCTGTGCCTGCTCATGGCATTCTTCTGTTTTCTGGGTGGCGGGGCTGACCCCTATGCGAGGGGGCTGGAGATTCCTCAGGATCGTGAGTTCGTGCTGCCGCGTGAGCTGGTTATTTTCGAGAATCTGGGAGCTCCCCTGCGAGTGTTGCAGCTGCGTGACATGAAGCCGGCTCTGCCATCGGCGCCGAATTTGCAGGAGCTCCCACAGGTGCCGGCTCTGCAGCAGCTGAGTGCTCAGGCTCCCGAGCTGCTGCAGGAGTACCTGTTGCGCTGTCTGTATGCCGAGTCTACCAATCCGCGCTTCAATTCCCCGCTGCTGGGCGGGAGTAGTAGGGTATTTCTGGCTCACGAGCATGACCCTCAGAGTTACCTGCTGCGTACCCTGCGTGGCAAAAAGGTAATGGAAGTGGTTCGGGAGGACAGGCAGCTGATAAGGCAAAGCGAGCTTCCTCCCTATCGTTGGCAGGTGCCGCTGCAGAATGGCTGGTCGGTGGTTTATAACCCTCATTATCAGTGGAGCAAGGAGGAGGTGCGCCCGAATGTGGTGGCGGGGCAGTTGCAGCGTTTGAATGATGCGCTGTTACCCCTGGCACAGAACCCCACTCGTGAGCAGTTGGATTCCCTGCTGCCACCGTTGCCGCAGCGGCCATTTCTCTGCCTGTGGGATGAAGACAGTGGCGGCTGTTATCAGGCCCTTGTGGTGTTGCCTGCTGAATACAAGGACGGTACCGTTGAACTTCGTGCCCACGAGTATACGACCGGTAAGCCGGTGGCATTTCACAGCAAAACACTGCCGGTAGTTCCGCTGGGGAATGTTTGCAGTGTGGCAGCAGACGAGGACTTACTGGTTATCAGTGGTGATTGGGGCGAGTATTATGTTGCGGTCTGGGAAATATGGTACAGTCCGGCAGATGGAGCAGAACCCCGCTGCCTTGCCAGCCAGGAATTTGTTATCATGGGGTGGCAGCATTGATATTTTGAATTTTTGATTTTGAATTTTGGGGTTAGGCGAGCAGAGCTCGCTGGTGTAGCGAAGCCTGAGCCGAACGTAAAGCCCCGCGCTTAGGGCGCGGGGGAGGCAAGCGGGCGGTAGCAGAGGGAGGCGGCTCCCAGGAGGGTGCAGAGCATGAGGGTCAGGCGAAACAGGAAGTCGGACAGGTGCCTGTTGGTGTAGATTCTGTACATGTTCACCAGACTTTCTTTGGTGGCAGCTATGGCAAAGTGGAAACTGTGTGGGTCGGTATTGATGCTGAAGATATGTAACCTGTCATCCCGAATGCTGCCGGAGTAGTAGACTGTAGTGTGTTGCGGCAGGGTGAAATAGGCAAAGCGGTAGCGGGTATTGTCGGGGGAGGTGATGGTCAGAATATTGTCCTTCACCGTCGGTTGGTTCCAGCCCTGCTGTGGGCGCACCATGTCGGGTGTCAGCATGAGCGGGGTTACAGGCAGTTGCAACCCGGCCATATCATGGGTGAATGAGTGGGAAATATCATTAATTCGGTATGTGCCGATTTGGGGGGACTCCGCCATGTAGGCTTCACTGTAAGTCGGGGGAAACTCGATGTTTGGCTGCTCCTTTGTTACCTCGACCAGCAGCAGTGGGGTATCGGCCGATACTCCGGTGATATCGTGTACGGCCGGGGGGCTGCTGCTCAGCTCGCCGCTCTGTATGTCCCAGACATGAGGGAGCTCCCATAGAGGTATGAGTAGCCCCAACCAGGTGAGGTATGCAATGCCAAGGACAATGGGGAAGCGCCCTTTATTCCCCGAGGGAGGGATGGTAGGCTGCCCGGTTTTCGGTCCGGTCAGCATCCAATGAAATATTTTGATGGAGATGGGTAAGCAGATGAGAGCAATGAACAGGTATATGAGAAACTCGGTCAGCTCGGGAGCCTGAAGGTATATCGCACTGCCGAGTGCAATAAACATCAGGAAGGGCAGGTTGAGCGCTGAAGCTGGGTTCTTTATCTTCAACATTCCGATGCAGCATGCCACAATCAGGGCAAGCAGTAGCATCATCAGTAGCACTATCGCTATTTGAATGATAAGGAACATTGCGAATCAGCGACGGTTGTTCAGAAACAGGTCTCGGTGCTCGTTGAAAAAGTGGAAGAGCAGGCGCACGTTCTCCAGTTCATGCCAGGGGCGAAGGCTTATGGGGCTGTGGTCGAGGTCGTAGATGCGCGCGCCTTCTATGCTGAGTAACAGCGGGGAGTGAGTGGCAATTACCAGTTGGGCTCCACATACCACGCTCGAGGAGAGAAAGTCCACGAGGTCGAGCTGCAGGTTGGGCGACAGGCTGTTCTCGGGCTCGTCGAGCAGGTAGAGCCCGCGCTCCGCAATGGCCTGTGTGAAGTAGATGAAGGCGCTCTCGCCGTTGGAGTACTCGCGCTCGGCGGCTTCTGCCCGTTGGCTGATATAGCGGTTGCGGGTGGTGTGGCGGGCTTTCATGTGAGCAAGGTAGGCATCGTATCCCCCCTGTTCCTTTGAGTTGAGCCGCGTGAGACAACTTCTATCTCCCCCCCATTGGCGTGCGGCACGCTCGGCTGCCAGATTGCGGGCATCATTCTGTTCGCGCAGGCGCAGAATGTGCTCAAAGACGTCATCGCTACCGATAAATCGGCTTTCGTAGGGGATTTGCTCCACGTAGCCGGTGTCTTCCCCCGCCATGCGTATGCGGCACATTTCCACATAATCGCCGAAGAATGGGGTGCGGTTGTAGGGGGTACTGCGGGGCAGTCGCAGTTTCTCGGCCATGAGATTGAGCAGGGTGGTCTTGCCTGAGCCGTTGCCGCCGTATAGTATGGTGATGTTACCCAATTTCAGTTGGGGCAGCGGAGTTTCAAACACTCGGAAGGGGTAGTACTGTCTGGTGCAGTGAAGGTTATAGTTATCGTGCAGCCAACCTTCTTCCTGTTCGGGGGTGAGGATGCTGAATTCTTCGAGATAAATCATGGTTTTTCGGGAGTGGTTGGTTGCTGCTGTTGCCCGAAGGTCAGGTGATACAGCCCGCCGACGGTGAAGAAGCCCAGCGTGACGGGGATGTCAATGACGATGGCACTCGCCAGAGCCGCCGGGGTGGTCAGTAGTGCCCATGGGGTGTAGATTTCGCTGTGCTTGGTGGGGTAGTGGGTCGGTAGCCCTATCAGTTCGCCGTCTATTTGTCGGGGCCGGGCGTTGGGCGTATCGAGCGTTATCCACTCGCCCCGGGTATGGGTGTATTTATCGCCCTTCTCGTGGTAAACTTCGTGGTAGACAATTTCACCCTGTGTACCCTCGATGGGGCGGTAGTAGCAGCCCTCGCAGGGGTCGAACCACCAGGAATCACAATGGCTTGTCAGCCTGGTGCGCTGTCCTTTGATGTAGTCCCTGCCGTTGATACGGTAACAGGTATTCCGGTCGAGAATGCTCACACCCTCGTACTCGCAGCCGAGTTGGTAAATTTTGCTGTGCGTTTGGAACAGGCACGAGCTGAGCGGCAGGCAGAGCAGAGAGAGTATGGTCGCGGTAGCGGGCTTCATGGTGGGTTTAGTTGTAGCATACACCCCGCCTGTTGTCAATGCCGATGTTTACCCCGCTCAGAGCTGAAATCTTGGAAAAACGGCAAAAAAGGGGGTGTTTTATCTTGGAAAAATGGCAAAAAAAGCTCATTTTTGTCTTGGAAAAGTGGCAGAAATAGGCTAAAATAACCTTGAAAAAAAGGAAGGCCTATGCTTAAACGTAAGATAGACAGTTATTTGAAACATTTCTATGAGACTACTGGTAAAGCTTTGCTGATAACCGGGGCGCGCCAAGTGGGAAAATCCTTTTCCATACGCGAGTTCGGGAAGGGGTTCAAAAGCTTCATCGAGATTAATTTTGTAGATAATCCGGATGCAATACAGATATTTCGCAGTGCCAAAAACAGTCGGGAGATTCTGGAGCGCCTTTCTGCAATGCCGGGCGTAAAATTGATAAAGGGCAAGACCCTGATATTTTTTGATGAGGTGCAGTTGTGTCCGGAGATTGTGACTGCAATTAAATTTCTGGTAGAAGAAGGTTCTTATCGCTATATTCTGAGTGGTTCCCTTCTGGGGGTGGAACTGCGCGATTTACGTTCGGAGCCGGTGGGGTACATGGGCGTGCAACAGATGTATCCGCTCGATTTCGCGGAGTTTATATCAGCTGTGGGTATAACTGAAAAAGTTTTGGAGTCGTTACGGCATGCGTGGGAAACACGGACTCCGGTGGATTCGTTCGTTCATGGAAAAATCATGGAACTGTTCCGTCTTTATCTTGTTGTTGGTGGTATGCCAGCTGCTGTCAATCAGTATATTACAACACGTGATTTGGGGCAGGTTATGGAAATTCAACAGGATATTATTCACCTGTACAAACGGGATATTGCTCAGTATGCTCCGGAACAAAAATTGAGTTTAAGCGAGATATTTGAGCTTATCCCCCCGGAATTGAATGCCGCAAATAAACGTTTTATACTGAAAAGCTTGAATAAAAACGCTAAGTTTGAACGCTACCAGAATGATTTTCTGTGGCTTAAGAACGCGGGAGTGGCATTGCCGGTGTATAACGTAGAAGAGCCCAAAGTGCCACTGCTGCTGGCTCGCTCACGGAATCTATTCAAGTTGTTTCAGAGCGATGTTGGGTTGCTGGCCTCCCAGTATGCAGAGGGAATTCAGTTGCGCGTACTTACGGGAGATAAAAATATTAATTTCGGTTCTGTGTATGAAAATGCTGTGGCTCAGGAGTTAGTGGCTCATGGTATTCAGCCTTACTATTATAATAATAAGAAACGGGGCGAGCTGGATTTTGTTATCGAACTGGATGGTAACGTATTGCCCATTGAAGTGAAATCCGGTAAGGATTATGTTCAGCACAGAGCCCTGGCCAATATTTTGGACTGCTCTGACTATACCTTGCCCGAGGCTTTGGTCCTATGCAATGACAATGTGAAAAAAGTTGGCAAAATTACATATGCTCCTGTGTACATGACTATGTTTTTGGAGCGCAGGAATGATGCCCCTTCTCATTATGAGGTAGATATCTCTATGCTTGTCTGAGCTTTATCGGGCGGTCGAGAATTATTTTTTGCCTTGTTGCTTATGGATAGTGGTTTGGCCGCCATGGAAGAGAGCCTGACGGTGGGCTGAGCTCTTCGCCTCGGCAGTTTCCGCTTTGTGTTTCAGGGCGGCGATTTCTGTTGGCGTGATATGCCAGAGGTGCTTACAGAAAATCTGTTTGCGAGCTATTTCCGCCACCCAGAGAGCACTGACGGCGATTATGCTCATGCCAATGGCCGGAGGGGAGATAAACGCCGATGATGCGAAGCCAAGGTAGTAGCTCATGTCATTGAACAGATAACCTTGCAAGACCCAGAAAAAGATGGGGCCACCGTACATGGCCAGCCTGCGCCCTACCGTGCCGGTGTAGCGCGTGTTCCGTGCACCCCAAAGCAGGGGGAGACTGCATGCCAAGGCGGGTAGTAAAAAGAGAATAATGAGCTGCAAGGTGGCGATGATATTATTGTGGTGTATGACCGGCGGGGGCGGTAATTCTGCAGAAGGAGGCAGTTCTGTCAGCTCTGAATGGGTGATTGGTCTGCTCAGGTAGTATACCCAGCGGTTATCGGCGTAGCGTAGCAGGGTGGGATGTCCGCCGTAGGGGGAAGAGTCGCTGCGTATCATGAAAGGGCTGATATAAGCGGCAGTGGGAGTTCCGGTCGGTAGGTGGCACAGATAGTCAATGTCCCATTCCCTCGGCAGTTCTGTCGATGGCTCCATGGAAAAGGTCTTGATGATGCGGTGGCTCAGTTCTTCTTCCCCATAAACGGTGATGGCACCATAGCCGGATTGCTGCATCTTTTGTGGCATGGGACCACCTATCCACGGGGTCGCTTGCTTGTACCATAAGCGTTCGCACTCCTCCTGTACTATTACGCTGTACATACCCCACCACAGCAGACTGCAGAGAGCCGGAACCAGCACATAACACCACAGTGCCATTTTGAGCGTGAGTGGTGGCGCAGGAACGGGCGCTAGGGGTGGAAGTTCTTTTGCCATGTTGTTTTCTTATATCACACAGGCGCTCGACACAGCAAGCCGAAAGTGAGGATTGGGCTTGACTCGGTGAGGGTAAGGGAGTAGGATTCGTGGTATGAAACTATCTGATGTCTGCAAATCTCTTTGTATTGCGCTGCCGATATTGTCGGCTTCTTGCACGAATTTTTGTCAGGATATTGCAGATTGGGGCGCTGAATACGATGGTGTGGAGAAGGCGAAGGGGGAGGTGTACTACCGCCACGGGGGAAAGAAGTACCTGAAGGGGTACCGCGCTAAGTTCCGTCGCACCTATGTGCAGAATCCCTATCTTCTTGCCAAACCCACTCCCGACCTCTACGAGATGAAGCCCGGAACTATGGGGGAGGAGGTATACCGTGAGCTGCGGGCAGATAAGGACGGCTGCCTGCGATTGGTGGATGCCGGTGCCTGGAAGCCACTGAAGCTGAAGGATACACGCGCTTACCCTATGGGGAAGAATATGGTAAGTCCATGTCCGGCTGTCAACTCGTACAGCCGCGAGCTCACTCCCCACGCGATATATGCCTATCCTTTGGCCGCTGCGACTTTAGTTGGTGTTGATGTTCCGCTCAATATTGCAGGTGCGGCTGTTTGGGTGGGTTTTGCAAGTGGTTTCATGTTGGTGAGTGGTGTGGGGAGCCAAAGCCATCAGCAGCAGTCAGCCCCGGATGGCAGCATGGATTTGCCGCAGGATTGAGCGGGGCTCGGCTGTGCCAAAAGTTCGACCGCCCGCACCTGTCGGTGTGAGCGGTCGTGATATATCGGTAAGGTAACAGCGTATTTATGCCATCGGTGTAGCCTCGATGATAAGCACGCCGAAGGGCTTAAGCGTAAGCTGAGTGGCTTTGCCGGCCTCTGCCGTGGCGGGCAGGGCGTCACCCTTGGGCGAGCTCAGGCTGTAGCGCAGCGGGGCGCCGAGCGGCAGCTCGAACACGGCGGCGGGGTCAAAACTGAACTCCTGCTCCATGTCGCTCGGGTTACGCAGCACCAGAATACCCTTGGCCGGGCTCCAGGAGGCAAAGCCGTAGGCCTCGAGCGCAGCAGGATCACCGCCTACCCAGTGGCTGTCCACCATGGTATCGGCGTTGGCTCGTGTCCATTTTGCAGCAGCGGCCAGGGTGTCCCACTCGTTGTCCTTCAACATAGCGGGGGTGATGTAGATTTCCTGCATCTGGGTGCCGAGACCGAGGCCACTCCAGATTTCATCTGCCAGGTCATCAGCCTCGGTGGTCATCAGCCCGCGGGCGCCCTTGTTGTAAATGACGCCGTGGGTCATAAGCGAGTTGATGGGGAAGAGCGGGGAAATCTTTACGTTGTGGGCGTAAATCATCGCATCGCGGAAGGTAATCCACTGCTGGCGGGCGGTACCTACACCACAGAAATCGTGGTCCCAGTTGCCGCGCCATACAGAGTCTGCAATGCCGAACCAGAACGGGCTGGCCCAGGTGCCTGTGGTGAGGTTGATGTAGATGTCGGGCTTTTCGGTGCGCAGCTCATCAATCAGTGAAATGGCGGCCTCGAAATCCGAACCGAAGCGTGAGCCCGGGGCCGGATCGGCCATGCCGGAGCAGCCGTCGAGCTTGAATTGGTTCACCCCGTGCTCGCGAATCATGTGCAGGCACATATCGCGGAAGAGCTCGTAGTACTTGGGGCCGGAAAGGGCGAAGCCACGCTCGTTGGTCTCGTAGGTATCGCCCGCAGCGGCAATGCGGTTGAGCTTGGGCTGGCCGTAACCACCCCAGGGCGAGAACCACACACCGGGGGCCGAGCCGTAGCTCTCCATCAGGGCGCGGATGTCGCGGAACTCGTTGGGCAGCCCATCGTGGAACTGCCACAGGGTCTCGGTGTTGTCCCAGCCGTCATCGAGCAGGAAGGAGTCCATCACCACGCCACGCTTGCGTACCAGCTCCTCGCCGAAGATGCGCACGGTGTCGAGCACGTCCTGCTCGGAGTAGCGGGAGAAGTAGCCGATGTCGTACCACGTATTGTAGTTGAACAGGGGGAAGTACGGGCGGGCTCGCTCCTCATTCAGGTAGGCGAGCTGGAAGGTGCGGCGCAGTTGCCCGGGGGTACAGAAACCCAGCACGGCAGAAATGCTGCTCTGTGTGCGGGCCGGCAGGTGGGTGGTGCGCTCCAGCGAGCAGGCAAAACCCTCGGCTGTTACTTCGCCCTTGCTCAGCGGGCTTTCCACACCGGCGAACAGGCGGTTGCCGGCAGCCACAACGGGGGCGCCTTTCACACTGCCCTCCACGCGGGCCTCGGGAGCCTGCACATTCAGCAGCGTAATTTTGCGGGCGGGCATGGCAAACTGCATGGGGGTGATATTGAGCCCCACGCGGCAGTAGGGCTGCCCCTCGCGCAGTTCAACCCACCACTCCAGCTTGTAACCATCAGTCGTTACGGCAAAGGGAAGAGCAGCGCGCTGTCCGGCACGGCGGTCGACCAGTCGTCGCCCTTCGGGGCGGGCGGCAATGCGGCTCACGCTCACCTCACCGCACATCAAATCCTGAGCGCTCAGCGGCAGGCACACGTCGGTGTATTCTTTTTTGGAGCAGGCCTCATCTGTTTTGGCCTCCTGCAACTGAATGGTGAATACCTCCTTGCCCAGGTCGTAGCTGCGACCGTTTACTTTGTCGCGCACGGTCACTCCGGCAAAGCGGCGACCGGCGGTGCGAATGTCGATGCTGATGTACTCGTTCTCAATCATAACAATGCCGTAAAAATTGTACGCGCGAGAGGGTAGCACATTGTGGGCAATATGGCAAGCGAAATAAAAAGCGCTCCCGTTACGGGAGCGCCTGAAAAAATGCTTGTTCTGACGGCAGAATCAGTCGAGGGAAAGTTCTTCGGGCTCGGCCTCAGCTGCCTTAGCCTTCTTCTTGGCCTTCTTTTTCTTGGCGGCTGCCTTCTTGGCTTTCTTCTGCTCAGCCTTGGCTTCCTTCACCAGTTCTTTCCACATGCCGACAATCTGCTCGCAGTCATTGGCGCCGGAATCGCTCTTGAGCACAGTGCCATTAGGGGTCACGGCTACGATGTTGGGAGTGCCGCCACTGCCGCCGGCAGGAATCGTGACGGCTCCGGCTGTATCCTTGGTCACGATGGGGAAGAGCATTTCTGCCTCAGTGGCCCATTCTCTGGCAACCTTGGGATCGGCATCGCCGTTGAGCATGATAAGCTCGGCGCCCTTGCCCTTCATCGCCTTGTAGTGCTCATTTATAGTAGGAACAATCTTACGGCAGAACCCGCACTTGGAGTGGGAACGCAGGATGAAGTAGACGGCAACCTTCTTCTTGGGCTTGGCCTTGGTTACATACTCTACTTCCTTGAGCATGTCGGGCACGCTTACAGTTTCGGGCTCGCTGGCTTCTACCTCTGCGGCTTCGGGGGTGTCCTGAGCATAGGCGGTATTTGGGGCAAAGAAAGCAGCCCCTAACATCATGATGGCTATGGAAAACAGGCGTTTCATATACTTAGCTGAACGTTCGTGTCGCCCTCTATTCTACAGATTTTTTGTGTGATTGCAAGCCTTGAATGCCTGTTTATATTTTGATGCCTCGGTAAAAATCCGCTTCTATTGGTTCGCTGCATTAAATGTTTGACCTGTGGTGCTGTCAAATGTAAAATTGTGCGTTAAATGGATTTTTTTATGAAAATGCTTGTTTTTCTTCATAAATGGGTTCATGAGCGGCGTCTATAGTATGTAAGCGCGATGGATAATGAATCAACAGCTGCGGGAAACTGCGCTCAGGATGGCAATACGCCGGACTGGGCTGACTGGTTGGCCGTGTATGGTGACCGCCTGTTGCTCTATGCCCGTCAGCGAACCACTTGCGAGGCCGATGCTGAGGATGTGTTGCAATGCGCACTGGTGAAATTGGTGAGTGCAGTGAGGAATGGAGATTTTCGCAAGGGACCGACAGAATGGCCGGCTTTTGTCATCAGCTGTATTCGCAACGGTGCTGCTGATTTGTACCGCACTCGTACACGCAGGCAGGCTACTGCTCTGGCCGCTGCGGCGGAGCAGACGTCAGTCTATGAAAGCACGCCGTGGCTCACGTGCTCGACAGATGCTGAGCACCGCCGCCGCTGTGTGGAACGCGTGCTGCGCCGCATGCGCCCCGATTATGCCGAGGTTGTGGTGTTGCATGTGTGGCAGGAGCTCAGTTTCCGTGAAATCGCTGAAATCGTGGGCGAGAACGCAGCCACCGTGGCCTCCCGCTATCGCGCGGCGCTGCGCATATTCCGCCAACAACTGCAAGAAGAACTTAACCCGCCATCATGAATAATTTTTCTACAGACATGCGCGAGATAGCCCGCGAAAATGCCCCTGCCGCTATGCCGGACAGGCTGCGGTTAGAGCTACTGCGAACCATGGCTCATGAGGAATCGGCCCTCCGGGCTGACTCAGCTCTGCCGGGGAATGTGCGAGAGCGCATGTTGCAAGCCATGGAGCAGGAGTCTGCCGAACTGCAGGCCGATGCTGCGCTGGAACGGGAACTGCGGTCAGTTTTTGCAGCAGCTCCCATGGCGGGTGATTTGCGGAAAAGCCTGCCCGTGGCCATGCAGGCCGCGGGTACACGAGCTCCCCGCATTTATGTACGCCGACTGGCCGGGGCTGCTGCGGTAGTGGTACTGATGGCCGGGCTGTTGATTCATTACATCCCGACAGCCAAGCAGCCGGTTGGCGCCGCGCAGGTTCAGATGACCCGTCAGGTAACGCCTGTCGGCACCGGCTCTGTGCGCTGCGATACTTTTGTGATGGTGAGCCCGGATCGCTCCCGATTGGTTATACGTGTACAGGAACCCGTAAAATCTCAATTGCCCGATGAAGTGATATGACGAACAAACCTACAGCCATCTTCTGCCTGTTGCTGTCCTGCCTGTCTGTGGTACAGGCAGCCGGTGGGGCAGTGGTGTTCGGTGTGGTGCCCGACAGGGAGCACGCCGGGCAGGGGGTGGCTGTTGGGCGTGTCGCAGAGCAGACCCCGGCTCAACTGGCCGGGTTGCGGGCGGGGGATGTGATTGTGAGCGTGCAGGGTACCCCTACACCGACCTCCGCTGAGCTGAAAGCCGCTCTGGCTGAGTTCTCTCCCCGAGATGTGGTGCGCGTGCAGTACCTGCGGGAGGGGCGCCGACTTTCCACCCTGGTGGAATTGCAGGGGCGCCCGACTTCTGATGAGCTTGCAGCGGAGCCTGCAGCTGAACCGAAGCGCGAGCTCAGCCCGGAAATCCTGTTGCAGTTTTCGCAGGCTCGCAGCCGGTTGCGGCTCCAGTTGGCACGCCTGCCGCACGGCATGAATACCGCTCAGGTTCATGCCGACTTGCGAGAGCTGCTGACCCTGGCGCAAGGCGTTCCCACCGGTCACTGTCAATGGTTGCAGGGGCAGACGGTAGAGCTGAGCATGGTGCTGCCTCATGCTGATGGCGACATTGAGTTGAGGTCGGAAAACGGCAAGCTGTCACTTGCTGTGTATGAGCCGTCCGGTGAAGAACCTGTTGCCGTCTATCCCATCAACACCGCTGTTGAGCGGGCGGCCTTGCCGCCGTCTGTCCTGCGCCGTTTGCAGGAGTTGTGATTTTCCCATATGTAGTCTGAAGAAGCCCAATAATACCCGAAAGTGAGAGCCTGCCCGCCGATAGATGGCGGGCAGGCTCTCGGTCATTCTGCGGGGAGTAAGATGTTGAAATACAAGTTACAGATGTAACTTGTCAATGTTTCTTTTCCTGCTCAGTGAGTTCGGAGCCGTTGAGCAGAATGTCGGCCGGGGCTACTGTGACATCGGGAGCCAGGGTGTAGCTTGTGACCTTCCCGGGGCTGAGCAGGCACATGTTCACCTTGCCGCCTTTGCGCAGGGAGGCATCGAGCATGCGCCCCGTATGTGAGTTCTCGGCTGTGATGCCGGGGGTGAACACGCGCTCCAGTTCCAGCAATTCGTTGCGCTGTTGTTCCGGGTAGCGCAGCGGGCGCTCTTTACCCATGGGCGGAGTGACAGGCAAAATGACATATTGCTGAGCCCAGACGGCTGTCGCCTGTGGGTGGAATTGCATATACTGAATCAGGCCCCCGATATCATTGAACCCGCCCATGGCCGATATGGTGCTGACGAGCAGAATCGGCAGGCGGTGCTCCTGAGCCATGCGGAGTGCCTGCTGCGGGGAATCTGCCAACTTGAGCCCGGCGGCAAAGCTCTTGCTCTGTTCTTTGCAGAAAGTCGTGGCCTGCTCCGCCTCTTTGCCGGTGAGCCCCCAGGTGCGCAGCCAGTGAATAGAACCGTTTTCTCCCACCACAGCCATGTACCATGAACCGGGGTGTTCCAAATCCGGCATAGCACCAACGGGGCGGCCGGCTGTTTTCACTTTGTAGACGTGGTTGGTTTCGGAGGGCTTGTGATTCCAGTTCTGTATACCGTTGGCCTTGCTCCAGTTGTTGAAATAGGGTAATTCATTGCCGGCAATTTCACCCATGGCGAACATGCGTGCGCTGCCATCGCTCAGGCGCAGGGTAATGTATTTACCGCGGCCCAGCCCGATGAGTTGCCCCTCGATGGTACTGCCGTTCTTGAGCTTCCAAGTGCGTGGCGGCAGGGCGGCCAGCAGGTCATTCGGTGCCGTGTGGGGCTGGGTGGAGGGCGCTGTGTTTGTTGCTTTGTTTCCCTCGGCGGGGAGGACCGCCAGTTCTTTCGCCACTGTTTCTGCCGGGGTGCCGGCCAGAGCTGCGAGTGCCTGCTGCGCCCATTCGGGGCGGTTCTGAGCTTTACTGCGACAGATATCGGCGAAGGCCCGGTAGTAGAACATGTGAGCCTGGTCGGGTATGGTGCCGTAGGGGGTAATGGTGGTGAGCCCCTGCGTGAGCATGTATTCAAACACAAAATGGGCAGAGTCCCAGCGGCCGTTCCCGGCATAGCAGAATGCCAGTTCCGGGCTGAGCCCGGCAGAGCGTCCATTGCTGAACATCAGTTCCGAGCGCATGATGTAGTTCTGCTCGTCGCCCTCAACGGCGAGCTCGGTCAGGTAGTCGGCATAGGTGGTGTAGTCGATGTGGCGGTGGAGCATGGCCAGCAGCAGGGCGTCTTTGCGCAGGCGGGCGGCGGTGGCGGTATCCTGCGCCATCAGGGCACAGGCCAGACGGTAGGCCGGCGTGGTATCGGTCTCGGCATCGGCTCCCATGGCGGCCAACAGGCGCTCGGCATCCTGATGGCGGTCATTTTTCAGATAGGCGCGAATGAGTCGCAGGCCGTTTGTGGCGTAGCGCCCCCGGAAGTAGCGAACCGGGCAATCATGCCACTGCATGAGCGGCTCGGTGACACCCCAGCGCAGCAGGTGCAGCAGCACTTCGCCGGTCAGGCGGGGATTGTTGTCGTATGCATGTTCCCGTGCCATGGCCATGAATGCATCTATCGCAGCCTGTCGCTCCTGTTCTGAGGCGGGCAGGGCTCCGCTGATGGCAGCCGCCCGCAGCAGGTTGTCCCCCAGCTCATCTTCATGCCCCAGGCGGGCAATACTCATTTCATGCCTCAACCCCATGGCTTCGCCGTAGTCGAAGAGCGCATCGTCTTCGCCTTCATAATGAGCAAAGAGTGTGAGCAGAGCCCGGGTACTGAAGCCGCGCAGCTCCCTCTGGCAGATGATGAGCGGCCACAGGTTGCTGCGGTTTAGTACTCGGGCCAGTCGGGCGCAGGCCCGCTCCATCTCCTGAGTGCGGCCCTCTTTTTCCAGCAGAGCCAGCTGCAGGGTAATGCGGTGCAGATGTTGCGGTATGAGGTGTTGTGCCGTGTTGAGTATGGGAAGGGAGCTTAAGCCATAGTCAGCGGAGATGCCGAAGCTGTCATCTTCGGGCAGGTAGCTGAGGGTCACGCCATCCTGCTCGAAACGCAGGGCAATACGCACATACACGGGGGTGATGAGGTCCCGGCGGTCGGGGCGAACTCGCTCACATTCATCGAGGGCGCAGGCCAGCAGGTAGCCGGTGCCGTGGTATTTTGTCACGGCTTCGGTCTGAGCCGACAACTGCTGCAGTTCCTGCTCAAATGCCGCCTGCACATCGGCTGCGTCCGCAAGCCCCAGCAGACTGTTGCGCCACTGCGGCAGCTGCACTGCCGAGGCGTCGGGCCAGGCGGGGGAGATGGGAGTATGCGGTGAAAGGGTGGCCGGTTCCCACACTTGCTCGTCCCGCCGCCCCAGAGCCAGCAGGCAGCGCGGTGCCAGTGGTTTGAGCTCAGTCGGCAGGGATTTGATTTGCTCTCTGACGTCCTCGGCCGTGGCGTTCTCGCGTATGTCCAGCGCAGTGGAGCAGCACTCCGGTACCTCCAGAGCCAGTTGACGGTACTGGGCAATGCCGCAGAATCGCATGTAGCGGCGCAGCGCCTCGGGCTTGTGCTCCAGCAGGTCGTAGCCGGGACGCTGCATGTGGCGTGCCAGTACCACGGCTTTCTCGGGGGAGCGCCAGAGCAGGCGGTTGAGGGCACGATTGTTCCAGCTCATGTGGAAGGAGAGCATTTTGGCCACCGTGCCGTTGATAGCGCACTCTGCCGAAACGAAGCGCCGCAGGTGCGGGTAGTGCACCGAGATATCGTGCTCCATGGGTGAGGATAGCTGAACCTCTTTACCGCCCCGGAATTCCCGCAGGTAGAGACGGGCCACGGCACCGGCGGGACGGTGACTGTTGCTCACCCCGCACCAGGCGCGCAGCCCACGGCAGATGATGTCAATTTCGGCGTGATTGAGCTCGCTGTCGTGCTCGAGTATACTGTAGAGCTCGCGTATGAGTTGCTCGCGTGAGTAATCCCCTTGCAGCAGGTCGCGCAGGCGTATGATGAAGTCCTGCCTCGGTTTGTCGCGCAGAGCCAGCAGACGGGTGTCCGACAGGCCTGCTACACGGTGGATTTGGCGGAACTTCAGCAGTGTTGCCAGCTTGCTTTGGTTTTCCGGCGAGTCGTCGGTGAGCTCATCTACCAAATCATTGATATGCTCGGTATATTCGTAGAGCGCGCAGAAGGCGGCTTCATCCTGCGGGTTGCTGAGCAGTCGCTCGGCCATGGCTCGGGCATCGGCATAGTGCTGACGGCTGTTCTGGCGCAGTCTCTCCCGCTCGCTCCGCGGGGCCTGGGGGAACCAGTCGCGGGGGTCAACCTCTGCCGGTGTGAGTTTGCGGCAGTCGGGGTAGAGCGAGAGCTCCTGATAGTTATCGGCTGCTGCCGGCACGGCGAGAGTCAGACTGAGCAGCAGGGGGGTGAATGGTGGTTTCATGATGGGGCAGTCAGGTGAATGTTAATGGCCGAAAAGCTTGAACTCATTGTCACGCAGTCGCAGCAGGCTCTCCGGCATGGCGATTCCGGTGTTGCTCTTGGTGGTGAATTTCTGCTGGGCGGGGTTGCCGAAACGCATGTTGTGCAGGTAGGTCACATAGCCGAGCGAATTGGTGTTGTGAAGCCAGGCATTGCGCAGCTGGGCGAGCTCGGTATTGGTATTGCACAGGTTGGTGACATGTGTGCCGGTCGTGCTGTGCGTGAGGGATATAACCAGCTGGGCATCATGGCATTCCTGTGGGTACATGCCGTTGTCGTCTGCATAGGCCAGCAGGAATACAAAGTGCTCGGCCCACTGCGCTACCATATCCGGTTTGTTTGCCAGATAGTGGCGGAATGCTATATCAATGGCACTCCCTCGGCGGTTCAGGAAGAACACGGCTATGCCCACATCGTGTGTGGCGGCGTAGAGCATGGCTTCATCCACCGTGGTGGCAATGGGCAGCTCGGGTTTGCCACTCGGCTTTTTGCCGACGTGGCTGTGCAGTATTTCGAGCGTGGTATCAGTCACCTTAAAGGTGGAGGTCGGTTGACGGCGGGCAAAATCGGGATTGACGGGGGTGGTATTGGTGCGCACCGCTTGGCGTGAGCCGTCTGTCATGATGAGGTTGACGTGGTACTCCTTGCCGACGGGGATAACGGAGTGAATGCGTGCCGGATTGGAGCCCTCGCGGTGTGTTTCGAAGTCGATGAACTCGTTTTTCTTCAGCCAGTCGCTTACGGCTTGCAGGTCGGCATCGCTGAGCGAATAGGCGGCGAGTGATATGTTGCGTCCCGACGGCGTACGCAGAATGACAATGGCGCGGTTCCCCCATTTCCCGCGGATTCCGCACAGCGTAGCGCGCAGGGGGCGGCGGCCTGAGATATGCCACTCTCGCTCAACAGCCGGTATCAGGTATTGAGCCGGTTCCTGTGAGAGCGGCGAGTAGCCGAACTCGGCGGGTGTGGCAAATCCTCCGCTCGCGGCGTGAAGAAGCTGTGGCAGACTCAACAGCAGGGCGAACAGTTTTCTCATTTTTCACTCTCCTTTCGTTCCAGATTGAAGTAACAGGGCATGATGACGTGGCAGTCGTTGTTGCGATTCCGGCTACCGGTGCGCCCGACAAGAATGAGCCCATGCACGACGCGGCGGCCGTTGGTTCCCACTGAGCTCCACAGCAGTTCACTGTGCAGCGCTCGTTCACCGAAGAGCTCGCGGGTGACGTCGTTCACAAACTTCTTGAAATCCTCGGGCTTAATGTCGGCCGGTATGTCAAAAGCCGTTTCGCGTGTGCGCCCGTCGCCGGGGCCGAGGTCATACTTGCGGCGTAGCTCGGCCAGTCGGGGAGCCGCGGCATCCCATATTGCTTTGCCGCGTGGGGTGGCGGAATTGCGGTCCAGTGAGTCGGCATGGCCATAGAAGTAGCCGTTGAGTGCACGCTGCGAGTACCATTGCCCGATATAGTTCTGAGGGTGCAGTACGAAACGGGCTTCCAAGTCGCCGTTATTGTGGAAATTGTGGTTGCAGAGGGTGTAGAGCTCTTGGGAATATTGTTCGAGCTTGCGGTGCAGCAGCATGGCTGTCAGCGGGCGCTGCTGCAGGCGGGCGGCTGCGGGAAATGAGGCATCGAAACGTCGCACAAACTCATCCTCCAGCGGGCGCCAGTGGGAGTTCGGGCAGATTTCTTTCATGGCGGCAAGTACCTGTTCGATTTCCTTGAGGTCAGCCTGTTCCTGCTCACTGAGCCCGGCCTGTAACTGTTCGGCAGTGTAGGGGCGGGTATCTTCAGTGATTGCGAGGTAGAGTTTGACGCTACCGTGACACCCGGCTTTCAGTGCGGTTTGAATGTCGGCATTGTAGGCGGCTATCGGCAGGCTGCTGATGGCCTTTGCCAGATCACCCTCAGTGTACAGTCGGCTGACACCCAGCCCGGCTTCCGTCAGTTTGCCTGCGGCTGCTTTTACGGCTTCTTCTGCCTGACTGACAGCTGTGATTGCTGCCGCTGCTGCATCTGCGCTTGCACTATCAGTGCTTGCCTGCAGTGCGCTGCGTGCCCGGTTCATGCTATCACGCAGGGTAGGGATGGTTTGGTGGAAATCTGCTATAAGTTCCTGCTGCTCCGCTGAAAGAGCATCTTCCGCATAGCAAATGTGCCCCATCAGGGCCACCACTGCCGGAAGGGCTGTGCCAATGGTACTTGCGACGTTCATACATGGGATAGACGTTTCTGCTGTGCTCATTTATTGAGTGAGTGCTGCATTTTCTGTGTTTTTTTCAGAATGCGCAAATCTTCTGCCTGAGCCCCGATTTTTTCTGATTGATATGGGTGGGCAGACATGCTAGAATGAGGAAAGTCGCAAAGATGTTATGAAAAAACTGATTGTACCGAGAAAGTTTGTGAGCCTGCTGCCGCCGGCGGTTGGGGGCTGTTTCAAGGAGTGGGCGCAGTTCATGTACAACTCTGTACAGTTCAACATGCCCGATAGTTCCATTCATGCCACTTCCCATTGCGAGCGAGTGTTGCTCTATGCTCTTCTGGTGGGGGCCAAGATTCTGGGGCAGGAGGACAAGTCGCTTGTCAGTCTGGCGCATGCCGCTGTTTTTCATGATACTCGGCGTAAACATGACGGTACGGATACCGGCCATGGCGCACGGGCTGCGGCCTATTATACTGAGTTCTGCAATGGGCGGGACGACATCAAGTATTGCCCGATTGCTGCCTGCCTGATGAAATACCATGATATTGATGACGCCAAGGGAGAGGCTGCTATTGCTCAGGAGTTCCCCGATTGCGCTGAACGGGTGATTCTTCTTTACAGAATTTTTAAGGATGCCGATGCTCTGGACAGGTGGCGACTGGGGCGACGCGGGCTCGATCCTCGCTATCTCCGCACGCCCGATGCAGACGGGCTCACCGGTTTCTCGCGTAAGCTTGTCGAGGTCACGACTTTAGAAGATTAGTAAAATCAATCTTGTGAGGAAGATGTGGAATAAGTTTTTGCGGGGATTGAAGCGATTTACAGAGAGCACCTGGGCCCTGCCGATGGGGGCGGCGGGGGCGCTGCTGCTGGCTATGGTGCTGGAAATCACCGTTGCCATATTGGCGGGGTGGGGGCACGATGAGTTCGCTACCTTGCTGTCAGCGTTTTCTGTTTCGCTCCTGGTGTTATTTCTGCTCGGGGTGCTGGGTGGGCTGTTGGTTGGCTTGTGGCTGCCGATTATGACGGTGTGGTGGTGGCGGCGTGGTGAGCTCAAACGCGTGCTGCGCAGTTGGTTGTGGTCCGGCGTGGCGGCTGTGATTGCAGTACTGGTTGGGAATAGGATTCTTCTCAATACCTTCGGCGCTGGCGGTGATTATTTTACAGTCGGTGTGACAATCCCTGAGGATAAGGAGTTTGTACTGCCGCGTGGAATGACGTTTTTCATCGATGGGGATGTCCCTGCGCAGGTGGAGAAATTGATAGACCGCCACCCCGGCTTGCCGGGACCTGTGGAGGTTAATG
This sequence comes from Akkermansia sp., assembly GCA_017471985.1. Classification (GTDB taxonomy): domain Bacteria; phylum Verrucomicrobiota; class Verrucomicrobiia; order Verrucomicrobiales; family Akkermansiaceae; genus Akkermansia. The sequence continues at coordinate 5,316 of JAFURE010000090.1, read as the reverse complement.
ACGAGACTGTACTCACTGCTCCGAATCTGGCGAAACTCTCGCAGGTGGCTCCCGACCTGCTGCAGGAGTACCTGTTGCGCTGTCTGTATGCCGAGGCAACGTGCCCTGAATTTTCTTCTGCTGTTCTGAATTATCAAGTATTTCCGGCTCACGCGGGGGATGTGCAGACGCATATTTATACGACCTCCACTCCAACGGGGAGAACGGATGAACTTGTGCCGCTGCAAAACGGCTGGTCCGTCAAGCTGTATCGGACTTGGCGGAATGATGATACGGAGTGGAAACCGCAGCTCTATGCTGCTCATGTGCAGGCTGTGGATGCCGAGCTGGCTCCGCTGGCGCAGAATCCTACCCGTGAGCAGTTGGATTCCATGCTGCCGCCGGTGCCTCCCCGGCCCTATCTCGGACTGTGGGAATATACTGCCGGTATCTATGATATGTTCATTGTGATACCGCAGGACTATGCGGAAGGTAGCTTTGAGCTGAGGGCGTATGAGTACTCATGCAACAAAAAGATTCAATTTCGGAACAACTGGTTGCCCGAGACGAAAGTGGGCAATACCTGCAGGGTGATTCGCAGTCAGGGGCGAAACATTGTGTTCAGTGGCGACTTGGGGGAATATTACGGCTCTGTCTGGGAAATATGGTTTACGCCGGCTGAAGGTGGGGAGCCGCGGCGTGTGAACAGCCAGTTGTTCTTCATGGCAGGCTGGCAACGTTGATTGACTTATGATTCTGAATATACGACAGCCGTTCGCTCTTTCTCCCCGACACGTGGGGAGGTGGTATTTCACCTTTATCATGGATTACGAGTTGAGGCTCAGAGAGCAGGGTGGGCAGTTGCATGCCGAGCTGTATGACCTGACCCGAGAAGAAGAGTGTGAGCTGCAATTGGTGAATGCTACTCCCTGTTACCTTACCCTTGCCATGGACAGCAGCTGGGGCAAACTGACCTTGCAGCTTATGCCGGATCCGAGCGGCGAGGGCTTGTGGGTTGATGTGCACGATGTGGATTACTTGGTGCGCGGCGAGGAGCAGGGACGATTGGAGGAGGGGAACGCGGTGATACTGACGGCGCAGCAGTCGATTTTCCCGGAATGGATTGACGGTTGGTGGCGTCAGGGGCCACAGGGTATTTACATCGGGCGATTGCAGCAGAATACCATACGATTCGCCATGTTTTGGTTGGATGATGAGGAGCGTGAATATCTGGAGTTTGCCGATTTGTTCAGCGCAGAAGGTGCGGGCTTGTACTTCAGTATGTGTACCGAGCGCCCGTACATGCAGAATGTGGAGAACAGGCTTATCTTCGATGCCGATAGTCGGGAGCTGAAACTGCATTATCATGTGCTGTTGAAAGCAGAAAAAGCGCCTGCCGAGGCAGGCGCCTGAGTGCTGCGGTGGGGGCGTTTACATGCCGCAGGCATCGCGAATGGCTCTGGCTGTGCCCGGGTGATTTTCTTTGATGGCTTTGGAGTACGCGTTTTCGCCGTCTTTATCGACCGCGCCGATATCGGCTCCGGCTTCGATGAGCACCTTCACGATGTCCGTGTGGCCTTCCTCCGCAGCCAGAATGAGAGCGCTCTCGGCGTCTTCATTGCGCATATTGACCTCAGCACCAGCGGCAATGAGGGCTTTGACAGCGCTCAGGTTACCGTCCTCGGCGGCTTGCATGAGGGCTGTGTTGTAGTCGTTGTCGGTGGCGTTGATGTTCACGCCGTTATCGAGCTCTTTCTGCAGTGTGGCGGGTGAGCTTTCTGCCGCTCGCAATATCGCCTGCTGCGGGTCTGAGTGCTGGTCGTGAGCCTGCGCAGCAGACACGAAAATAGCAGTTGCCAGCAGAGCAACTGCGGTATATCGATGGGTAAATGTCTTCATTGAGTCCTGTAGGGTTGATCAGGGGCAGCACTATGCCACCCCTTACCCTGTTTTACTCAAACAAAGCCCAAAGGTCAATCCCGATGTGGCAAATAGTTGGATTCCACTCAACTCGCCGCCCGCGGCGAGTTCTTCACGGTGAGGCGAAGCCGAACTTAAAAAAGGCTCTCGATAGCGCGCGAAAGTTAAAAGCCCCGCTTGCGGGGCTCTCCGATCGGGCTTTATTGCAACAGTGCTCGCTTGAGTGCTGCCGAGCCGTAGAAGTCGTTGGCTTCCAGTCGTTGTTGCAGCTGTTCCATGTCGGCGGGAGTGGGGGTGCCGCTGTTTTCTATGGCTTCGATGATATCCATGCCGGGAACAAGTCTGAGAATATCGCTGACGGACTGCAAACGGGCACGAGCTGCTTCGATGGCCGGGACGGCGGCATCTGCCGAGGCGGTGTCGCTGATGGAATTAAGGGCGGTAACGAGGGCTGACCAACTTTCGACGAATACCTTGAGCGCCTCGGCCTGCTGCTCGGGAGTGACGGTGGGTTCTTCCTCGGCGGTTCCGCCGCCGGCCTCAACGGTTATTTCCATATCCTCGGGGTTAAACTCCTCATCCTCCGGGGCTTCATCGGCCTCGGCATCTACGGGGGTGGGGGTGTTTTCTTCCTCTACCTCCACCTCATCCGTCTCGGGGGTATTATCGGTCGGAGTGGCATCATCCTGAGTGTCGGCGGGAATATTGACCTTGAACCAGAGCTCGATAACCATGGCTTTGTCCTCGCGCGTCAGCAGAAGAGTGACCATAAGATATATGTCGCCGTTTTCATCGTGAACGATGCGTTGCCCCTGCCGTTCAGCGTTGGTGAGGGACTGCTGTACGAGGTCGGGGAAATCCTGCAGCTCGGGGGTAAGTACCCAGGCTGTCTCCTTGCTCAGGCCGGGGCCGCCGCTTACCTGCGGCATGCGGGTGGCTGCTGCCTTGAGTTGCCGGGCAATAGCCTCGAGGTCCTCGGCTGTGGGTTCGGCGATTTCCATGGCCATATAGGCCGGGGCTCCCATGGCTTTTGCCAATGCTGTTGAACCGTAAAAACGATTCTCCTCCAGGCGTTTCTGTATGCCCTCGGTGCGCTCCTGGGTAATGCCGTTGGCAGACATGGCGTGCATGACAACCGGGTAGGGGATGTACTGCAGCCCGAAGCTCAGTTCATCCAGCAGAGCATTGCGGATTTTGAGCTTGTCGGCCACGGCATCTGCCGTTGCTTTGTCGTGCACGGATTCCAGAAGCTCGGTGACGGAGGTCATAGCTCTCACGGCATCCTGCAGCACCTGCCGCAGTTGTGGGTCCGCCACGGTGAAGGGCGTTTGTTCGGTCTGCTGCGGGGCGGGGGATTCCTGCTGGGCAATGCACAGCGGGGCAGCCAGTAGGGCCAGGAGTGGGAGTAGCTTCATGGTTTGCATTCTTTCTGCTTTCAGTATACTCCAATCAGACTGAAATGCAAGCTGTTTTATATTGTTCGGTGTAAATGCAATATAGAAAATTACCCCCACTCGCAATCTTTGCGGGTGGGGAAGTTGATTAAGTTGTTGGAGCTTACTCAATCATTCAGATTGAGTTCCAGAGTGCTGGCCGTGCGGCCTTCAGGCGTCTCCACCATCAATATCAATTTAGAGTGGCCGCTCGGAACTGTCATTGTCAGACATCCGTTAGTGGCTTTTTGACCATTGACTGTTATGGAGTTGATGGTAGCATTGTGGTTCGGGGTAAAGCAAAGCGTAATCTCAACTTGCCCGTTTCCTTTGTGGACTTGCTTTTCGATAACTGCCGTGCAGGGTATGCGGGCGCTGCTGAGAACAAGTTTGGCTGTGTTCTGCTGGGTGGCTAGCTGTTGAGTAACAAGCTGCTGAGTAACAGGTTGCTGAGTGACAGGTTGCTGAGTAACAGGTTGCTGAGTAACAGGTTGCTGAGTAACAGGCTGCTGCACGATAACGGGGGACTTTGGAGTATCGCTCCCGTCATCGCAAGTTGCCAGCCCGGCAATGGCAAGCAGTGCTATTGCGCCGATTGCAATGGGGATGGGATATTTTGTAAGGAAGTCCTTTATCTTCGATTCCGCCGGGGGAACTGGCAGGGCTGCAAGCACTTCGGGTACCGAGCCAATAGCACTGAAATCATCGCCGCCGGCTATATCTCTGGGACAAAGTCCCCACACAATAGCTATCTTCTTGTTGATGGGACCTCCGTACACGCGGTAGAGCTCGGGGGCTTTATCCGGCATGGGAAGGCTGAACCCGGTTCCGAGCTTGTATAAGTTGGTATCCGGTGAGCTTTCTGCAACCTCCTGATTGAACGCATTGAGCGCTGCGCGGAGTTTCCTGAGTTCAGCGCTCGGTACGTTGCTCAGATTCGGGGCAATCTGTTCGCTGTTACTGAGCTGTTCCTTGCCGCGCTCTACGATGGAGGCGATAACACATTGTTCGCCGGGTTTGTATTCCATGCGAGGAAGGAACGGCTTAAGCTTTTTCGTAAGAATGGCTTGATTGTCGTGGAACCAGAAATCAGAGCCGGTGTTCTCTCTCCGTAATTTGGAATAATCGTCGAGAGAAATTTTTAAGCCCACGTTCTGAACTTTTTCTATACTCATAGATTTTGTGAGGTGTTGATGTGATGGTGTGAAGTCGGAGCGGGGGTGGCCCCGCTCCGTGTTTGAGCATTGTTATCAGTTTTTGTCAGTCCAGATATCTACTTTAATCGGATTGCTGAAGTGCCTGCCGGATTCTGTGTTAATGATGAGCTGAAGCTCGCAGGGTTTGTTCTCCAACAGAAGATCGACTTCGCCGTTTGCATTGGCTATGTAACCGCCCAAGGTGATTCGAGTAAACTTGTCGACCTCACCATCGGACTTTTTCGTCGGTTCAACCTTAATCTTTACGAGAATCATGCCATCGGACATTGCCTCGTGATTCAGTAGGGTAACAACATATTCACTTGCCTGAATAACATCAACATGTGAAGTCAGGATGGGCTCTGGCTCAGGGGTAACCTTGGGGGCAGGAGTTGCTGTGGCCTCAGATGTTACTTTGGGCTCAGGTGTAACCGTAGGCTCTGGTGTGGCCTTGGGCTCGGGTGTTACCGTAGTCTCAGGTGTGGCCTTGGGCTCGGGTGTGACCGTGGTCTCAGGTGTGGCCTTGGGCTCAGGTGTGGCCGTGGGTTCAGGTGTGGCCTTGGGCTTGGGTGTGGCCTTGGGCTCAGGTGTGGCCTTGGGCTCAGGTGTGGCCTTGGGCTCAGGTGTGGCCTTGGGCTCAGGTGTGGCCTTGGGCTCGGGTGTGGCCTTGGGCTCAGGTGTGGCCTTGGGCTCGGGTGTGGCCTTGGGCTCGGGTGTGGCCTTGGGCTCGGGTGTGGCCTTGGGCTCGGGTGTGGCCTTGGGCTCGGGTGTGGCCTTGGGCTCAGGTG